>JAITCV010000065.1 GCA_031282905.1 Azoarcus sp. | reverse complement strand
ATGGTGAAGATATTGATGATAGTGATAAAGCAATATCAATGTACAATGAGGCTGGTATACAGCGAGAAATAAATGGATTGGATTTAAAACCTTTCCTATTTGCAAAACCCATCCTTTCTAGTCGAAGCGCAAGCTGAACTGGTTATCATGTCCACACATAAAGGAGACCACCATGAACGCGGCTTCATCCAATGAATTTGAGATCATTCCCCTTGTTGGTTTTGGCAAGCTACGATTCGGTATGACGCCAGAAGATGTGGTTGGATTGATGCTGGCGACTTGATGTCGGAATCTCACCGGGCGCAAAGCGCCGCATATTCGACGATGCCGCGCCGCATCAGGTTTTCGCCCCTGAATTGATCCAGCGAAATCCGCGCATCGGCACGTTCTCGATACAGTCGAAATGCTCGTCGAGCTCGCGGAAGGCTTCACGCAGGGTGCTGATGTGTTTCCTGATGTTTTCGCGGTTGCGCCCGCTCTTTACCGCGGCGAACAGTTCGTCATAAGAGACCACTTCGCCCCGGCGCTCGTGCAGCACGGCGAGGATGCGCTGGGCGGTGAGCGGCACGTTGACCCGCTTGCCGCGCCAGAACGGCGCGCCCTGATGCAGCGGGTCGATGGAAAGCTCGTCGTTTTCCGGTTGCCGTTGCGCCGCGCTCTGCCGTCGCGCCTTGGCGGCGCGCAACATTTCCAGGAAGGTGTCGATGAATTCGGGCTCCTCGAAAGTCGTCTTTTGCAGGTAATCCCAGGCATCCAGCGCCTTCATGATGCCGCGATAGATCGTCGCGGGCATGGCGGAAACCACCAGTACCGGCGTGCCGCGTCCGTATTTGTTGATGGCATTGATGATGGCGACCCCGGCATGACGGTCGCGTCCCAGTTCGATGTCGAGGATCACCAGGTCGTAATCCTCGCGGGCGATCGCGGCTTCCGCGTCGTCGCGGGTAAACCATTGTTCGACCTGGATGTCCGTCGCCGCCGACAGCACCCAGTCGCGGATTTGTCCGCTGGTGGGCTGGTCGTCCTCGATGATCGCAACCTTGTACATGAGTCATTTCCCGTCGATGAGCCATCAAGTGTCGCACATTGGCGCGTTCACGCCCGGGAAGGTCTGTTCACACCCTGGCAAGGAACCGTCACGCCCGCGAAAGAAGACGGCCCGCAACGGCATGGAATGCTCCCGGCGTAACATCGCATGATTCGTCCCAAGGATGACGCAACGCAATGCGCCTTCCGGCTTGCACAACTCACCCGCGAGGTAACGATCATGGAATACAACGATTATCCCGAAAACACCCCTTCTCCATCCGCGCCGCAAAGTGGAATATTCGCTCTGCTCCGGAAAACCTTCCTGCGCCGCAGCGTGGTGGTCATCGGCGTCATTGGCGTCGGCGCGTGGGCTGTGCTCGCCCATCCGCCGCTGCAAACGGTGGAGCGCGGCGATGTCGGCGTGCGCGTCAACCAGTGGAGCGGCAGCACCGAAAATTTCCAGGAAGGCCCGGTGCTGGTGATTCCGGGCATTCACGAACTGCGCACCTTCTCCCTGCGCGATCTCGTCTATCACCCCGATGACGCCCAATTCCAATCGATCGAAGGGCTGAGCCTGGGGGTGGATTTCACCGTGCGCTACGCGCTCGACCCCGACCAGATCGCGGTGGCGCGGCGCCTGCCGGAAAATATCAGCGATGAAGTGGTATTGCCCATTGTCCAGGATGTGTTTCATAGAACCTTGTCGCGTTTCACCGTGCGCGAGATTTTTTCCGCCCGCCGCGATGAAATCCAGAACAATATCAGCGAAGAATTGCGTACCCGGCTCGCCACCGATGGCATCAAGCTGAAACTGCTCACCATCGGCAAGGTCGACCTGCCCCAGGATTACAAGGTGGGCATGGAAAAAATGCTGGCGGCGGAACTGGCGACCGAACAGATGAAATACACGCTGGAACTCAAGGAAAAGGAAATCAAGGAGAGCGAATTGCGCGCCGAGGCCGAACGGGTACGGCGCGCGAAAGAAGCCGAAACCGCCGCGCAGGAACAGATCATCGCCGCCCAGGCCCAGGCCGAAGCGATGAAACACATCCTGCCATTCAAGGAGAAGCAGATTCGCCAGCGTGAGCTGGAAGCGGAAGCCGCCAAGGTGGCGCGTATCCGCAGCGCCCAGGGCGACGCCGAGGCGCGCAAGATCGAAGCTGCCGCCGAAGCGGAATCGCGCCGCACGCTCGCCGACGCCGAAGCCTACCGGCTCGAGCAAGTCGGCAAGGCCAATAGCGACCAATTGGCCCGCGAAGGCGCGATCCTGGCGCAAAGCCCGCTGCTGATCCAGAAGAGCCTCGCCGACAAGCTCTCCGACAAGATCCAGGTCATCATCGCGCCGCCTGCCGCCAACGGCGGTTTCCTGGGCGAAAACCTGATCGGACGCGTGCAAGCGCCGGCGCAGACGAGGGCCACGAGTTACGCCCGCCACGAAACGGACGACGAAGACGAAAACGAGGAATGAGGAGTCGATCATGATCGAGATGCTGCTCAGTCTGGCCATCGTCACCCAGGATCAGATCCCGCTGCGCGCCGCGCCCACCGAGACCGCCGCCCGTCATGCCAGTCTGTCGATGGGCGACAACCTGGAAATACGCGGGGTGAAGGGCGACTACCTCCAGGTCTACGACTACCGCCGCGAGCGCGGCGGTTATATCCGGGCCACCCAGGCCGGGCAATATGCGCTGCAAGCCGAAGAAGCGCCCCGGCTCAAGGCGGTGGTCGATTTTCTCAAGGACCAGCCGGGGTTCGAGGCGATGGGGGTGGGACACGCCGCCGCTTTCCTCAAGGCCGCGCCCGTCGAAGCGATCGACGCCAGCCTGTTCGAAGCCATCGGCAAAATGGCCGACCGCCTTGCCTGGCGAGCCTCGAAGCTCTCCGGCAGCAGTGGAGCGGCGAATGAAAAACAGGCGCGGACGGTGGATGAGCATCTCGACGTACTCAAGAGTTACGGCGTGACGGTCTACAGCGTCGAACGCAACGAGAAAATGACACTTTGCTACGACGGAGAAGCTTGGCGGCGAGTGATGGCGCTGCCCGCCACTGCCGAACAAAAAGCGCGCGCGGCGCTCTCGCTCACCAGGCACGACTGCGTTCAATCCACTCTTTTGCCCTCCGAAAGGCTGGAACTGGACCTCTGGCGCGCGGATCTGCTCGACCGCGCGCTGGAAGCGGGCGCGGATGGCAGTTTGCCCGGACACCTCGAAGCCCGCCTGAAAATCCGCGCCGCGGGCGTATGGGCGGGCATCGCCCACCAGATGGCGCGGCGGCCCGACGCTGACGCGGCGGTGTTGAAAGCCGGACAAACCGCTGAAACCATGCTTGCCGCCGTCGACAAAAGTCTGCTGGTCGATGGCGATGTCGCTGCCTGGAACGAAGCCGCGATCCGGGTCGGCGCCTCGCGCTGGGCCAAACAGACGCAGGTCTTGCCCGCCCCGGTCAAGGGACGCCCCGGCATCCGTCTGGCCGCGGGCGAGCAAGCCGGGCAAAACTGCGTGCAGGTCATCGAAGGGGAAAACACGCCGGAGCAAGCGCCCGCGTTCGAACGCTGCACCTACGGGCAAGTGTGGACGTCCTCGCTCACCGTGAGCCCCGATGGCAAGCTGATGACACTCGCCGTACAGCCGCTCGCCGACTGGCGTGAAATATGGATATTTCGTCTGGGCAGCGAGGGCTGGGAAGCCGAAGCCGTGCCGCCCGCGGTCGATCAGCCGGAGCTCGGCTATATCGAATTCGCCGGCTGGGTGCCGGGCAATAAACAATTCCTCGTCGCGCGTGAAACCTTCATCAATGGCGTGACCAAAACCAGCTTCGAGCTATGGAATCGGGAAACACTGAAAGTCGAAAAACGAGTCGACAAACCCGGCAACCTGACCGCGTTCTACCGCTGGCAGGACCCGGCCTGGAAAAGCGCCACGCTGGCGATCAGATGATGGGAAGGGTGGCGTTGGTTTTGTAGGTTGGATAAGCCGAAGGCGTAATCCGACATGGGTTCATCACCGGCGCAAAGCACCGCTGTTCTTTGATTTGCTTGTGCTGCGCATCGTGGGGACGAATGTCGGATTACGCTACGCTTATCCAACCTACAAAACCGACACCCGTGGCTGCGCAGTGGGTTGACAAGACACGGCTTATGAAATCTAATCCACGGTTTGACTTCATCACAGGAACCATGACATGAAACGTACCTACCAACCTTCCGTCGTTCGCCGCAAACGTACCCATGGTTTCCTTGTCCGCATGAAGACGCGGGGTGGTCGCGCGGTCATCCGCGCCCGCCGCGCCAAGGGCCGTCACCGCCTCGCCGTTTGAGGTGACGATAGCGGCGGAAAACGGCGGCAGTAGCCTGATGCGCCAGGGCGACTCCCGCGAGCCACTCCATCTCCGCCGCGCTCATTTTCGTCATGCTCACAGACTGCACGAAACGGATGAATTTTCATCCGTTTTTGCTTTTCGGCACGCACTGCGGGGACGTTTCTACGTGCTGTACTACCGCCCCAACAGCCTCGATACTGCCCGGTTGGGCGTCGTGGTAGCAAAAAAACTGGCCAAACGCGCCAACGTGCGCAACCTGGTGAAGCGCATCGCGCGCGAGCTTTTCCGCCGCGAACGGGCCGGTTTGCCGAACCACGACCTGATTGCCCGCCTCCAGGCGCCGGTCACCCATGCCACCCGCGCCGAACTGAATCAGGATTTTCGCGCCCTGCTCACTCGCCTGCCCGCCCATCCGCCCCAACCCTCACCGTCAGCCTGACTTCCCGATGGACCAACGCCGCCTCGTCCCCTTCATCATCTTCATCCTGTCGCTGGTCATGCTGTGGAATGGCTGGATCGAGTTCAACCGCCCCACCGCGCCAGCCACGCCGCCCGCCATCCCCGGCACGTCCCCCACGCCCCAGGCCACGGCCAGCGCCGATGACACGATACCGGCGCCGAGCGCCAGCCTCTCCCCCAATACCGCCCTGCTCGGCGTCACGCCGCCTTCCACCGGCACGGTTCCCCGGATCAAGGTCGTCACCGACGTGTTCACCGCCGAGGTGTCCGCCGAAGGCGGCAGCATCGTCCGCCTGGAACTGACCCGTCACCGCGCCAAGGGCGATCCCGAACACGGTTTTGTCATCTTCGACGACGGGCGCGAACACATCTTCGAATCCGAATCCGGTCTGCTGGGCATGGACCTGCCCACCCATCGCACCTTGTTCACCCTGCCCGCAGGCGACCAGACGCTTGCCGCCGACGCGGACAAACTGGTCGTGCGCCTGGAAGCGCCCGAAATCGACGGGCTGCGCATCGCCAAACTGCTCACCTTCACCCGGGGTAGCTACCTGATCGACATCGACTATGAAATCCACAACGCGCGCGGCGCGCCCCTCACCGCCCAGGCTTATTTCCAGTTCCTGCGCGACAGCAAACCCGTCGAACAGGCCAGCGGTTTCGGTGGCTTCGGCGTCCAGACCTTCACCGGCCCCGCGTTCTACACCTATGCGGACAAATTCCAGAAAGTCTCTTTCGAGGACATCGCCGCCAACAAGGCCAAGTTCACCCGCGATGCCAGCGACGGCTGGGTGGCGATGGTGCAGCACTATTTCGTCAGCGCCTGGTTGCCCCCGCAAGGCATGAACCGCAGCTATTTCGCCACCCGCAAGACAAGTGAAGATCGCTACACCGCCGGCGTCCTGCTGCCCGTGATGGTTGGCGCGGGCGAAACCGGCATGGTCTCCTCGCGCCTCTACGTCGGCCCGCAGGAACAAGCCAAGCTCGAAGACATCGCGCCCGGGCTGGAACTGGTGGTCGATTACGGCATGCTCACCGTGATCGCCGCGCCGCTGTTCTGGGTGTTGTCATGGCTCTACGGCCTCACCGGCAACTGGGGCTGGGCGATCATCCTCGTCACCATCCTCATCAAGCTGATCTTCTTCCCGCTCTCGGCGGCAAGTTACAAATCGATGGCGAAAATGCGCGTGCTCGGCCCCAGGCTCCAGCGCCTGAAGGAACTGTACGGCAATGACAAGGCAAAGATGCAGCAGGAGATGATGAATCTCTATCGCAACGAAAAGATCAACCCGCTCGGCGGCTGCCTGCCCATCCTGGTGCAAATCCCGGTCTTCCTCGCGCTCTACTGGGTATTGCTCGGCAGCGTGGAGATGCGCCATGCCCCCTGGCTGGGCTGGATCCAGGATCTGTCGGCGCGCGATCCCTACTTCATTCTGCCGGTCATCATGGGGGCTTCCATGCTGATCCAGATGAAGCTCAACCCCAGCTCGCCCGACCCGCTCCAGGCCAAGATCATGATGGCGATGCCCATCATCTTCACCTTCATGTTCCTGTGGTTCCCCTCCGGGCTGGTGCTGTACTGGGTGGTCAACAACATCCTGTCGATCGCCCAGCAATGGCAGATCACCCGCATGATCGAATCCGGCGGCAAACCCCGCAAGGCCGCGAACGACGCCAGGATGTGAGGCGTTTTCTTCTCCATGATTTTCAAAAAACCCCGCGTCAGCGGGGTTTTTTGTTGGCGGCCAGCAATGCAGATGGCACAAAGTGCCGCTGAAGAGATCGAGATTGGCCGGCAGGATGCCGACCCCCACGAGGGTTCCACAAATCGGGTTCTACAGATCGTAGGGGCGACGCATGCGTCGCCCCTACATCGCGCTGGCTACCGTGATTGCCTGCCAGGGGCCGGTGGATTGGCCGGTGATTGCGGCCCAATACCATGCGGAAGTGTCGGTGTAAGCCTGCCCGTTCGCATCTTCGATGCGTTCGCAAACGCGCAAGGTTTTGTTTTCGCTGGCAAGTTCGGCGGTGAAACAGCGCCAGCGTTTTTCCCAGGCGCTCATCTCCAGTTGCTCGTCGCGGATGCGCCAGCCCATGGCGCGGTAGCAATCGGTGGCGGGATGCAGCATGCGGGTGGCCTGGGTGACGTGACGCCAGATCAGCACGTTTTGCCCATCGCTCAGGCGGGCGATCTTGCCGGGGAAGCCTTGGGCGAAACGTTGCTCCACCTTGGAGAGGGCAAGCGGATGCAAGGGACGGCCTTCCCATGCTTTCGGGATTGCCACCGCCTCCGCCGCTGCCGTGGCCGCCTCCGTGGCCGCGTTTGCGGCGGACGTGCCCGGCAGGTGCCAGAGCGCGCACGCGGGCAGGAACAAGAGCAGCGCCAGCGTGGCCTTGCGGTATCCGGCCACCCTGAGCTCATTCATTGACCCATGCGCGCCTGTCGTGCGCGATGATGTGTTCGTCATTATCCAGGCGATCATCACGCAGACGCCGGCAAGCACGACCAGGCCGACGCCCTGATGCAGCCAATCGGCCACCGTCTGACCATCGGCTTGCGCGGCCAACAGCACGGCATTGCGCACGACGTTTCCCAGCAACACCAGCCCGCCGACGAGTGGCAGCCGGGCAAAAAAATGCCGATTGCCGCATCCGCACAGGAGCGCGCCGACGCAGGCGGTGAAATAACCGAACCACACCAATTGCACGCCAGAACAAGCGGCATCGACCAGGAGCAGTTGTCCATCGAGCTTGAGCGCCACGCCATCGCGCGCGACATCGAACCAGGGCATCAGCAGCCAGCGGCTCAATTCGGCGGCGACCAGGCGCAATGGATAGCCCGCGTAAAACTGGAGTGAAGCCATCAGCGGCAGGGACAACAGCGCCAGACCGAGAACCGGCGCGCTGCCCACCATGGCCGGCAAAAACGCAAGCAAGCCCGCCGCGAACGCCGTGGCCGCGAACAGGGCGGAAACCATGGGCGGCGCATGTCCCCAGGCGACCGTCGCCAGCAGGGTCGACACCAGCGCCACGCCCGACCAGCCCGGATGCGGCAGTTCGTACAAATGGCGGCGATAGCGCCAGCCCAGTACGGCGAGCGCTCCCCAGGCGACGATGCCCAGCGGATCGTCCGAACCATCGCCCATCCGTTGCGCCATCCACCGTATCTGCGGCCACAAGGCCACCGCGAGCAGCATCAGCCAGCCCAGCGGCGGAAAGCGTCCATGTCGAAGAATGGCATTCATGATCTTTTTCCGTGTTGCGATGCTTGGTCGGGAGCGCAGGCGTCCTGCGGGCAAGATGCCCGCGCTCCCAGGATGCTTCCGTCCTCAGCTCACGACGTCATCCGATGGTTGCGCTGTCTTTGTCGCCGCCGCGCGATCATCGCCAGCATGGACAGGGCAACGAGCAGCGCGCCGATGGGGGCGGGCTCCGGCGTGCCCGGCACATATGTGCCGCCGCCGACGGCCAGCGGGCCGACCCCGCTGGGCAGGGGGAGCGGCTGCTTGACCGTGACCGTGCCGTCGCCATCGGC
Organism: Azoarcus sp.; assembly: GCA_031282905.1. Lineage (GTDB taxonomy): Bacteria > Pseudomonadota > Gammaproteobacteria > Burkholderiales > Rhodocyclaceae > WRNU01. Next base: position 4,796 of record JAITCV010000065.1, on the reverse strand, counting down.
GCGCACGACTTGGTCGACCGCGATGAAACTGGTATAGCGGCTGAGCAGGCCGTATTCGAGACCGACCTGGACGATTTCCTGGCGCAAGATATTGCCGTCCATGTTTTCCCGGTCGCCGAGATCGCTGATCTTCTGCCGCGCCCAAAGCTGGCGCAGCGCGCTGAAGCGCATTCCTTCGTCATTAAGACTGGCCGCCGCTTCCGTCAGCGGCAGCGTCGCGTGATAAGCGCCGCGCGCGCTTTGCCCATCGATGATCAGTCGCCGCGCTTGCGCCGCTGGCGAGTCGCGCCATTTGCCGAACAAGATCACCGGACGTTCGCCGAGCACGTCGGGTACGCTCTCCGGCGTCATGTCATGGACTTTGATGCCTTCGAAACCAAGCTTGATGTGGGTCAGTACCGGAGACTCGATCATCTGGCGAAAACGCTTGGCTTGCGCGGGCGCATCATGGCTGTTCGTGATGACGAAAGCTTCGCCCATGCCCGCGCGCGCCAGCCCTTCGATCAAATGCCGGTTCACCGAGCTGCCGATGCCGAAGGCAAACAGGTTGGCTTGGTCGAGATGGCCCCTCACCAGGCGAAACGCCTCGTCTTCCACCACCACAAAGCCATCGGTGATCACCACGATGCTGCGTGAGATGTCCGCTGCCGCGTCCTGCGCATAAACCTTGCGCAAGGCGGGTATCAATTCCGTGCCGCCGCCGCCGCTTTCGCCGTCGATGAGGCGGAGCGCGTGCACGATATTTTTCCGGGTGGCCGGGACGGATCGCTCGCTCATGAAACGGCTGCTGCCCGAGAACAGCAATACGTTGAAGGTATCGCTTGGACGCAGGCCGCCGATGAGCTCACGCACCATGCTCTTGGCCGTGTCAAGCGGAAAACCGTGCATCGAGCCGGATACATCCACCACGAAGATATATTCCCTGGGGGTAACGACTTCGGGCGGCGTGGCTTTGGGCGGCTCGATCATGGCGAGGAAAAAATTCTCCCCGTCCGCTTCCGGCCCGCGCGCGATCATGACGCCGGATTCGATCGCCGCGCCCGCCAACTGGTAATCCAGGATGAAATCGCGGTCGTCCGCGCGCTTGTCCCCGTTTTCGCTCCTGTCCTGTCCCAGACGCACCGTGGCGCGGCGATCGTTCGTGCGGCTTATCTCTATTTCATGAGACGGCGAGCGCAGATCCTTGATTGCGATCGGGGTATCCAGCCTTACCTGGAGATTGAAGGCCGGTGGCCTCACCGCCGCCTCCTCGAACAAATAAGCCTGCTCGACCCAATCGTTGCCGCTGGCATCATCTTTATCGTCATGGTCATCGCTGGCGCGCGCATTGTCATCGTTGGCGCGCGAACTGTTGTGGCTGGCGCGCGGGCTGTTGTAGCGCGGGCCGACCACGGAGGGAAAGACAAACTGGTAACGTCCGCTCTCGGGCCGCAGCAATTCGGTATAGCGCAATTCAACCTGGACTTCTTCGCCCGGCAGGATATTGGCAACGTTCATCTGGAAGACGTTGGGACGGTGCTCTTCCAGCAGCGCCGCGGTCTTGCCCTCGCTTTTCGCCTGTTCGTATTCCTGCTTCGCCTGCTCTTTCTCACGGATTTCCGCCGTGATGATCCGGTTCTCGACCCTGACCGTCATCGCATGGACGGCGGCGCGCGTCGAAGCGGGAAATACATATTGCGCCTCGATCGGGCGCTGGCCCGCATTCTTGTAGACCTGAGTGACGGTGACATCGGCGATCACCCCGACGATGCGCGCATCGACCTCGGTCGATGCCAGGGGCAAGGCGTCGATCGCGGGGTTGCCATCGGGCAGGAAGAAATACGGACTGGCGGTTTTTTCCGCCAGATCGGCCTCATGGCTGGCCTCGGCCATGGACGGCACGGCCAGGATGAAGATCGCCATGAGCGCGGACGTCAGTTTCCGCCCGAACGAAGCGGCCGGACGATGGGCCGGCACCATGCCGTTCAGATGGTTGATGTTCATGATCATCATTGTTCTCCCATGATCGAAGCTTGTTGCAACGCGGTGGGCGTTCGCGCCTTCTCATCCCAGAATCGCTGTAGCCGCATCGCGCTCTCGACTTCGAGCGTGTTGTCGATCCTGTCGAGACGCCAATTCTTGGCCGCGTCATGGAGCGCGCGGTAATACTGATCCGGATCGTAGGACACCAGCACCAGATCCACCCCCGCGTCCAGCGCCCGCGTCACCGCCCGCCCGATTCCGTCATAGTATGCCGCACCCATGTTCATGTCGTCGGTGATCAAAATGCCCTGGTAATTCCATCCTTCGCCTTTGTCATGACGCAGAATACCCTGCACAACCTTGCGCGATTGGGACACCGGCCGTTCCGGATCGATGTCCGGCAAACCGACATGGGCCAGCATCATCGCCGCGCCGGTACGGGCCGTGACCTCGCGGAAGGGCAGCCAGTCGGCGGCGCGTTCCTCGGGCGCCAGGTTCAGGTTGGCCTTGACCAGATGCGTATCGGCCAGAACCCGCCCCAGGCCAGGGAAATGCTTGACCGTGGGCTGGATGCCGCTGTCGTTCAAACCCGCGCCATACGCCGAGGCCACCCGCAGCACGATATGCGGATCGGCGGCGATGGCGCGGCGTTCGATCAAGGTGTGCAGGTTGAGCCAATACCCATTGTGCATTGGCTTCAGGTCGACTACCGGAGCAAGGTTCATGTTGATACCCAGGGCCGCCATCGCCCGTCCCTGACGCTCGCCATAAGCGTGGGCGCGCGCCTCCAGGCTCTCGGCGCTGCCTTCCGTCACCAGGGTGGCGAGCGCGGGCAGCGGTTCGAGCAAGGGCGACAGGTGGGCAACCTCGCCGCCTTCCTGGTCCGCCATGACGAAAAGCGGCATCAGGCCCGCTTTCTGGCGCAAGGCTTGCAGTTCATCGATCTTGCGCCGCAGACTGCCGACATCTTCGCCGCGCAAGTTGCGCCGGGTGAGGTAGATGCCGCCGATCAAGCCGCGTTCGGCCAGCGGCTTGACCTCATCGAAATCACGCAGCCCGACGACGAAATGACGCCCGACGATCCTCATCGCCCCGCTGGCCTGCCGCACCTGATACTGCTGCCAGCGGAACCAGCCTTCCTGCCCGAGGATCAGCGCGAGCAACAAGCAACAAACCATCAGGCGTAATCCCGCTTCCAGCTTGCGCCACCCCGGCTGCCGCCAGGCGCGCAGCGCGAAAAACGCGCCCGCCGCCGCGAGCAGCAACAACACCGGCGTCTCCACCCCGCGCCAGAAAAACAGCATCGGATGTTTGAGGTGCCACGCTACCAGCCCGATTGCCGACAGCACGCTCCAGATGAACGCCATGCGCAGCAATGACGAAATGCGCGCCCAGAATGTCTTCACGGTCTTTCTCCTTTTCGCGGCCAGACCTCGCCATCATGGGCAAGGTCTGTGAACTGCGCGGAAAGGGGAAAAGGGGGTTTTGTGAAGCGAATGTGTGGCGGTAGCATTCGCCCATGAAGATACTGATCGTCGATGACGAACCGGCCATTGCCGATACCCTGGCCTACGCCCTCGGTGCCGAGGGCTACGCCTGCGAACGCTGCGGACTGGGGCAGGAAGCGGTGGCAAAGGCGCGCGCGGCGGACTACTCCATCATCATTCTCGATGTCGGCCTGCCGGACATGAGCGGTTTCGATGTCTGCCGCGAACTGCGCCGTGACCGTTCCGTGCCCATTCTCTTTCTCACCGCGCGCGGCGAAGAAATCGACCGCGTCATCGGACTGGAACTGGGCGCCGACGACTATGTCACCAAGCCCTTCAGCCCCCGCGAACTGGTCTCCCGCGTGCGCGCCATCCTGCGCCGCACCGCCCATGTCGCAACGCCACCGTCATTGCCCGCGCCGCTGTTCCAGGTCGATCACGAAGGCAAACGCATCGCCTGCAAGGGCCAATGGCTGAATCTCACCCGTTATGAATACATGCTGTTCGCCTGCCTGCTGGAGCGCCCAGGGCGGGTGATGAGCCGCGCGGCGCTGATGGACAGCGTGTGGCAAGACGCCGAGGAAACCGAGGAACGCACCGTCGACACCCACATCAAGACCCTGCGCGCCAAACTGCGCCCCCTGCTGCCCGAGCGCGACCCCATCACCACCCACCGCGGCCTGGGATACAGCGTCGATCTGTAGAACCCGATTTGTGGGGCCACCGTGGGGTCGGCATCCTGACTGTAGGGGCGACGCATGCGTCGCCCTATCAACGTAGGGGCACGGCGCGCCGGGCCCCGACTACAACTGGTAGCCGACCCCACGCGGGTCAGTACCATGAAAATCTCTGGAAACACGGCAACGGCGCGGATTTGTAGGGGCGACGCATGCGTCGCCCCATCAACGTAGGGGCACGGCGCGCCGTGCCCCTACCACGATCTGTAGAATCAGATTTGTGCAACCACCGTGGGGCCAGCCCCACGCGGTCTTGTCGAGTGCATGCGCCCATGAACATCTACATCCGTTTTTTCCTCGGTTATTTCCTCGTCCTTGGCCTTGCCCTGTGGCTGGTATTCGACACCGTGATGGACGAAATCGAACCCGGCATTCGCCAGGTCACCGAAGAAAGCTTGGTCGACGCCTCGCAGATGCTGGCCGAATTCGCGGCCAGCGAACTCGTCTTCGAGCGTATCAATGACGGTGTCTTTGCCGCCGCCGTGCGTTCTGCCCGCGTGCGCCAGCCCGCCGCCGAAATCTACGGCATCAGGAAAGAACGGATGGATCTCCGCGTCTATGTCACCGATGCCGCTGGCAAGGTGCGCTTCGACTCCGAAAACCGCGCGCT
>JAITCV010000050.1 GCA_031282905.1 Azoarcus sp. | reverse complement strand
AGCAGCGTGATGGAGAGGTGGTGGACTTTTTCGCTGATTTCGTCGTTTTCTTCGCCGAAAAGAATCAGCTCTCCCAACTTCAGTTCAAGTTGGCGGATCTTGTCGCGCAGCGCGTAGAGCTGACGCTCGGCCAGCGAAATTGCCTGACCGCCGTGTTTTGGATGCGGCACGGTCAGTTCGGTAAACAGTTCATCGTGTTCAACGAGGAAATCGGGGTGTTCGCGCAGATAATGCGCGATATTTTCAGCATCTTCGACTGTCATTTGATCGAAACTCCATTTGAGTGACCAGGGCGCCCGGTTGCGCGGGCACAGAGTGTGACGGCGGCGACGCGATCAGTCCAGCGCCTCGACCCAATGATGGAATCAGTCCAGCACCATTTCACCTTCGAATACCGTGACCGCGGGCCCGGTCATCAATACCGGCATCCCGGGTCCGTCCCAGGCAATTTCCAGCGTGCCGCCGCGGGTCTCGACCTCCACTGGCGAGATCGCCAGCCCGCGCCCGATCACCGTCACCGCCGCCGCGCACGCGCCCGTGCCACAGGCGAGTGTTTCGCCCGCGCCGCGTTCAAACACCCGCAGGCGAATGTGGCGCGGGTCGAGCACTTCGACAAAACCGGCATTCACCCGCGCGGGAAAACGGGGGTGGGATTCGATCTTCGCCCCCAGCGTTGCGACCGGCGCGGCATCGACGCTGGCCACGATCTGCACCGCATGGGGATTGCCCATCGACACGGCGGTGATGGCCAGGATCTGGCCGTCGACTTCGAGCGGCTGCACGAAGGCGGCGGAAACGGACACAAACGGAATCCGTGCTGGATCGAACACCGGCGCGCCCATGTCGACCGTCACCAGCCCGTCATCACGCAGGCGGGGCGCGATGACGCCCGAACGGGTCTCGACCCGGATCTCGCGCTTCGATGTCAGCCCTTTGTCATGGACGAAGCGCACGAAACACCTTGCGCCGTTGCCGCATTGTTCCACCTCGCCGCCATCGGCATTGAAGATGCGATAGCGAAAATCGACCGTCGCGTCCGCCGGGCGTTCGACCACCAGCAATTGGTCGCATCCCACGCCACGATGACGATCGGCAATCGCCCGCACCTGCGCCGGATTCAAATCCACCGGCGCGCGGGTCGCGTCGATGACGACAAAATCATTGCCAAGTCCGTGCATCTTGGTGAAAACCAGTTTCATGGGCAAACCACAGAAATGAGATATCGGCGGAATTGTCGCTCAATTTCGGGGCCGCATCGAAACATCCGATCTTTCGATTTGCCACGGCAGCCTGCGCTGCCGCCGCGATCCCGCGATCTGGATACACCAACTCAGATTGCCGGGGGAAAAGCACGGCCCGGATTACCCCATGAACGCGCTGGGTACCCGTAAACAATATTGCCCGCGACGCACTTTTCTTTCCAGTGTAGTGCTGCATGCTTGATAGAACTTTTGTAGGGCGACGCATGCGTCGCCTCTGACATCACGTGGGGCTGCTTCCAGTCGGCCAGCAATGCAGATGGCACAAAGTACAGCTCGTAGTAGGGGCACGGCGCGCCGTGCCCCTACAAATTCGCGCCGTTGCCGTGTTTCCAGGCATTTTCATGGTTGGATTCATGAGTTCCAATCAGCGCAGGACAAAAAAATCCGCACCACACGCACCATTTCCGGAATACATGAGCCTGAATAAAGAGCTAGCATTTTGCCCGAAAACAGAGTCCTGGGTAAAACCAATCGAATAACTCTTATTGAACAAATGGGAAAGCCGGACAAAGAGCACAGCGAAAAACTGACGTACAAGCTCCCCGGGAATCCAGGGAATGACGCTGCTGTTTTTACCTTCCATCGAGACAAGCTGGTCGCCGTTGAATGGCAGTGGTTTATCGACCGATGCATACAAGCGCCATCTTCCGGCGTTGGCTTTGCGTTCAACGCTGCGCTCAAACGGACGACTGAACTTTGACGTTGGCCCTCTCATGCTCTTTGCCATCATGCTCTTTCGATCGATCACGTTGTCATTGATGGCCACCTATTTATATGTAATCGGCCTTGTGCATTCCAAACCTGGAACCCGATGCCAATGATTCAACCCAATGTTGTTCGGCCAAAGTCTTCGATAATCGCTCATCTTTATGCTGAAAACAAGCTCGACGAGTTCGGAGGCCACGGTAACGTCTTTAGGGCAATCGTGGTTTTACACATGGGTACACAAAGGTTTATGGTATCCTCTCCGACCTGTAACAAAGAGACACACAACACTGGGGTTTCAGGAATCATGGTACGGCAGGCCAAGCAGGACATTGTATGATGACTTACCCCTCTGGCAATGATAACGGTATTGCCTCCACGCTTTGGCTGCATATCGTCTGCAAGAAGGCGGCCGCAATGGTGGAAGACAAGGAATTTCCCGATGCTTCGCGCGGCAGGACGGTATTTTCCTGTTTTTGTTTTCTGCCTGCGCGCATGAATTCCCAAACATCCGCACGCGAAAACCATGGTGCCCGGCGCTCGTGATGCTGAAACTTTTCGGAGAATTACGACACAGTCAAAAACCTGAGATACTGTGCGCGCATCATGTCGTTGCCCGCATGAGACGCATGAGACAGGCCGGTTCTGCGCATGCCAATAATATTGGTGTTTCCGCTGGCAGAATACGAACATTGGAAAGAACATCATGACCGAAGCAAACAACAGACACAGCGTTTTCGTCCGCTACCGCAAGATCATCTTCGCGGTGATCCTGTTCGTGGTGGCGGACTCGCTGGTGATCGGTATCAATTTCTACAGCACCTTCAAGGCCAACGAATCCGCGGTGTCGATCAATCTGTCCGGACGGCAGCGGATGCTCTCGCAGCGCACGACCAAGGTGTTGCTGCTCTTGCAGCGCAGCGTGAATACCAACGACGAAGCGGGCGTGGAACGCAACCTGAAGGAACTGGATCTGGCCGTCAATCTGTTCGACACCACGCTGAAAGGCTTCCGCGATGGCGATACCGTTACCGGCGGCGATGGCAGCAAGGTGTTCCTGACCCAGGTCGACACGGACATTTCCCGCAAGATCGTGGAAGATGCCTACGTGATCTGGAATCCCTACCTCGAGAGGCTGCGGCCACTACTGGGCAACAACCGGAACTTCACCACGGCGCAGCTCGAAGCGGTGGTGTCCTACGCGCAGGACAACAATCTCGAAGTGCTGCGCCTCATGAATGACCTGACTTCCGATCTGGAACTGGTCGCCAACAATCGTGCGCGTTTCCTGCGCATCATCCTGATCCTGGGCGTCTTCGTGGCGCTGGGTAATTTCTCCTATACCGTCATCGTTTCCATCCGCGATCTGATGAAGAGCGACGAGCAAATCACCAAGGCGCAGGAAGAAACCGCGGAAATCCTCCTCACCGTGCATGAAGGGCTTTTCCTGCTGGACAAGGACGGCAAGCTGGGCACGCAGTTTTCCGCGTCATTGCCGCGCATGCTGGGCAGGGCAATCCAGCCTGGCGTGGACTTCATCGCCATTCTCAGGGAAATGGTTCCCGCAAACGTGTTCGAAGCCGCGACAGACTATATCGAGTTGCTGCTCGGCGATCGGGTGAAGGAATCCTTGGTCACGAGTCTCAATCCCTTGACCAACGTTCCGATCAGGGTTTTGGACCGGGCGGGCGCCGAAACGGAACATCACCTGAGTTTTTCCTTCAACCGGGTCATGTCAGGGGACAAAATCTCGCACTTGCTGGTGACGGTGCAGGATGTAACCGAGCAGGTCTCCCTGATGCAACGTCTCGAACAGGCGAAAAAGCAATCGAAAACGGAAGTCGAGGCGCTCCTGCGGCTTCTGGGTGGCGATTTCGAATCCTTGCGTCAGTTCATTGCCAATGTCGAGCGGGCGCTGAGTGAAATCAACCGGGAACTGAGCGCGACCCAGAATGACGGTGAACAAAACAGCCACACCCTGGCCAATATCATGCGCATCGTGCATGGCGTCAAGGGAGAAGCGGCCGCGCTGGGCGTCGATGTGCTGGAAAATTACGCCCACGAATGTGAGAAGGAAATGGTCGCCATGCGTGAAAGCGAGGAAGGCGTGACCGGCGATCACATGGTGCGCATTTCGGTCCTCCTGGAAGGGTTCTATGAGCGCTATTCCTCGCTGGCCGAAATCGTCGAACGCTTTGGCGCCGCGCTGGGAAAAACGAACCCGGACGGGGTACGCCGGGAAAGCGCGCGCATCGGGAAAACGGAACAGCCAGCCGTCGTCCAGCAGATCACCTCCCTGGCGCAACGCATCGCGAAAGACCAGGACAAACAGGTCGAGGTCTTCTGCCAACTGGACAGGCTGTCGACCTTGCCCGCCCACATCGCCCAGGAATTACAGAGCATTTCCATCCAGTTGCTGCGCAACGCCCTGACCCATGGTATCGAAACGCCCGCCGAACGGAGCGCGCTCCAGAAGCCAGAGAAAGGAACCGTGCAGATATGGTGCGAGAACCATGGCAACGCGCAATATGATTTCGCCGTGCGCGACGACGGGCGCGGCATCGTGCCGAAGCGCTTGCGCGCCCATCTGGTGAAAAGCGGCAAGATGAGCGAAGAGGAAGTCGCCCAGCTCCGCGACGAGGAAGTCGCATCCTTGCTCTTCCACTCCGGATTCTCGACTGCGACGGCGGCGAACCGGGACGCCGGGCATGGCATCGGACTCGATATCGTCCTGGCAAAGGTGAAAGGCATCAACGGGCGTCTGCTGGTCAGGAGCCGCCCCGATCGCTACACCGAATTCCGTATCGAGTTCAACATAGCGGCCAGAGGGCAAGATGAAGCTGTTGATCGTTGACGATTCCACCATTATCCGCAGCCGGATCGCACGGGCGCTGAACCATCCCAAGCTGGCCTTCATCCAGGTGATTGGCATGGCGCGCAATGGCGTCGAAGCGGTTTCCCTGGTTATGCGGCACATGCCGGAGCTCGTGACCATGGACCTCACCATGCCCGAAATGGATGGTGTCGAATGCACGGAGAAAATCATCCAGCTCAAACCTGATTGCAACATCCTTGTCATCTCCGCCCTGAGTGACAAGGCAACGGCGCTGAAAACCCTGAAGAAAGGCGCGCGTGGGTTTCTTTACAAACCATTTTCCGACGAAGCATTGGTAGCCGCCTTTCTGGAGTTGATTGGACCATGAGCAGCATTGACGAAAAGGATATTCATAGTTTCGTAGACGCGGTCAGCGTCTATTTTCACCAGATCACCGGGGAAAAAGCCGAGATCAAAGCCGCATATCTCGTGGAAGGTGGCGTCTCGGCGACTACTTTCGATCTGACGGGCTATATCAGTTTTTCCGGCAGTTTTTCCGGGCGCGTTTATTTTTCCGCTTCCCGCGCCATGGTGAGTCATCTCCTGCTGATGATGAAGGAGTCGAATCACGCCGAGGAACAATTGCTGGACGCGGTGGGAGAAGTCGCCAACACCATCGCGGGCAACGCGCGCAAGCATTTCGGCAGCGCCATGGAAATTTCGGTGCCGGTCACGGCGGTGACGCCGGATAACTGGCTGGACACCGTGGTTTCGCCCCGATCCTATGTCATCATGGTCAAATGGAAGCGATACAAGGCTTCCGTCGTCGTAGACATCCGGCACGAGTAATTCGACTTTGGCAATCCGGACGATCTTTCAGACTGTTTGGATGTTTCAGGTCATTGAAGCGCCTCGCAATGACGAGATTGGAAATGCCTGGAAGCATGGCAACCGCTACGACTGCAGGGGAGCACGGCGTGCTGTGTTCCCCTGCAATCGTAGCGTCCATGCTTCAGGTCACGGCTGAATCGACACTTGCCCGCCAGCGGTGGGGCAGCGGATGCGCGCGCAAAAGGAAAGAGCGCACGGAAAGAGCGCACAATGGCATGAGGCATGATTTTTTCATGGTGTGTTTCTCTTTTCAGGAATCGTTGTCAGATAACAGCGCAGTGGACGTGGATGTTTTCAAAACAGCATACGCGAAGGTTCATCCTGGCAAGGTATTTTGTTTTTTGCAGCCTGGGAATGATTGGCGTACGTCGGCCAATCCGGGAAATAGCCGTCTGCCTGATTTCCCCATGTGTTCCAGCCCTGTCTGCCGCCACGCGCAAACATTTCCAGGAAAGGACCGGGACTGCA
>JAITCV010000137.1 GCA_031282905.1 Azoarcus sp. | reverse complement strand
CCGCCTGCGCCGTCACCGGCCAGAAAGAAAAAGCCCCCGACGAAGTCATGGCCGAGAATCTGGAAAAAACCGGCAAGCTGCAACTCTACGGGGTCAATTTTGATTTCGATTCCGACGTGCTGCGCCCGGAATCGAGCACCGTATTGGATGAAGTGGTCAAACTCGCCAATGCCAACCCGAGTTGGAAATTCGAGATTGGCGGTCATACGGACAGCATCGGTTCCGCTGATTACAATCTGAAGCTTTCGGATCGCCGTGCCGCCTCGGTGGTGCGTTACCTGACCGGCAAAGGGATCGATGCCGCCCGCCTGAGTTCCAAGGGCTACGGCGCAACCCGCCCGCTCGTTCCCGAGACCGATGGCAGTGACACCGCCCGCGCTCAGAACCGGCGCGTGGAGTTGGTGAAGCAGTGAGGGTCAAGCAGTGAGTGAGTTGGCCAACATGGACACGAGGTCAAACATGGGCATGACAGGAATGCAGCGCATTCGCCGCCTTGGACGTCAGTTGGGCCACGGGATGACCGAATACATCATCATTGTGGTGGTTATCGCCATCGGTTCGATTGCGGCCTATACCCTGTATGGCGACGTGGCGCGCAAGCAAACGGCGGTGGCCAGCGTGGCGCTGGCCGGGGGCACCAGCGCGGCGTCCAAGGAAAGCGTGGAGGACGAAGATGAGGATGAGGACAGAAGGAAAAGAAGGAGAAGCGCGAGAAGGAGTGCAAGCACGGCGCAATCCAAGGAAAGCGGGAACACAGGCACGGCGCAGTCGCAGTCCAAGGGCAGCGAGACCGCCCGCGCCCCAAGTCGGCGTGTGAGATTGGGCAAGCTGGGCAGGCTGTGAGGTCAACAAACAGGAATACAGCGAATCCGCCGCCGATGTGATTCGATTCGATAGCCAGCAATGGTCAAAACCCACAATGAAGTTTTTACCGCCGACCGACAAAGGAGTTCCGCTCATGCGCCGCGTCTTTTCCAGCAAACATCGCGCCCGGAGCCGTCAACGCGGCCAGGCCATTTTTCTTGCGCTGGCGGCGATCATCTTCCTGTCGCTGATGACGTTCGCGTCATTCAACCTCAGCCAGATCACGCACGGCAAGATGCAGACCATGAACGCCGCCGACGCGGGAGCGTATACGCTTGCCACGACCGTGGCGCGGGACCTGAATTTCATGGCCTACACCAACCGGGCGATGGTGGCCAACCACGCGGTGGTGGGGCAATTGGTCAGTCTGGCCTCGCTGAGCGAGATGCTCTATCTCGCCGCGGACGATCTGTCGAAATTGCAGTACCTGTCCTGGATTCCCTATATCGGACCGGTTCTTGAGGCCATCGGGAAAGCGTTCGAATACATGGCCTATGTCATTGATGAATATGTCCTGCCGGCGCTGGAGTATCTGACCGCGCTCGAGGATATATATATCCAGTTCCTTTCCGGGATGCAGATGGGGGTACATGCGATCACGGCGGTGGACGCGCTGAAAATTGACAAGGTCATCAAGGCCAACGATCCGGAATTGCGCTGGGCGACATCGGATGGGGGCGGGATGCTGGCGAGCGCCGCCAACGTGGAAGGTCTGATGGAGACTTTCCTGGGCGGTTTTTCCGAGCAACGCTCGGATGACGAGGCGATGGACCGCATGCGCGAGGTCGTCAACGTTTCGCGTGACGGCTTTACCGTCAAGCGCGCGTGGATTCCCTTGCCGGATTTCCCGTTTCCATATCGGCGAGTATCCAAACACGTCTTCCACGGCGGCACCGAGTTGAGTTCGGACAACAAGACCTGGGTCGGGGTGGATGGTCTCGACATCCAGTACAAGGAGTGCTGCGACGATGGTCATTGGGAATCCGAGGAAATCAAGCTTTGGCTGACCGGCGAGGTGGCGGGCGGCTCCGGCGCGGACGATTGGCGGCGTCTCAGCCACGGCGACATGTCTTCCTCGGCGCATGGTGATGCCTACGACAACCGGAAAGACCGGCTGGAGGATTCGTACAGCGGCATCCAGCCGTATTACGAACTGTCCGGCGACCCGAAACCCGGCGAACGCCCCAGCAACACTTTCGTGGTGCTGGTCTACAAGCCGGTGCAGAACGCGACCACGCCCAATGCCACGCAGACGTTCGGAACGGAGGCGGACAATCCATTCCATCTCGACGAAAAGCGCGCCAGGATTTACGGGGTAGCCGCCGCGCAAGCGTATTTCCGTCGCCCCACGCTCAGCGACAACGATCCGACCGCGGCCGGATTGCCCAACGCGCTGTACCGCAACGGCACCTATGCCACCTTGTTTTCCCCGTACTGGCAGCCCCGCCTGACGGATTTGCCGGTGGGCATCGCGGCGGCACTGGCGGCCGCGGATCAATAAGGGAAAGGCGGAAAATGGGATGCGCACGGCGGTCGGGCCCGGACAAGAAAGCGTTGGCGTTGCTGTGCGCCGCCGCCTTGGCGACGGCGTGTGCCCATGCCGCGCCGGACTGCATGGTGACGGTCGAAGGCATAAGCTTCAATGCCGGGCCGGTTCTCGATGCGGATCATGGTTATTGCCTCACCCAGCAAGTCGTCATCGATCAGAGCAG
>JAITCV010000136.1 GCA_031282905.1 Azoarcus sp. | reverse complement strand
GCGGTGCAGAACCGCTTCGAAGGCGTGCTGACCCAGTTGTCGGCGGCGCACGAGAACACGGAAGCCTCGCGCAGCCGGATTCTGGACGCGGACTATGCTTCCGAAACCGCCAAGCTTGCGCGCGCGCAAGTGCTGCAACAGGCTGGGGTGGCGATGTTGTCGCAGGCAAACGCCTTGCCACAGAATGTGTTGTCGCTCTTGCGATAGCCTCGGCCAGGTGAGTCGACGAACGGGGGCGCTGGCTGCAAGCCGGATGCCCCTTTCGGCGTATCAATGAGGGCTGGATCATGGATATCAACAGTTTGTCTGGCGTCGGCACGGTGTCCGCGCCCAATGCACACCGCACGTCCGCGCCTGCTTTTCCGGGCAAGGCGACGGGTGCCGATGGCGGCGAGCCGACCACGACCGTCAGGGATGCCGAAGCGGCGCGTGAAGTACAGGAAGGCCGCCCGCCGGTAGACGAAAAAGAAGTGCAGGAAAGTGTGGATAAACTCAATGAGTTCGTCCGCCCTTATGTGACATCATTGCGATTTTCGATCGACAAGGATCTGGGCAAGGTCGTGGTCAAGATCATGGACAACGAGACTCAGGAAATCATCAAGCAATTTCCTTCCGAAGAAGCGCTGGAACTGGCCAAAACGCTGACCGAGGCGCTGGATAAGATCAAGGGATTGCTGGTACAACAACAGGCCTGACCCTTGTGGGTCGGGCATCGTGTCGTTAGACAGGGAGAACATCATGGCAACCGTCACCTCACTGGGCGTGGGTTCCGGCATGGATCTGGAGACGCTGGTCAAGAACCTGATGAATGTCGAGCGCCTGCCGCTCAGCACCATACAGACCAAGATGTCTTCCTATAACACCAAGATTTCCGCGATGGGCACGCTCTCCAGCAAGCTTTCCGCGTTGCAGACCGCCGCCAAGGCGTTGAAGCCCGATACGCTGCAAACGCCGCTGGACAAGTTCGGTTCCTATACCGCGCAAGTCGGCAGCGGCGGCGATAACGCCGCGGCCAATGCCATCGTGGGCGCGGGGGCGCAATCCGGCAGCTACGATCTGGAAATCCAGGCTCTCGCCCAGGCGCAGAAATCCAGAGTCGCCGAAACCAATCTGGATCTCGACGACGCGAATGGCCTGGAGATCACGGTCGACGGCAAGACGACCAAGGTCACGCCGCAGACCAACACGCTTTCCGGCCTTGCCAATGCCATCAACCGTTCCGATTCGGGGGTGAAGGCCACGATCATCAACGATGGCGGATCGAAATACCTGGTGTTGACCGGCGAGGAAGGTGAAGCCAAGGCGTTTACCCTCTCCGGCATGGGCACCGAAAACGCCACGCGGATACAGGAAGGGAAAGATGCCGAATTCACACTTGATGGTATTGCGGTCAAGACTTCTTCCAATACCGTGAAGGACGTGGTGCCGGGCGTGACCCTGGAACTGAAAGCGGTGACGAGCGCGGCAACCTCCCTGACGGTGACAGCGGAATACGACACCAAACTGAAGGCCGCGCTGGAAGGCTTCGTCAAGAGTTTCAATGACGCAGTGAGCAGCATCAAGTCGCTGGGCTCCTACGATGCCGAAACCAAGGCCACGGGCGCGCTCAATGGCAACCGGATATTGCGCGAGGCGCAGAGCGCCTTGCGCGGGCTGGTGTTCGGCGAGGTCGATGACAAGATCAAGCTCTCCGATCTGGGCATCACTTTCCAGAAGGACGGAACCTTGGCGCTCGACAGTGATAAACTGGCGGCCCAGATCACGAAAGATCCCGCTGCGACAGCCACTTTCGCCGCCAGTATCGGCACGAAATTCAATACTGCCATCGACAAGCTCGTGGGCGTGGGCGGACAGGTCCAGGCCGGCACCGACAGCATGAAGGCAAGTCTGCGCGACCTGGAAAAACGCCAGGAGGCGTTGGAAGAAAGATTGGTGGCGGTCGAAAAGCGCTATCGCGAGCGGTTTGGCGCGCTCGACACCCTGATGGCGAAGATGACTTCGACCAGTTCCCAACTGACGTCGCAGCTGGCTTCCATAAGTTCAAGCTAGCCTGATCGAGTGGTCATGAATCTGTCGTCATGGCTTTCGTGTGACATACGCCTGTTTCGGAGTTCGTAACCCATGTTTGGTAGCCGCATCAATCCGGCCAATGTCTATGCAGAATTGGGACGCGAGTCCGATGTCAACACCGCCGATCCTCACCGGCTGATCGTGCTGCTCTTCGAAGGCGCGGAAAGCGCGATCAGCGTCGCCAAGGTTCATGCGGAAAAAGGCAACATCGCCGAACGCGGCACCAGCATTTCCAAAGCCATCGACATCATCAGCAATGGTCTGAAGGTGAGCCTGGACATGAATCAGGGCGGCGTGCTGGCGGCGAGGCTCGCGGCGCTCTATGACTACATGGTTTCCAGGTTGTTGTGGGCAAACATGAAGAACGATGTCCCGGCCATGCAGGAAGTACTCTCCCTGCTCGGTGAAATCCATGACGCCTGGACGCAGATCGAACCCGGCAAGCAACAGAAGAAGTGATCCGGCCATGACGACGTCCGCCACCGCACAGCCCGCCGCTTCCTACCAAACGCTTGCCGCGCACACCGCCGAACTGAAAAAGCTGGCCGAGGACGGTCAGTGGGAAGACGCCGCCCATGCCATGAGCAGCATCGCCGCCAGCGTGAAATCGCTCCATCCCGCGCGTGCGGAAGATCGTGCTGCGATCGAGCGGGCCTTGGCCGATCTCACTGCAGTCGCGGAACGCGCGGGGCCCTTGCACGCCGACATCGCCCGCCTTCTCGCCGCCTTCGGGCCGGAGTGAGCGGCCATCTTCGGGCGCGAAGCGCCATTTTGGACGCATCAAAAGGGAAGGGTCAAAGGGGAAGGGGCAAAGGGGAAGGGTCAAAAGTAAAACCCTATTTTTTGCCGGTCTATAGAGCAAAAAGAACAGGCAAAGCCAGCAAAACCTGCCCTTTTGGGGATAAAGGCAACGCAACGCCAAGGCTGGGCTGACTTTTCGTTGTTTTTTCATGGGCGAGGTGACCTGCCTTCAAACCCCAACGTATCTGTCAAAAAGAGTGGTTATTTTTTTGACACTTACTTGCTTTCCAACAATAGCCGTCGCTTCTCTTCACCTGTCTGTCGGCCCCAAGGGCGAGTGCCCATCCGCCTGGCGTCCCGCCCTCGCTTCCAGCAAATTTCTGCGCCCGTTATGAAAACGCCGAGGGCGAACCGGGGGCCGATTTTTTCGGCGATGATTCCATGATTTTATGAATCAAATGTCATGAGTCGAAAAAATCAGGGAAAGTTACGCCGCGCAGGCCGTCAGTGTGCCGGGCCGGCCTGATGGAGTTGCACGGAGAGTTGGGCGGACAACGCCGCCAGTGCGGGGAGTACGCTGGGATCGGATTGCGCCTGCTGCGCCAGGGCGGCGAGTTGGGTGAGCAATTCTGCCTGGGTCGGCTGTCGTGGAGACTCGGGCGCAGGTTCGGGTGCAGGTTCGGCCAGCGGCGTAGACGCGGGTATGACGATGGGCGCGATATGGCTGGAGGTGGCAATGGTTTGTTCCACCGGCGTTTGTTCCACCAGCGGCTCCGCATGGAACGTGGCGCTGGCGGATGTGGGTTCCGGCGGGGTCATGTCTTCCGCGGTGACCGCTTGGTTGGCGGCCAGCAATGGGCGGCGCGGAACGTGATCCGGGTCGAGCAGGCGTTCGATGCGATTGAAGATTTCAAAGCGGGAGAACGGCTTTTTCATGAAATCGTCGGCATCGATGCCGGAACCAAAAAAGTGCGCCGCCGCCTGCTCATTGCCGCTCATCATGATGACGGGAATATCGCGGGTTCTCGCATTCTTGCGCAATGCTCTCAACGCGGCGAAGCCATTGATGCCAGGCATGACGATGTCGAGAAAGATCAATGCGGGTTTCTGGGTGAGCGCAATTTCCAGCCCGGCTTTCGCATCCGCCGCATCCAGGAAAGTACAGTGCGCCGATTCGAGAAAACGCCGCATCGCGGCGAGTATGGTCGGTGAATCATCGATCACGAGAATGCGCGTTTTTTCTTTCGGATTGACGCGGGGTCGGGCGCGGCGATCGGAAGATTCCTGCGCCTGAGGAATGACGGGCGGTTTGCCCTGCAAAAAGGCTCGAAATTGCTCGAATAGTCTCATGATGCTTACCCGGCTCCGCCTGGCAGGTATTGTGGAAAAACCCCCTTGATGATACACGAACCTTTCTCGTCCCGGCCTGACGTAAGCGTGGGTTTACACGGGGTTATGCGCCGGGTTGTCCTGCGTATGCGCCGCCGTGTACCATCCTCGGGTTTCCCGGTTTCGGTACAACACATCCATGAGCTTTCGTTTCGATACCCTGTCGCTTCATGCCGGACAAATTCCGGATGAGCAATTTGGCGCGCGCGCGCAGCCGATCTACCTGACCACTTCCTTTACCTTCAAGGACGCGGATCGCGCGGCCTCACTCTTCAACATGGAACGCGGCGGTCACGTCTATTCGCGCATTTCCAATCCGACGACCGCCACCCTGGAAGAACGGGTCGCGGCGTTGGAAGGCGGCGTGGGCGCGGTCGCGGTCGCTTCCGGACAAGCGGCCTTGCATCTGGCGATCGCCACCTTGATGGGCGCGGGCGGACATATCGTCGCCAGCCGTTCGCTCTACGGCGGTTCGCACAACCTGCTTGAATATACCCTGGCGCGTTTCGGCATTGCGACGACGTTCATCGATCCGACCGATCTCGACGCATGGCGCGCGGCGATCCGTCCCGAGACGCGGCTGCTCTACGGCGAAACCCTGGGCAATCCCGGGCTGGACGTGCTCGATATTCCCGCCGTCGCGGCGATCGCGCATGAACATCGCTTGCCGTTGCTCGTCGATTCGACCTTTACCACGCCCTATCTGATGCAGCCTTTCACGCATGGGGCCGATCTCGTCTACCACTCGGCGACCAAGTTTCTCTCCGGTCATGGCACGGTCGTCGGTGGCATCCTCGTCGATTCGGGGCGCTTCGATTGGGCGGCGAGCGGCAAATTCCCGACGCTGGCCGCGCCTTACGAAGGTTTTCACGACATGGTGTTTACCGAGGAGTCGACGGTTGCCGCCTTCTTGTTGCGCGCCCGGCGCGAGGGGCTGCGCGATTTCGGCGCCTGCCTTTCTCCCTTCAACGCTTTCCAGATCCTGCAAGGGCTGGAGACGTTGCCGCTCAGGATGGCGCGCCACATCGACAACACCATGAAAGTCGTCGATTTCCTCGCCGGGCAGATCGGCGGGGCGGTCGCGGCGGTCAACCATCCCGGGCTGCCAAGCCATCCCGGCTACGCGCTTGCGCAAAAACTGCTGCCGCGCGGCTCGTCGTCGGTGTTTACCTTCAATCTCTCCGGCGGCCGTCCGGCGGGGGCGAAGTTCATCGAAGCCTTGAAAGTGTTCTCCCATCTTGCCAACGTCGGTGACGCCAAATCGCTTGTCATCCATCCGGCATCGACCACCCACTACCGCATGTCCGACGAAGCCCTGGTGGCCGCCGGTATTCACCCCGGCACCATCCGCCTTTCGGTGGGCCTCGAAGACCCCGACGATCTGCTCGAAGATCTCCAGCGCGGTCTGTCCGCCGCCGCCAAAGCCTGAGGTCATCCATTCAAGGGTTATATATCAATATCATGAAGATCAAGGTCGCGGGTTTCGACACCTATCTCTACAACGGCGGCAAGCATCCGACGCCTGGGGACATCCCCGGACAGCCGGTGGTCGTATTCGTCCATGGCGCCGAGCAGGATCATTCCTGCTGGACGCTGCAAAGCCGCTGGTTTGGGCATCACGGTTTCAGCGTGCTCGCGCCCGACCTGCCCGGTCACGGCCAGAGCGAGGGCGCGCCGCTGCCGTCGATCGAAGCGATTGCCGACTGGATCGCGACCCTGCTCGACACCTTCGGGGTGGAGCGCGCGCATATCGTTGGTCACAGCATGGGGTCGCTGGTCAGCGCCGAATTCGTTCTGCGCCATCCGCAACGCGCCGCCAGTGTCGCGCTGGTCGGCATCTCGCTGCCGATGCCGGTTGCGCCCGCCCTGCTCGAGGCCGCGCGCGACGACGAGCCAAGGGCGCGGGCCATGGTCAACAACTGGTCATATTCGCCTGGCGGGCAGATCGGCGGTAACCGGGTGCCGGGGCTATGGATGCTGGGGATCAACGAGCGCCTGATGGCGCGGCAGAAACCCGGTGTCTTCCACAATGATCTTGCCGCCTGCAATGACTGGCGGCGCGAACCGGCGAGTCTGGGCGCGATTTCCGTTCCCGCCCTGGTGGTGATTGGCGACCAGGACAAAATGACTTCCCCCAAGGCGGGCCGCGCGGCACACGCCGCCATCCCCGGCGCGCGGCTTGCCGTCATTGCCGGCAGCGGTCATGCGCTGATGGCCGAATGTCCGGATGAAGTGCTGGATGCATTGCGGGATTTCATCGTGAAGCCCGTCTCGGTTTGAAATCCTGCCCGTGACTCCATTTCAAGCCATTTGTGACTGTGACGCGCAGATGAGCCGCAGGCAATGCAATGGCACGGCAAGGCCAGTCGAGATGGTTTGGAAATGGAATAAGAAAGCAAGAGCGGCGGGCATGGACGCCTGTCGCTCGTTGTTCCCGGGGGAAAAACGTGATTCTGGGACTCATCAAGATTGTTTTCTGGTCCAGCCTGGTTGCTTTATTTTTCGGTCTGTACAAAGGCGACGCGTTACCGCAGCCGGTGGCATTATCGCCGCTTCTTGAAAAAGAGCCGGTGCAGCGCGCGGTGAGCAAGGCGCCGTTCGACACCAGCGTCAAACAAACCACTTACCATATCAAGCCGCTTTACCGTTACGAGCTTTGGGGGCTGGTCGTCAGCATGCATCAGGCCGATGGCCCGGTCGATTATGTTCATGAAGAGTGGGGTGATCATCTCAATGCCGTAGACATTTGTGTCGTCTGGGGCAAGAATGCCTTGTCCGGCGTTTATGAAAAAATAAATTTCAGCAGCGGACAATGGACATGCTATTACGAAACCTCGGATAGCGCAGCCTGGGAACGATTCTCCACCGCTGAAATTTCAAACAATCACATCCTCGTTGACCGGGACGACATCAGGGCGCGGCTGAAAGAATTGCGGGTGGGCGACCAGATATATTTCAGTGGTTATCTGGCGGAGTATTCGCACGACGGCGGATTTTTCCGCGGCACCAGCACCATCCGCAGCGATACCGGCAATGGCGCTTGCGAAACGGTATTCATCGAAAAAATCGATATCCTGCGACCCGGCCCCCGGCATTGGCGGAAGCTGCGTTGGGTCAGCGGCATCGTCTTGTTGCTGTCGATTGCGGGTTGGCTACTGCTGCCGGATCGTTTTCATATCAAGAATCTGTAGAAGGGCAGGGCGCATGATCGCCATCTTTTCGCCGAATCCAGTCGGTTTCACCCGAAGGCATGCCTCGCCCTTCAAGAGGCTCAAGAGATTTCGGAAAACATCTCACCCTGATCTACGAGCGTCCTTTCCTGCTTTCGAGCATTGCCATCAGATTCGCCACGCGGGCGCGGCCTTCGTCCCTGGAAACGGGGGCATTGCGGCGGGGATCGTTCAATTTCACTTCCCCGCCCATTTCGGCGACGAAGCGTGAAACCTCGCATAGCCGGTTGTCCTTGCCCTGCCGGCGATGCTCGCACCAGGTGAGGTTGAGGCTGCGCTGGGCGCGGGTGATGCCGACATACATCAACCGCCGTTCTTCGTCGATTTTGTCCTCATCGATGCTGTTTTGGTGCGGCAGCAAACCCTCCTCGACGCCGATCAGGAATACGTGGGGGAATTCCAGCCCCTTCGCCGCGTGCAGGGTGGCAAGCTGGACGCCATCAAAGTCCGGGTCTTCCTGGTCGAGCATCGAGATCAGGCTGATCGTCTGGGTGATTTCGATCAGGGTCTTGCCGCTTTCCTCGCCCTGGCGATTGAGCCAGTCGATGAAGTCGGTGACATTGCGCCATTTCGCCTCCGCCTCGCGGCCATCGAAATGTCCGAACAGCCATTTTTCATAGCCGGTGGACGCGAGCAGATCGGCGAGCGCCTGCGCCGCAGAACCGTGCCGGGCGCGGGACTGGATGCCCTTGACGAGATCGGCGAAGGCGCGCACCCCTTCGAGCGCGCGCGCGGAGAGGCGCTGGGCAATGCCTTCTCCGGAGATGGCGGCGAACATGCTGCTATGACATTCGCCCGCATGGGCGCCCAGCGCCTCCAGCGTGACCGCGCCGATGTTCCGTCGCGGCACGGTGATCGCGCGAATGAAGGCAAGATCGTCGTCCTCGTTCATCAACAACCGCAACCATGCGAGCAGATCGCGGATTTCGGCTTTCTCGAAAAAACTCTGCCCGCCGGACAGGACATAGGGAATATGCTGGTTGCGCAATTGCTGTTCGATTACCCGCGCTTGGCGGTTGCCGCGGTAAAGAATGGCGTAATCCCGGAAACGGGTGCGATATTCGAATTTATGGGCGCTGAGCCGGGTTGCCACCCATTCGGCCTCATGTTCGGCATCGCGGCAAGTCGTGACCACCACCGGTTCGCCCGCGCCGTGCTCCGACCACAGGCGTTTTTCGAACAGTTTGTCGTTATGGGCAATCACCCGGTTGGCGGCCTCCAGGATACGCTGCGACGAGCGGTAATTCTGTTCGAGCTTGATGACTCTGAGCTGCGGATAATCTACCTGCAACTGGCGCAGGTTCTCGACATCCGCCCCGCGCCAGGCATAAATCGCCTGATCGTCGTCGCCCACTGCGGTAAACGCCCCGCGCGTGCTGGCAAGCTGGCGGAGCAAACGATATTGGGCACGATTGGTATCCTGATATTCGTCGATGAGCAGATAGCGCAGGTGCCGCCGCCAACGCTCGCACACCTCGGCATCGCGCTCGAACAGCCTCACCGGCAGCCCGATCAAATCGTCGAAATCCACCGCCTGATAAGCGCGCAACGTGCGCTCATACTCAGGATAAAGCTTCGCCGCCGCCGCGCCGATCTCGTCATGGGCCAGGCGCGCGGCTTCTGCGGGCGGGATCATCGCGTTTTTCCACGACGAGATTTGCCATTGCAACCGTTTGGCAACCCCCCGATCCGCATCGCCGGCGATATCGGCGACGATCTGTGCCGTATCGGCGGCATCCAGAATGGAAAACTGGGGTTTCAGCCCGCAATTCCTGGCCTCCTGGCGGATGATCCTGACGCCGAGAGCATGAAATGTGCATATCGTCACCCCGGCTGGCGTCCGCCCGCCCATCAGTTTCGCCACCCGCTCCTGCATCTCGCGCGCCGCCTTGTTGGTAAAGGTGATCGCCGCGATCGTCGACGGCGCAAGCCCGCATTCACCGATGAGGTAAGCGATCTTCTGGGTGATGACTCGCGTCTTGCCACTACCCGCCCCCGCCAGTACCAGGCAGGGGCCGTCGAGATAACGGATGGCTTCGCGTTGAGGAAGGTTGAGGTTGGCGGACATCGGCGCAAGCGGGACAAAAAGGGGGGTCAGTGTACGCCGTGGGTGACAGACCTTGGCAAAGCTCGCAAAATCCATCGCGTTGCGCTGCCCCATCACCTTCAGGACTTCGCCCCATCTGGGCCCGGAACCATGAAACTTCGCATATTTGCCATATTTGCCGTCATCGCGCTCGTTCTTGGCGGTGTCTACATCTACACGAAAAAGCCCCTTGCCCCCGAGGTTCAACTCGCCACCTTGCAAGGCGAGCGCATCGACACCGCCACGTTGCGCGGCAAGGTCGTGCTGATGAATTTCTGGGCCACCACCTGCGTCACCTGCGTCGCCGAAATGCCCGATCTGGTTCGAACCCACCAGCGTTTCGCCGCGCGCGGTCTGGAAACGGTCGCGGTGGCGATGAACTATGACCCGCCCGCCCAAGTGCGCACCTACGTGGAAAAAAACGCGCTGCCGTTCATCATTGCCCTCGACACTGACGGTGCCGTCGCCCAGGCATTCGACGAAGTAAGGCTGACGCCCACTACCTTCCTCATCGACCGCCAGGGGCGCATCGTACACAAATACCTCGGCGCGCCGGATTTCGACACGCTGCACACCCTGCTCGAAAATCTGCTCGGCGCCGATCCCGCGTGACGGCGGGTCGCCGCGCGGGAAAAATGCATTCCCCTGCTGGGTCCCGCGCCGGTATTGGCCGATCCTCCGGCCTACGGTTACAGCGTGCGCGTCCTGCATGAGCGCGCGCTGGAAAACCAGAAAACACGCGGCATCAGCTACAACCGGAGCATACAAACGGCGGAAATTATGGCTCTATCGGGCGGGTAAAGGTCATGGTGTCTGACATTGCGTTCAAAAGGCAATATACAATGAAAGAAGGCGTCACCTACGAGTTCCATCACACAGGGAGAATCGCATGTTTGGTTTATTCAAGGCAGCGGATGTGATTCATCCGATTCTCGGAATTCTCAAGTGGCAACACGGCTACTGGCGTGGGGAATTTACTTTGCTTGACGGCGAGCGCGTACCTTTGATACTCAGTGGTTCACGTAAAGGCCCAGGCGAGAAAGCCCTTGCTCAAGCAATCGCTGTTCCAGATGCACTCCGAGACCTTCGATCTCAACTGGAACACGCTCTTTTTGAGCACTATGAACCATACGCCGAGGCATTCAGAGAGGGGCATTTCAAACCAGATAGCGAGCAGTTCCCGGAGGTGACAAGTCCGGCACAAGCTTTGCAGCAAGCTCGCATAGTGGCGGTAGCAATTGATTTACTTGATGATGAAATAGTCGCCGAGGTTTGCTATGCCGTGCCTTGGGATGAGGAGCACGCAGTCGGCGCACGCTTCAGGGGGACACAATGGATAGAACTGTGCGGAAGTACCCTTGTGCCATGAGGGTTTGACATCTGATGGGCGTGAACCTGACAATCCATTCAAGCCGACACCACTCATCCATGGAAGATTACGACGATCCTGAAACAGCAGCTCGCTGGTTCGCCGACCAGCGCGATGAAGTGCTTGTTAAACTATTCGTCCAAGACAAGCGTTGACAACACTGAACCCTGATGGAACAAAGGAATGGAAAAGATAATCAGCACTGAGAAGGGTCTTGATTTTATATACCGCCCTGAGTTCAACAGGTCTTTCTTCGGAGTTTCAGTCGTTTCACTGGGCAGTTCAAAGCGCAAAACCCTAAAATTCCCACTAGGCATATCCGAGACTGAGATCAATGCAAAACTCAATCAAGCCGTAGCGCCTGGAGTGAAAAATGTCGTCCCGTTGTCGGTCAACATTATTCTTGAACATTGCAATCTATACCAAAAAAATATTTATTATCTTTACACGCTACTTCATGATCCGAATATGCATTCGTTTATCAACTGGTTGCAGGAATGGTATACTCGCAATTTCCTGGCAAGCCTCACTGCCCTTGCCATGGAGAGTCCTGCCTTTGAAGCTGGCTCTTTACAGGAGCAGTTAGGGCGGGCATCCTGTGATGGGATTGCATTCACGGTCGGTGAGGTGTTGAATCAAATTTGGCTGACAACTCGTTCTGGTCGACGCCTAATGTTACAGCAATAGCCATCTCATGACATATATATTTCCAACCGCAACAGCAATCTCCTTGCATTTGTTTATATCACCGCCTGTTCGACATATGGTTCCCCGATTGGTCAAGGACATGGTGTCAGAATATCGCTTTGGGTGCCGCAAGATCGGGCAGATTTTGTCTTGTATGCATCCTTATAGGTATAGTTTCCGAGATAAATGTGGGTTGTGGATGAGACCGGTTTTCTTCGACAACCGAGCAATTGGAATAACATAATTTCCCTTCCTTTATTTCAATCCGATCAATAAGTTGAATAAGCAGATCGGGATGCCAGGCATCATCATCCAGGAAAAGGATGTAGCGCCCAGAAGCCAGCTTCAAACCCAGATTTCTGTTTCACTCAGGCAAGGAATGCCATTACGTCGAATATAAATATCATTGTCATCAAGAAGCTGGTCGCAAACCTTGTAGACCTCAAGATTCGCTATATCGGAAACAACAATGATTTCAACC
>JAITCV010000067.1 GCA_031282905.1 Azoarcus sp. | reverse complement strand
GGCGCGGCCACCAGGCATGGCGATGGTGTGTCGGCTATCTGGCGCGTGCGCTGGGCCGACGGCAGCGAAACGCCGCAAGCTTGCTTCGATGCGCGCGCGGCGGACGAAAATCCGGCGGCGGAATGGCTGACGATGGAAGACCCACGCGCACGGGTCATTATTGGCGACATACCGCGCGTCGTGGCGGGTCAGCCCTTGCCGGTGATTGGTGTGACGGGTCTGCCGAAGTCGGTGAATGGCATCTGGTCGCTGTGGGAGGTTGGCCTGGTTGCACAAGGTGGCCTTGCCGCGCAAGGCACGAGCCGCAAGCGGTTTTTGCCGGTCTTCATCAATGACGAAGGCCGTCCCTTCGTGCCCACCGCCAAGCGGGTGTGGGATTTGCTGCTGACCGAGGCCGTATCCGTGTTGTCCGTGGCGGATTCGGAAGCCTCGGCGCGCTGGTTCAAAGCCTCGTTCGCCGTGGCCAGCACGCAAGGCGAACCCGTGTTCGCGGCGCTGAAGGAAGCACACCGTGTCCGCATCAAGAACGAACGGGATCGCGCAGCCTACGCTTTCGAGGCGCGTCATCAAGCCATCGGGCGCATTGGACTGCCCGCCGTGCGCGCGTTTCGCCGTAGCCGTCTGCAAACCGAACACGAGGCGCGCCTGGCCGCGCTGGAAGAAATGGAGGCCAGCGTGCCCGAATTGAATGCCGTGGCGATGATGCGGATTGACGCCAATGCCCGCAAGAACAGCGAGGGGATGGCATGAATCAATGGCATCAACACATCCTTGGGTCTTTCACTGCTGACCTTTCCCGCCTATGGATAGCCTGCGACCCGGACGGCGTGCTGCTGGACGAGAAGCTGCTGTCCGAACTGCGCGCCCGCGGCTTCGAGGTGATGGGCTACGACGACCCGTTCGGTTTCCGTGCGGAGTACGAGGAACGTTACCGCGCCGCGTGGGACGCGGGTGAGCCGGCACCAGCACCGGCGCTGATCGTGCATCTCTCTCACGACAACGCGAACGATTTGCCGTGGGACATCGTTGATTCCGCCCGCCCTGCGATTCGGCTGAGTCTGGCCGAACGCTTCCCCAGGCTGGCCTACGGCGCGGTGCGGCAGGTAGCGCCGGAATTGCTGGTAACGCTGTTCGACGCCCACCAGACGGAGTTGCAATCGGCGCGCGGTGAAAACGAATCAAAGGACTTCATCCTCGAACACGTCTATCAACTGACGCCGCGCTCCATCCGCACAGCGGTGGATTTTTGGCGCGAGGTGCTGCGTCTGCACTTCGCCAACCGCGCCTTGCCGGAACCGTTCGCCGAACACGTGGCGGGCATCCTGCACGGCAGAGGTTTGTTCGCCTCGCAGCCGGTGGCGGAGTGGTTGTCGTCCAGGAACGCATTGCTGCGCGTGGTGCAGGATGCTTGGTATCGCTATCTGGAGAAGCTGAAGCTGGAAGGCAGGCGCGTCACCGAGCCTGATCCGTCCTCCTACGGCGCGGGCAAGATCCGCACGGAGATCGAGATTCCCTTCGATCATACCGACGTGCGCGCCATCATCGACTCGATGTTCCTTGACGGCAGCCTGCGTCCGCTGGCCGTGTCCGGCATTCCCGCCTCGGTGCCGGGCTGGGTCAGGGCGGGAATCGTCGAGGACGTGTGGTCACGGTTCGCGCTGGTGGAAAAGCGCATCGATGCGCTTGCCGCAGCGGTGCCGGATGCGGATGCCTCACACAAGACATGGGGCGACTTTGCCAAACGTCATGGCGAGATGTTGAGCCGGGTTCATGATTTGCCGGGCAAGGATGGTGGAGAACGGTTGGTCGCGCGGATGGTCGAAATCGGGGAGCGCATCAAGGCGATCCAGACACTTTCGGACGAACGCTTGCAGGCGTGGGTGGCGGCCCGTCACTATGCCGACTTGATCCTGCAACCGGCGACCAAAGGCCCGGTGATGGTACATCACGTTCCGCGCTTTCTGCGCCAGCGTCGCAGCGCGGGCGAAACCAGGGTGGCGTTGTTGCTGTTCGATGGCTTGGCCTTCGATCAGTGGGTGCGAATCCGGGAGCATCTGATTGCGCGTCAACAACCGCTGGCCTTTGACGAGAACACGACCTTCGCGTGGTTGCCCACGGTGACGTCGGTGTCGCGCCAGGCGCTGTTCTCCGGCTTGCGACCGCGTGAGTTCGACGACTCGATAGGCCACACCAACAGGGAAGAAAGCTTGTGGAAGGCGTTCTGGCAGAACGAAGGCGGCGTTACGCCCACCGAGGTGATGTATCGGCGCGCGCTGCGCCACGTCGAGCAACTGGACTTGCTGCAAACGGAGATCACCGACCGCAAACCCAAGGTGCTGGGCTTGGTGATCGACGAAGTGGACGAACGGCTGCACAAGGAACGAAACAAGAAAGATGTGGCGTCGTCGATTGGGTGCTGGCTCGACACCGGATTCGTTGAGCGCCTGTTTGCATTCCTGCTGGGCGAAGGTTTCAGCATCTACGTCACGGCCGATCACGGCAACGTGGATGCCGTTGGCATTGGCAGGCCCAATCAGGGCGTGATCGCGGAAACGCGCGGCGAGCGCGTGCGGGTGTATCGTAGTGAACCGTTGCGCGCCAGCTCGGCGGCATATCTTTCAACGATCAGTCTGGATATCGCCGGACTGCCCGCGAATTTCATGCCGCTCTTCGCGGGCGGACGCAGCGCGTTCGTGCCCAATGGCGATCAAGTGGTTGCCCACGGCGGCGTATCGGTCGAGGAACTAATCGTTCCTTTCGTGAAGGTTTTAAACGCGCAGGGCGTTGGATGATTTTTTGAATGATGACATCGGCTCCGCGAATCGGCTTTGACCGGTTCATCTCACTTGAATGGGCGACAGCCGCGCTGAAGGTTCGTGCTGGCGCTTTGCGACGCGAAGACCTGGAGGCATTGCTCGATGCCGCCGGGCTGGGCGCTGCCGCGCGAACGAAAACCCGCACCGTGCTGAACCGCCTGTGGCTGGAGCCGCGCGTCGAGCTGGAAGATTACGCGAATCGCGGCGCGGCGATTTTCAATGCGCAGCCCGGCGTGCCGGTCGTCGCGTTGCACTGGGGCATGGCCGTGGCGACCTATCCCTTTTTCGGCAAGGTGGCCGAGTTGATCGGGCGCTTATCCACCCTGCAAGGCGATTGCGCATCCGCCGAAATCCATCGGCGCATGAGCGAAATTTACGGTGAGCGCGAAGGCACCTACCGAATGACCAACATGGTCATCCAGAGTCAGGCGAGCTGGGGGGCGGTGGAACGGATCGAGAAGGGAAAGCGCGTGACCCGCTTGGCCTCCACCATGGTGGAGAACGATGAACTCACGGCATGGCTGATCGAAGCCGTCTTGCGTTACACAGGCAAGCCGCTGACGGTCTCCCGCCTGCAATCGCAGCCGGAGTTGTTTCCGTTCAATATGACTCCATCACTGGTCTATCTGGTATCGAACAGCGAATACTTGACCATAAGAACCGAAGGGCCGGGAGATCGGTTCGTCGCCTTGCGCGGCACGGTTTGAAGGAACTTGAGCAACGACAATTTGAAAGGAGTCGTCATGTCAAAAGAGATCATCAGAGCATGGATTTTGGAAATCGATGCAAAAGAGAAAATTCCCAAAGACATCGTTGCCTTGTGCTTCAATCTTTACGAGCCTTATGGCCTGGAACTCGTGGGATCGAAATGCTATTGCGAGGACAATGAAGATTGGGCGTGTGAAGAAGATTTCGTACCTGAACGCAGACACTGTCCAGGTTTTGAAATGCCAAGCTTCTTGGGTTGGGAGGATGTTCTGGATATGGTCGCCAATATTCTTGTAGAATTATCTTGGGAACTGCCCGGTACGCAAATCTTCCAAGTGAAGCATATCGCGCTCGGTTTCGTCGATGGTAATCTCGTTTCCAAAGTGATGGATATTTGATCTGAAAGGCATGATGATGAATCCCCTTTCCCAGGAAAAGAAAAGCTGGCTGCTCAAATCCTTCCTGCTGGTACTGATCAATCTCGAAGCCGTGCTGCTTTGCGCCTTGCTCAACAATATCTCGACCTGCGGCGGGTATGAGGTGACGATGTTATCTCCCCTGTTCGCCCTGCAATCCGTTTTTTCCGCGCTTGCCGCGCTCATTTCCTGGTTCGGCTGGAAAAACGGGGAATTCGCCAAGTTTTTCACCTTGCTGAACTGCGTGTCTGTCGCGGGATGTCT
>JAITCV010000010.1 GCA_031282905.1 Azoarcus sp. | reverse complement strand
CGTCGACCTGATGAACTGGGTCAGGCAGCTTCCCGGCTTCGATGATGATCCCACCCGCTGCGGCGAACGGGTGCTGGAAGCAATCCAGCAGGCGTGGATGGCGGAGTTTGGCTGACGCATGAAACCGCCCGCCCAAAAGAGGGGGACAGTCGAGAATCTCTGCCTTGATGCGGGCTATGTCGGCAAGGTTGCCGAAGTCGCTGCACGTGGATATATCCCGCACATCCGATTTCGCCCACGTCGATCGAGGGATACAGGGTGCATCTCGAGCCCGCGCAGGGCGTGGGCGTGGCCATGCATGGGATCTTCGCCTCGCCGCAGGATGGCGGCCAAAGCGATTTTCTTCACAGCCTTTACTCCTTCACGATGACATGCCGTCAAGCATGAAGGGAAAGGCGGGCGGAGCGCAGGGGGGAAAGGATTCGGCAGAAAAAACCTCAAGCCAAGTCTGGCTCGATATCCTTCAGTTCGCGTTGAAGCTGCAAGCCAAACTCAGCTTGGCGAATGGCGAATTGGACGCCCTCATCATCTTGCGGCAGAGTCTTCATCTTCGCAATGAAGGCTTCCAACTCTTCCACGGGGGCGCAGTACTCTGGAATGTCAATCATGTAATTGGTATCAAGCCACATCATGCTTTCCCCTGAAAAACCTTGACCGCTGCATCCACGGCGGCGTCAATGGCGTGTTTGTTCTGAGTATAGAAATCCATGGTGGATTTGACCTCTGCGAGCCTTTCACGCGCATCGGACAGCGAGACCTCGGGATAGCGCCCCCAGGCTGATCGTTTTGGGTTTCCCGGCCAGACGATAGGCCAGATGTCATGTTTTCGTGCCCATCGGCGAAACAAACAAATGCAGGCCGCCGCCATCGAACAGCTTATAGGGCCGAATCATCGCCCGCGCGCCCCGGCATTGGATGTCCTTGAGTTTATTTGTAGGCATCGAATTTCGAGCGTGAATCGATGCTCACAATTCTACCTACATCGATCGCTTGCTCAACCCTGCGGAAACTTGGCCCAACCTGCGCAATCCTGCGCTCAAATCTTCCGCAGATCGTTGATTTACCAGAGTTTTATCTGCTCTTCGCCGGGGTAGTCCCGCGATGACTTGCGCATCGGCTGGCGGAGAGGGTGGGATTCGAACCCACGGTAGGCTTACACCTACGCCTGATTTCGAGTCAGGTACATTCGACCACTCTGCCACCTCTCCGCTCGAAGGCGCGCATTATAGGGGAAGCCGCGAAAAAAGACAGCCATCCCAAGATGACCGGATCAATGTCCGCGTTATTGATGCGGCATGGCGAGGGGCGAGACGGGACGGAACGGCGGAGCGTGTGCCCGTCTGCCGTCCCGCGATTGTGGCTACGGAATGGAGTGTTCGCTCTCTTCGATCATTCGATCACGAGGCGCGTGGCTTGCGATTCGAATTTTTTCGGCAGGGTCAGTTCGAGCACGCCGTCGGTAAACTTTGCGCTTGCCTTGTTTTCGTCGATGTCCTGGGCAAGCTGGAAGCTGCGCGACACCTTGCCGTAGTAGCGTTCGGTGCGTAATACTCGTTCGCCCTCCTTGAGTTCCCTGTCCTGCTTGCGCTCGGCGCTGATCGATACCACCGGGCCGTCGATGTGGACATGGATGTTTTCCTTCTGGATGCCGGGTAGTTCGGCGTGTACTTCGTAATTGTCCGCGTTTTCCTTGATGTCGACGCGCACTTGCGGCACTTCGGTCGCGCTGTTGCCAATGCTGGGGTTGCCAAATTCGACCGGGCGCACGAAAAAGCCACGGAGCAAATCTTCGAGGGGCGCGCGATGGATCAGACTGTTCATTTTCTGCTCTCCTTGTTTGTCGTCATGGGGGCCGTGAAATCCGGCGGCCCCTCCAATATGGGTGTACAAGCTTCGGTTTCAAGTCTTGAATGCGGGTTCGAACGTTGGCATGAGCATCATGCGGAGGCGGTAAATGGATATGAATGAGCGCGGTGACGGTCTGCCGCCATGTGGGGAACAGACGGTGGAGATGAAAACCTGTCCGCGCTGCGGCAGGCGTTTCGCCTGCGGCGCGCGGATGGGGCGTTGCTGGTGCGCGGAGTTGCCGCCCTTGCTCGAAGCGCCGACGGACGGGGAGGGCTGTTATTGCCCGGATTGCCTGGGCATGTTCATCGCGCGGCAACGATGATGGGCCCCCCCAAGCTTTCGGGTGGCTGAATCGCCATATGGATAGCCGCGCCGCTACGCCTCGCAATGACAATCCGTTTGAACGAGCAGCGGCTCCCGATGTCCCGGCCCCAACGTTCGGGTGCGCCCCCACAGGCTCCGTACCAGTAATGATTCTCTTTCTGATATAATCGGCAATACTTTTTATCGCCGAGTTTTTCCTCATGCAAGTCTCTGTCGTCATCCCAGCCAAGAACGAAGCCGCAGCCATTGGCGATTTGCTCACCCGTCTCGTGGCGTTGAAAATCGCCGATGAAATCATCGTCGTCGATGACGGTTCCACTGACGATACCGCGGCCGTTGCCACGCGGGCCGGGGCGCGGGTCATCTCCCATCATTATTCCAAAGGCAATGGCGCTGCCATCAAGACCGGCGCGCGCGCCGCTGTGGGCGAAGTCATCGTGTTCATGGATGGCGATGGCCAGCACAATCCCAATGACATTGCCCGCCTGCTCGACAGGCTTGGTGAAGGCTTCGACATGGTGGTCGGCGCGCGCAACGCCGGTGGACAGGCCTCGACCGGGCGCCATCTGGCGAACACGTTGTACAACCATCTGGCCAGTTGGATGAGCGAGCAGCACATCGCCGACCTGACCTCGGGCTTTCGTGTCGTGCGAGCGGAAAAATTCCGTGAATTCCTGCCCTTGCTCCCCAACGGTTTTTCGTATCCCACCACCTCCACCATGGCTTTTTTCCGTGCCGGTCACACGGTGGCCTATGTGCCCATAACGGTTGCCAAACGCATCGGTAAATCCCACATCCGGCCTTTGCGCGATGGTTTGCGTTTCCTGCTCATCATTTTCAGGATTGCCACGCTCTATTCGCCGCTCAAGCTCTTCACGCCCATTGCGGTCTTTTTCATGGGAGGCGGCTTGTTGTATTACTTGTACACGTATTCTCTATATGGCCGTTTCACCAATATGAGCGCTTTGCTGCTCACGACAGCAGTCATCATATTTCTGATCGGACTTGTTTCCGAACAAATTACCCAACTCATCTATATCGAACTCGATGGCAGAGGACAGGACAGAAAACAGTGAAGCAACCGGGTTCCACGGTGAAAACGGCTATGAAAAAACTGCTCCTCGTTACCCGGAATTTCCCGCCTTTGGCGGGAGGAATGGAAGGGCTGAACCTGCATCTCGCGGCAGAACTTTCCCGCTATTGCGAGGTGCGCGTCGTGGCTCCCGAGGGCGCCGCCATCCATGCCATGGACAAGTTCCTGGTACGTGAGGTGCGGGTTCGACCATTGTCCCGTTTCCTGTTGGCCGCGGCTTGGCGTACGTTGCGCGAAGCGCGAGGCTGGAGGCCGGATGTCGTGCTGGCGGGCAGCGGGCTGACCGCGCCCATCGCGCTGACCGCCGCCCGTGTGTGCGGCGCGCGGGCGGCGGCTTATGTGCATGGACTGGATGTGGCCGTGCCACATCCGGTTTACCGCGCGCTCTGGCATCCCGCGTTGCGTCGGCTTGATATCGTCATTGCCAACAGCCAAGCGACGGCCAGGCTGGCGGATGCCGCGGGTATCGTGCCCAGCCGGGTGGAAATCGTCCATCCCGGGGTCAGCCTGCCCATGCCCGATTCCGGGGCGCGCGAACGCTTTCGCCAGCTTCATCGTCTGGGCGATGCTTCCGTCCTGCTTTCGGTGGGGCGTTTGACCACGCGCAAGGGCTTGCGGGAATTCGTTGCCGACGTGTTGCCGAAAATCGTGGCGTGCCGTCCCACGGTGCGGCTGCTCATCGTCGGCGATGCGCCCACGCACTCGCTCTATGCCGAATGCCAATCTCCGGAAAGCATTCTTGCCGCCGCGCGCGCTGCCGGTGTCGGCGAGCATCTGCTGTTCCTGGGGTGGATTGCCGATGAACGGCAATTGGCCGATGCCTATGCCGGTGCCGATCTTCATGTTTTTCCCGTCCGCCATCTGCCCGGCGATCCGGAGGGGTTCGGCATGGTTGCGGTGGAAGCCGCCGCGCAGGGGCTGGCGACGGTGGCTTACGCCACGGGCGGCGTGGTCGACGCCGTGGGCGAGGGCGTCAGTGGCCGTCTGGTTGCGCCGGGCGATGACGAGGCGTTCGCGCGCGCGGCGCTCGATTTGCTGGAAAATCGCTTGCCAGCAGACCGGGTGCGCCAGTTCGCAATGCAGTTCGCGTGGCCGCGATTCGGTGAGAAGTTGTGGGCGGGGCTGGAAAGACAAACGTGAAAATGCCTGGAAACACGGCAACGGCGCGGATTTGTAGGGGCGACGCATGCGTCGCCCCATCAACGGTAATGACGTAGGGGCACGGGGCGCGCCGTGCCCCCTACGAGCTGTAGAACCCGATTTGTGGAACCATCGTGGGGTCGGCATCCTGCCGGCCAATCTCGATCTCTTCAGCGGCACTTTGTGCCATCTGCATTGCTGGCCGGCTGGAAGCCGGCCCCACGTGATGCCAGGGGCGACGCATCCGTCGCCCCTACAAAAGTTCTATCAAGAATGCAGCACTGATCTAGACGGCTTTCAAAGGCGACGGCTGGAGCAGGAGCGCGGGCCTTCGTGAGATAATCACGGTTTTGGCGCGCGAAGTTCATCTGTCCATGACTGTTTTTCTTCCCGATTTTGCCGCTGGCCGCCTTGTCGTCGCGGGCGATGTCATGCTCGATCGCTACTGGCATGGCCCGGCCACGCGCATTTCCCCGGAAGCGCCGGTGCCGGTGGTACAGGTGGAAAATGATGAGTTTCGTGCCGGGGGCGCGGGCAACGTGGCGCTCAATGCCGCGGCGTTGGGCGCGCGGGTGAGCCTGGTCGGGCTGATCGGGGCCGACGAAGCCGGGCAGCGGTTGCGCGGGCGGCTGGAGGCGGTCGATTGCCATCTGCTGGAAGTGCCCACTCATCCGACCATCACCAAGCTCAGGATCATCAGCCGTCATCAGCAATTGATCCGGCTCGATTTCGAGCGCGATTTCGCCGTGATGGAGTCGGCGGGAATCGAGAGCGCCTTTGCCGCCACGCTCGATGGCGCGGACGCGGTGGTGCTTTCCGATTATGGCAAGGGCACGCTCGCCCAGGTGGGCGCATTGATTGCCGATGCGCGCGCGCGCCGCCTGCCGGTCGTGGTCGACCCCAAGGGGGTGGATTTCGCGCGTTATCGGGGCGCCACGGTGCTGACCCCGAACATGAGCGAATTCGAGGCCGTGGTGGGCCATTGCGCGGATGAGGCCACGGTGCGCGAACGCGGCGAGGCCCTGCGCGCGCGCTTCGAATTCGATGCGCTGCTGATCACCCGCTCCGAGCGCGGCATGACCTTGCTGCAAAAAGACGCGGCGGCGCTCGATCTGCCGGCCAGGGCGCGCGATGTGTTCGATGTAACCGGCGCGGGCGATACCGTGGCCGCCGTGCTCGGCGCAAGCCTTGTCCGGGGGCTGGCGCTGTCCGACGCGACCGCGCTCGCCAATGCCGCCGCCGGCATCGTGGTCGGAAAACTCGGTACCGCTACCGTCAGCCGCGCGGAACTGGGCGCGGCGCTGACGTATGCTGGATAACGTACGCTGGATGACGCATGCCGAATGACGAACATTCAATGACAAAAATATACACCATCCAACAGGGGAATCACTCATGATCATCGTGACTGGCGGCGCGGGCTTCATTGGCAGCAACATCGTGCAGGGGCTCAACGCCCGGGGCATCCATGACATCCTGGTGGTCGACGATCTCACCGACGGCCACAAATGCGTCAATCTCGCCGACGCCGATATCAGCGACTATGTCGACAAGGATGATTTCCTGGCCCGCATCCAGCGTGGCGATGATTTCGGCCAGATCGAGGCGGTATTCCACGAAGGGGCCTGTTCGTCGACCACCGAATGGGATGGGCGCTTCGTGATGAAGGTGAATTTCGAATATACCAAGGCGCTGTTCGCCTGGTGCGGATCGCAGGCCGCGCCGTTCATCTATGCGTCCTCGGCCTCGGTCTATGGCATGGGGCCGGTCTTTCGCGAGGCGCGCGAGTACGAGCAACCGCTCAACATGTACGCCTATTCAAAATTCCTGTTCGACTGTTACCTGCGCGCGCGCTGGCCACAGAGGGGTCAGGTGGCGGGGCTGCGCTATTTCAATGTCTATGGCCCGCGCGAACAGCATAAAGGCGCGATGGCGAGCGTGGCCTATCACTTCAACAACCAGCTCCACGACAGTGGCCGGGTGCGGCTGTTCGAAGGTTCGGACGGTCATGGCCCGGGCGAACAGCGGCGCGATTTCATCCATGTCGACGATGTGGTCGCGGTCAACCTGTGGCTGTTCGATCATCCCGAGGTGCGCGGCATCTTCAACGTCGGTACCGGGCAGGCGCAAAGTTTCAACGATGTCGCCCGCGCCGCGATCGATTGGCACCGTGCGCGCGGGGTGAGCGGCGGCATCGACTACATCCCTTTCCCCGACGACCTCAAGGGCAGTTACCAGAGTTTCACCGAGGCGGACATGAGCGCCTTGCGCAAAGCCGGTTACGACCGTCCGTTCATGGATGTCGCCACCGGCGTGGCCGCTTATCTCGATTGGCTGCATCGCGACTGAAAGCGCCCGCGATGCGCAAGATTCTGGTGGTGGGGCCGTCCTGGGTCGGCGACATGGTGATGGCGCAGAGCCTGTTCAAGGTGCTCAGGGCCACGGACGATTGTCTGATCGACGTGCTGGCCCCGGCGTGGTCGCTGCCTGTCCTGGCGCGCATGCCGGAGGTCAATCGCGGCTGGACCATGCCGCTCGGCCATGGCGAGCTTGGCTTTGGCAAGCGTTGGGCGCTGGGCCGGGAACTGGGGCGCGAGGCTTACGCCCAGGCGATCATCCTGCCGGGTTCGCTGAAATCGGCGCTGGTGCCGTTTTTCGCCCGCATTCCGCAACGCACGGCCTACCGGGGCGAGATGCGTTACCTGTTGGTCAATGACATGCATCGGCTCGACCGCGCCGCGCTGCCGATGACGGTGCAGCGCTTCATCGCCCTGGGTTTGCCGCGTGGCGCGCTCCAGCCTTCGCCCTTTCCGTTGCCCCGGCTGGTGGCCGACGCCGAAAACCAGCGCGCATTGTCCGCCCGCTTCGGCTTCGATGTCGCGCGTCCGCCAATCGCGTTCATGCCCGGTGCCGAATACGGCCCGGCCAAGCAGTGGCCGCCCGCGCATTACGCCACGCTCGCCCGCGCGCTCGTCGACCGGGGTTTCCAGATATGGGTGCTGGGGTCGGACAAGGACAGCGCGGCCGCCCGTGTCATCGCCGAGGCCCAGTCCACCGATTCCGCCCAGTCCACCAACGTGTTCGACCTCAGCGGGCGCACGACCCTGGGTGACGCCATCGACCTGCTGGCGATGGCGCGCGCCGCGGTGACCAACGATTCTGGCCTGATGCATGTCGCCGCCGCGCTCGAGGTGCCGCTGGTGGCGATCTTCGGTTCCTCCAGCCCAGAGCACACCCCGCCGCTGGCGACCAGGGTGGCGATCGAATCGCTGCGGCTGGCATGCGCGCCCTGTTTCAAGCGCCACTGCCCGCTCGGCCATACTCGCTGCCTCACCGATATCGACCCGGAACGCGTACTCGCGGCGCTCGATGGCCTGGGCTTGTAAGCCGCGATGCGCGCGCTCATCGTCAAGACCTCCTCGCTCGGCGACGTCATCCACACCCTGCCCGCCGTCACCGACGCGGCGCGGGCGCTGCCTGGCATCCGTTTCGACTGGGTGGTGGAAGAAGCCTTCGCCGAAATTCCCGGCTGGCATCCGGCGGTCGGGGAAGTGCTGCCGGTCGCGCTGCGGCGCTGGCGCACACAGCCGTTTGCCGCCGCCACCCGGCGGGCATTCCGCGCTTTCCAGGAAAGGCTCGCCGCGACCACTTATGATCTGGTGATCGACGCCCAGGGGCTGCTCAAAAGCGCATGGCTGGCACGCCGCGCCCGCGGCCCGATACACGGCCTCGATCGCCACTCGGCGCGCGAACCCCTGGCCAGTTTCTTCTACGCCCGCCGCCACGCCGTGCCCTGGGGACGACATGCGGTCTTGCGGGTGCGCGAACTGTTCGCCGCCGCGTTCGGCTATGACCTGCCCGCCGCCGCTCGCGGCGAGGACGATGGTGCGCGCGCCGCCGACGCCGCGGCTTACGGGCTCGATCGCGCCCGCGTGCTCGCCGGCTTGCCGTCGCCCGCGCCCGCCCGTCCCCGCCTCGTTTTTCTGCACGGCACCACTTGGCCGACCAAGCACTGGCCAGAAACCCACTGGCGGCAGCTTGCCGAAACCACCGCGCGCGCGGGTGAGGAAATCCGCTTGCCATGGGGCAACGACCGCGAACGCGAACGCGCCGAACGTATCGCCGACGGCATCGAATACGCCCAGGTATTGCCCAAATCGACCCTCGCCGCGCTGGCGGCGGAACTGATCGCCGCCAGCGCCTGCG
This sequence comes from Azoarcus sp., assembly GCA_031282905.1. Classification (GTDB taxonomy): domain Bacteria; phylum Pseudomonadota; class Gammaproteobacteria; order Burkholderiales; family Rhodocyclaceae; genus WRNU01. The sequence continues at coordinate 2,897 of JAITCV010000010.1, read as the reverse complement.
TCGCCGTCGACACCGGCCTCGGTCACCTCGCCGCCGCGCTCGATGTGCCCACCCTGTCCCTGTTCGGCCCCACCAACCCCGCTTTCACCGGCGCGTGGGGGTGGCGGCAACGACGTCTGGCCAGCGGCATTCCGTGCGCGCCCTGCCTCGCCCGCAAGTGCAATGCATGCGATCTGCTCAAACCGGCCTCCACCACCGAACTGGTGCGCTGGGCAAGGCACGCCGAAACACCCTGCCTTGCCCGTCTATCGCCGGACATCGTGCGCGCCGCGCTCGACGCCATGCTGGCCGGGCGCGGATAAACTCCCAACCCGCCCCCCCATCCTCCCATCCTCCCACGAATTCCAAGCGATGCAACTTGCGTTCTGTCTCTACAAATATTTCCCCTTCGGCGGCCTGCAACGCGATTTCCTGCGCATCGCGCTCACCTGCCAGGCGCGCGGCCATGACATCCGCGTGTACGTCCTCGAATGGCGGGGTGAAGTTCCTCCCGGCTTCGAGCGCGTGATCGTGCCGGTCAAGGCGTGGTGGAATCACCGCCGCTACCGCAAGTTCAGCGCCTGGGTGGAAGCCGACCTGCGCGAACGTCCGGTCGACCGCGTGATCGGCTTCAACAAGATGCCCGCGCTCGATCTCTATTACGCCGCCGATGCCTGCTACGTGGAAAAGGCGCGCCAACAGCGCGGCCCGCTCTACCGCCTCGGCTGCCGCTACCGCCATTTCGCCGCCTACGAACGCGCGGTGTTCGCCCCCGAAAATCACACGGAAATCCTGATGATTTCCGCCGTGCAACAGCCATTTTTCACCCGCCATTACGGCACCCCGTCGCGGCGTTTCCACCTCTTGCCGCCGGGCATCGCCCGCGACCGGCGCGCGCCCAGCGACGCCGCCGCCATCCGCACCGCATTTCGCGCCGAATGGAAGCTGGACGAGGACGATCTGCTCGTGGTGCAGATCGGCTCCGGCTTCAAGACCAAGGGGCTCGATCGCAGCCTGCGCGCGTTCGCCGCGCTGCCCGAACGCCTGCGCGCGCGCGCGTGGCTGTTCGCGCTCGGCGACGACGACGCCCGCCCCTTCCAACGCCAAACCGCCGCCCTGGGCCTGAGCGAGCGGGTGAAGATCATGAAAGGGCGCGACGACGTCCCGCGCTTTCTGCTCGGTGCCGACCTGCTCATTCATCCGGCCTATAATGAGAACACCGGCACCGTGCTGCTCGAAGCCCTGGTTGCCGGGCTGCCGGTGTTGACCACCGCTGTTTGCGGCTATGCGCATTACCTCGTCGAAGCCGATGCCGGTCAGGTGCTCGCTTCGCCCTTCGCACAGGATGCGCTCGATCACGCGCTCGTGGCCATGCTGGACGACTCCGCCGCGCGCGCGCGCTGGTCGCAGAACGGGCTCGATTTCGCCCGGCACACGGACCTCTACAGCCTGCCCGAACGCGCTGCCGACATCATCCTCTCAAGACATCGCCAGGTTTGTTGAGCGGATCGAACGATTGAAAGCGCAGTTTGAGCCGAGGCTGCTTTGGCCAAGGTCCGTGAAAGCGGGCATTCTTCACGACACCCCATCCATGGTGACGCGTTTTACAAAGTCACCCGTATCATTGAGCGGATAGCCTGACCCCCCCACCAAGGAGCAACACACCATGTACTACGTAGTAGAAATTCACCCAGCCATCGACCCCAATGTCTACACCACAGAGGAAGAACTCGATTGGAACGAGCTTGCTCAAGGACTGAGCAAGCTCCTCGTGTTTGAATCAGAGCACGAAGCCCGCGAAGCCCTTGACGATGAAGAACTTTGGCATCAGTACAACGGCGCCAGGGCCAGGAGCTCACTGGCGAATCTCTTGAGCTAAGCCCCCGCCAACCCGCCCCACGCATCGAAGTACAGCATTTGGTGCGTGGGGGGATCACGGATATCACCCACCCAGCAAATTCAACTTCCGCCGGAATGACGATTTATCCAGAGGTTCCCAACCATGAATCCACGTGAAGTCGAACATGAACCAGACTTTTCATGGTTGCCCGCCGAAACTGGAAGACGTCGATCCCTGTTGGTTTGACCTTTGCGCGTTTTCCGGCAGCCTGCCGACGCCGACGAAGGGAATGATCTCGAATTCATTGGATGAAGCTTCTTTCATTGCCGCATTTCCTCCGTGTTTTTTCCCGCAACACGGTTCTTGAATGCCGTCTCGATGCGCTCAAGCAGTCTGATAAACGCCAGCAGGAGGAGGGCGAAAATAATGACATAGGCCGCCATGCTGATTCCCAGGATGCTGTCCGGTACACGCCCCTGCAGAAACAGCAGACCGCCAACGAACAAGAATATGAAGAGGCAGGACAGGACAGGGCTGACATACTCGAACAGAAAAAGGCATGTCCATTTCAGGACAAACCAAAAACAGCTTTTCAGGCGATTAGGCATCGAACATTCCTCAAGGCCACAGGCAGACGGCATCTTCCCGCATCCTCAGCGCACCTCGGAACCCGCGAATTGCAGGCGCGGGTCGTCTACGGAAACCAGATCCGCCAGTTCATAGACATTGCGGTAGCCGTAGCCATAGAGATTGATGAAGGTGGGAATGTTGAGCGCCAGGGTAGGATGGATTTTCTCCCCGCCCAGACTCACCGGCTGCACCGCCATCTTGCTGGGAAACGCCTGCTGGTCATCCAGAAAATTGTTGTTGCAGTAGATCAGGATGGTCGTGTTCCAGTCGGGAATCAGGCGAAACAGCGTCTCCTGCGTGTAGTCCGAAAAGTCGAGATGCACGGCGCCTTTCAGGTGTTTCAGGGCGTACATTTTCGCCGAGCGCGAATCCAGGATGATGGTATTGGGCTTTTTCGCGCGGGCGAGAAAATCGTCCAGTTTCAACAAGCGCGTTTTCCGGTACTCAT
>JAITCV010000113.1 GCA_031282905.1 Azoarcus sp. | reverse complement strand
ACCCGCATGGGATCGAGGCCAAGGCCGTGGACGACCGCCATGCAGCCGTTGCAATGCCGCCGGTGCGTGCAATCCTGGCAGGCGTGCGGCCCGGCACGGTATCGGCGTGCGGCTTCGCTGCGGTAGATGTCTTCGAGGCTCGACACGTACAGGTTTCCAAGCGGCGATGGGAATTTGCGGCAGGCGTGGACTTCGCCGTCGGGGAGCAGCGCGACGAAATTGAATGCCGCGCCGCAGCCAAACCCCGTGCAGCCATGCATGGCGAGCCGGTCATGATGATGGGCTGATGGCAAAATGCAAAACAGGTTGTCCTTGAGCCGCAGGATGGGGTTGTGCCTTGCGGCGGCCAAATAGCATTGCAGGAAACGCACATAGTGCGTTTTATCCGGCTGCGCCAGCGCAACGCCATTGCCCGTTTGTGCGAGCCGGTTGAAAGTGAAGCATGGCGTGAGTCCGCGCAGGAAATCGCCCAGCGCGACGACTTGCGATAGATTGGCGCGCGTGAGCGTCAGCATCACATGTGTGCGCAATTGCAATGGGCGGGCGTCTTCCAGAAAACGCATGACCCGGTTGAAATGCCCTTGGCCTCGAATTGCATCATTGTGGGTTTCGAACCCTTCAAGGCTGACTTGATAGTAATCGGGCGGACGGATGGAGATGAGCCGTTCGATCGATGCGGCGCGAATCGGGTTGCCGAGGATCGAAATGCGCATGTCCATTTGCGCAATGGCCGTATAGAGCGTCCAGAAATGCGTGTATTGGAGCGGGTCGCCGCCAGTGAGGCAAATATGCGGCGCAACCCGGTGTCTGCGGCAGAAGCCGCGAAAATCCTCCAGCGCGGACAAGGCTTGGGCGAGATCGGGCTCCTTGCGGTCGAGGCGGTCGTAGCAATGCTGGCAGGCATACGGGCAGGCGTTGGTAAGGTGCCATTGCAGCGTGAAAGCGCGCGTTTTTCGGCCAGAAAACCAATTTTCCCGGAGCATTTCCGTCAACCTGTCTGCATCATCCGCAACCGCCGCAGCCGCCACCGCCACAAGACGAACCGCAGGACGAACCGCAAGAACCACCGCAGGATGAATTTCCACGCTGGGCGTTGTTGGGGGGCCGTGCGGGCGGATTCAAATCCAGCGGCTCGATGATGGCCTCGACTTTTGGCGGCAAGGAAATGCTGCCGATGGCCGCCGCGTAGAACGCAATTTCTCCGGTTTGCCCGTCGAAATCCAGGGATTCGGAACGTTTGCCCAAACCGGCGAATTGTCTGCGAACGCCATTGAGGACGTGATCGCCCAAATTGGTGCGGCTGCGTGCCGGCGAGCGTGTCTGGGCGTTGACCGCTATTGCCGCGATGGGCACGATGAGGACCGCCAAAAGGAGCAGGAAACCGATATTGTGATGGCCGCGCGCGGTTGCGAGGGTGATTTTCTGACCTGCGACGAACCAAAGAAAACCGATCGTGAACAATACGCCCAGGAAACGAGACAAGGTTTGCGTTTCATTCGGCAGCAGTTTCATATTGCGCAATTGCTTGTGGATGTTTTCGATTTCGGACGATATCGTCGCATCGGTAAAAGCCGTCTGTGCTTTGCCTTCCCTTTTGTACAGAGTCAGGATGGCTTTATCGAGCGGGCGGCGCGCTTTGGTCACCGCGTAAGGGGAGGCTTGCAGTTTGTCGCCATTGGCCACGAGCAACCCGCGGCCAAGTAGGGCGATGATGGCGACCCGGATCAATTCGTGGCGGCCAGCGCGCAAGTAAGCGATCAAATGCGGGTCCTGCGCGACTTTGGCCTGCAACCTGGCGGTGTCATTGCCATGGTATTGGCTTTCCCCGGCGCGTTTCTGGAAATACCATTGCAATGCCAGGATGCCGCAGGCCAGCAGCACGTAGAAAAGCAAGAACGCCGGTCCGCGCCAATCGAACGGATTCATGTCAGTTCCCCGATGCGCCGCCGCATGGCTTCGGTCATTGCCATGATCTGGAACAGGGTCGACGCGGGCGTGCCCGCTGGCAAATCCTCCGTTTCGTGCGCCTGTGAAATGTTCGCCAGCGTCTCTGCCCAGGGTCCGCCGTCGAGCGTGCCCGCGACGATTTCCAGCGCTGCCTTGGGTGACGACGCTGGCTTGCCTTCCAGCGCGAGCAGCGTGGCGGCCGCGGTGCGAAGCGGCCCGGCGGCGTGGGCAATGATCGCGGCGATTTGTTCATCCCGCAGCCCTCTGATGATGTAGTTATATCTCAGCCGCAAGGCGAGATTCATCAGCATTTCTTGCAATTGCCGCTTTTGGGCTGCAGGATCGATTGCTTTCAGCGCCGGAGGCAGCTCGCCGAAAAGCACGCGATGGCGGCGAGCGATGTCGGCGAACTTGACGGGGAAAAGGCCGACGGCCACCGGCAGTTCCGGCTCCGTGATGAACATTGCCACGGCTTTCACGGCAACGTGCGCCATGCGCATCGGCTCGCGAAAACCGTCGGCGCGTTCCTGGTGGAACTGGCGGAGCACAACCATCAGATTGATGTCCGACGCGGCTTGCAAGCGCCCTTCGGCGCCGCTGCCGAAGAGCACGATGCTCACGAGCTCATCCTGGAAATTCGCTTTCGCGGCATCGACCAGCATGACCAGCGTGGTTCGTACCGCGTCCGGCAAATCGTCAAACAATGCCAGGGTAGTCATCATGGAATTCCTTTGATGCAAGGTGGAACATGGGTTACATCGGGCGCGAAGAGGGGAGGGCGCTTTCAAACGGTTTGCCTTTGTAGCACAACAAAATAGGGCTGGCTTTACACGTTCGAAAAAATGGGTGCATAGCTACATACAAGTCGATACTTTTTCGTGCCGTTTCCCCTTTTTGGGGCACAGCAACGGTAAAGGGGCGACGCATGCGTCGCCCCTACAAAGGCGGGGGCTTGCGTGGTCGTTGATAGCAAGGAATAATCAATAATGCTTTTCATTAAACTTCCTATCCTTATTTGAACGCCGTGAACACCTTGGACTACTCGTGTTCTCCTTCGGTGGAGAGACTTTATTGCGACCATCATGACTGGTTGCGAGGGTGGCTGCGCCGCCGTCTCGGCAATGCCGCCGATGCTGCCGATCTGGCGCACGATGCCTTTCTCCGCTTGATCACCCGACCGGCCTCGCGCGGTTTCGGCAGTTTTGGCGAAGCGCGGGGCTATCTGCGCGCCATGGCTCAGGGCCTGTGCATCAACCTCTGGCATCGCCGCGAGATCGAACAGGCTTGGCTCGACACTCTGGCCGCCCAACCGGAGGATCACGCGCCGTCCGCCGAGCGGCAGGCCATCGTGCTGGAGGCGCTGCACGAAATCGGCGCCTTGCTGCTCGAGGTGCCGCCCAAGGCGGGGCGGGCTTTCCTGATGTCGACGGTTTGTGAGATGACTGCGCGGGAAGTCGCGGCTGAGTTGGGCGTGTCTACGCGCATGGTCCGCAAGTACGTGGCCCAGGTGATGCTGCGCTGCGTGCAGGCGCAAGCCTGCCAGACCGCGACGGCGCTGCGCGGGAAGACCTTGGTCTAGTCCAGTGTAGATTGGAACTCATGAATCCAACCATGAAAATGCCTGGAAACACGGCAACGACTGTAGAACCCGATTTGTGGAACCCTCGTGGGACCGGCATCCTGCCGGCCAATCTCGATCTTTTCAGCGGCACTTTGTGCCATCTGCATTGCTGGCCGGCTGGAAGCCGACCCCAGGTGATGCCAGGTGCGACGCATGCGTCACCCCTGCAAAACCGCGTTGTCGCTGTGTTTCCAGGCATGGTCGAATCCACAAGGTTCAATTAGCGTGAAACACCACAGGCTCATGTCCATCCCGCCGCCCGTGGCCAGCCATCGGGATTCGCCCGAGCCCGCGCTGCCTCACGCCGTCATGGAGAAAGTGGCCGAGTGGTATGCGCTCCTGATATCGGGGGAAGAATGCGACGATGATAGGGCGCGCTGGCAAGCGTGGCTGGCGGCCGATCCCGATCATCGCCGAGCCTGGAAATACGTGGAAGCGGTCAGCCAGAGGGTGCTTGCTCCCTTGCAGGACACCGCTGATCCACGCCTGACCACCGACAAGCTGCACGCCGCGAACCTGCGCACCCTGCGCCGCCGCCGCGTGCTGGCGAGTCTTGCCTTGTTCGGGAGTGCGGGTTTGCTGGGCGGGATAGGATTTCGTCATAGTTCGCCGGGCATGGCGCTCACGGCTGACTACCGCACCGGCATGGGTGAAATCCGCGAGGCGGCGCTGCCGGACGGAAGCAGCGTATGGCTCAATACGGCAAGCGCGTTCGACGTGGACTACCAGGCCGATCTGCGGCGTCTGTACCTGATCGAAGGTGAAATCCTCGTGACCACCGCCCCTGAGGCGACGCGGCCCTTCGTCGTCGATACCGCCCAGGGACGCTTGCGTGCCCTGGGCACACGCTTCACCGTCCGCCAAGAGGATGAGCGCAGCCTCCTGGCCGTCCATCACGGCGCCGTGGAAATCCGTGCCGCGCGCAGTGGAAAAACATGGGTGGTGGCCGCAGGCCGGCAAGCCTGGTTCACCGCGGCAGACATCCAGCCGCCAACTGCCGTCGATCCGGCGCGGGAAGCCTGGAGCCAGGGCAAATTGATCGCCCTGAATCTGCCGCTCGAAAAAGTGGTCGCCGAGTTGCGGCGCCATACCCGTCAGCACATCGGGGTCGCGCCGGATGTCGCGCGGCGGCGGGTGTTCGGCGTCTTTCCGCTGCACGACATCGATGCCACCCTGGATTTGCTGGCCCATGCGGCGGACTTGCGGGTTCGCCGCCCCTTGCCCTGGTGGGCGACATTCGAAGCTGCGGCGGAGGCGGATCTCGCGCCGTGATGCCAAATCATTCGTGACGCGAAGGCGAAGTCGCGCCTGCCATCTTTTTTCAAGAAGTGGTTCCGCTTTTCACTTCCTCGCTTGATTCACGAGGTAAGAGAAAACCACATCGACGAACGACGGATCGCCCGCGACGGCGCGATCCGTTCCCGCGGACAGCTCGATTCGAAGATGAGGATATCCCGTTTGTCATTCATCTTGATAAGGATCGATCATGCTTCGCCGTTTTCCTCGTGCCGCCACCGGCACCGCCATCTTCGCCACCCGGCCTGCCCGGGCGGCGCGGCTTGCCTTGGCCATCCTGTTTCTTGGCGCGGGAGGCTGGGTTTCGTCGGCCCTGGCGCAGATTTCCGTGGCGAACGAGGACGCCTCCGCCGTCGACACGGCTCGCTATTACGATATTCCGGCGGGACCCTTGCCTGCCGTCCTGACCAGATTCTCGGCGGAGGCGGACATCTATCTGGCTGGCTTGACCCGGATTGCCGAAGGAAAGCACAGCCCCGGACTGAAAGGCAATTACCGTGTCCAGGACGCATTGTCGGCATTGCTCGCGGGCACGGATATCGAGGCAGTGCCCGACGGCTCGGCGCAATACGTATTGAGACCCGTATTGAAACCCGGTCAACAGGCCAATGAAAGCGTCCTGGCGGAGGCCACGCTTGCTGAAATCAATGTCATTGCCACGGCCGAGGAAGAATTGAAACAATCCCCCGGTGTTTCACTGATCACGGCACAAGACCTGGAAAAGCGCCCGCCGGCAAACGACCTTGCCGAAATCATCCGCACCATGCCCGGCGTCAACCTGACCGGCAGCGGTTCGTCGGGCGCTTTTGGCAATAACCGCCAGATCGATCTGCGAGGAATGGGGCCGGAGAATACGCTGATCATGGTCGACGGCAAGCCAGTCAATTCCCGCCAATCCGTCCGTATGGGGCGCAATGGAGAGCGCAACTCACGCGGCGACACCAATTGGGTGCCCGCGGAAGCAATCGAAAGCATCGAAGTGATTCGCGGCCCTGCCGCCGCGCGCTATGGCTCCGGCTCCATGGGCGGAGTGGTGAACATCATTACCAAAAGACCAGAAAAGACACTGTCGGGTTCTCTGCAATTCTATCTGCTGACGCCGGAAGACGAGGATGAGTCATATACCCGCCGCGCGAGCTTTCATGTCGCCGGGCCCTTATCCGACAAATTGTCTTTTCGGCTGTATGGAAATGCGGCCAAAACGACGCCAGATGATCCAAACATCAACGCGACGCCGGATACCGCGAATACAGTGCCGCCTGCCGGGCGCGAAGGGGTGCGCAATCGCGACATCAATGCCCTGTTGCGTTGGGATATTGCCTCCGGACACGTCCTGGATATCGAAACAGGGTTTTCCCGCCAGGGCAACATCTTTGCTGGCGAAAATCCGTCCGGTACCATGGCGAGCGAGGTCCAGAAGCTGATTGGCAGCGAGGAAACCAACATCATGTACCGCCGCACGGCATCGTTCAATTGGCGAGGCGATTATGGTGGCGGCAAGACTTCCAAAGTGATTCTTTCATATGAAGGCACAAGCAACCGCCGCCTGCGGGAAGAGATGTCCAGCGGCGGAGAAAACCAGGGATCCATCAGCCAGGGCATGGGCTGGTCGGAAAGCAAGCTGGACAATTACCGCCTCGCCAGCGAATTCAACACGCCATTGTCGCTTGGGGGCATCCGGCAGATTTTGACCGTTGGCGCCGAATACGCCCATTTCAAACTCGATGATCCCTATTCCATGTCGGCATGCCCAGGCGGGGTGTGCGACGCCAGGGTGAAGAGGACGGACCCCGAAGCAACCCAGACGCTTTACAGCCTGTTCATCGAAGACAACGTGGAAATCCTCCAGGATTTACTCCTCATTCCCGGCGTCCGCCTGGATCACCACAATGAATTCGGGGCCAACTGGAGTCCCTATCTCAATGCCCACTATATGTTGACGCCGACGATCACGATCAAGGCGGGCATCGCCAGGGCATTCAAGGCCCCGAATCTCTATCAATTGAATCCGAATTATTTCGGCGGCGGTTGCCCCAAGAACCTCAACCTCGCCAGTGGTTGCGGCGTATTCGGCAATGCTGATCTCGATCCCGAGATCAGCGTCAACAAGGAAGTCGGCCTTGCCTGGGTGGATGGAAATTGGGGGGCGGGACTCACGTTCTTTCAAAATGACTATTCAAGCAAAATCGTGACCGATATTGGTACGAGCTACGCGGCCGGCGAGTGGTACCAGCTGCCCACAGGGCAATACGCTTTTCATTGGGACAACGCCGGCAAAGCGGTGGTGCGGGGCCTGGAAGGTCATCTGAATATACCGATCCTGCAAACGGCGGGAAAGCCGCGGTTGATGTGGAGGAACAACCTGACCTATATGGACAAGAACCACAGCAAGGAAACCGGACAACCCCTGTCCATGGTTCCAAAATATACCGTCAATAGCCAATTGGAATGGAACCCGATGGAGGAACTCTCATTTCTCCTGACGGCGACCTTCTATGGCAAGCAAAAACCGCGTACCTACAATACGTTTACCAATGTACCGGTAACCGATTCCGAGGCGCTCAGGCCACGGGACCCCTATCACATCCTTGGTCTTTCTGTCGGTTATTTTCCCGCCAGGAATACCAGAATCCAGGTTGGCATCAACAACCTGCTCGACAAGCGGCTTCAACGCCTGTCGAGCAGTTCATCAAAAGGCGCGAACAATTACAACGAGCCGGGGCGCGCGTATTACGTGACCTTATCGCTCTCCTTCTGATCTCATTTCCATTTCATCCGTGACTTTGTCGACCTCACGAATGATCGGGAAATGCCATTGCGACGTCTTTTATTTTTCACCCCTGAAAGGAAGCACGATGAAACTCAAGACACTCTCACAAATCGTTTGTGCCGGGATTACGGCCATTGGCTTTTGCGCGGCGGACGCGCATGAGATCTGGCTGGAGCAGCCGGAAGGCGGAAACGCCATCCTCCGGTTTGGCGAATTCGGAGGGAACCTCCGCGAAGCCTCCCCTGGGTTGCTGGATAATTTTGGCGCGCCCACGGCAACGCTGTTTGCAAAAGGCAAGACCGAAACACTTGCGCTGACCAAGACCGCGACGGGCTTTGGCGCGCCCGTCCGGCTTGCGCCGGGGGAGAGCCTGACCGCCGAGGACGCCCGTTTTCCAATCCGCGTCTCCACGCGAGAAGGAAGAGCGGATGACGGGGCACAACCGGGTGGGCGCGAAGGAAGACCCGGAGGGACAGGGCCGCAACAGGGGCGCGAAGGAAGATCCGGAGGCGGTGCGGGGCCGCGGGAAAACCGCAACTGGTATCGGCCCGCCGCGCGCCTCATCACGGATTTTGCCGCCCTGCCCCCCGAACTTGCGCTTGACATCGTTCCGACCGGAAAACCCGGCGTGTTCAAGGTCATGTTCTGGGGAAAACCACTGCCCAAGGCCAGCGTTGGCATTGCCGTGCAGTCGGGTTGGAACAAGACGGCGCGCACCGATGACAATGGCCAGGTGTCGTTCGATCTGCCTTGGCAAGGGCAATACGTGCTGAGCGTCAGTCACGCCGACCGCACGCCGGGCGAGCGCGATGGGGAAAGATACGATGGAATCAATTATGCGACGACATTGACCCTGGTCCAGCCCAATGGCATCGCGCCATTTCCCGCCGTCCCGGCGGCAAAGCCGAATCCGGGGAAATAGCCACGTTATCGTCATGAACGTCGCGGGCACGCTGCGGCGGTTTTCGCCGCCGCGTGTTTCCGAACCCAGAAGCGGTAATTCCCCTGAAGCTACCAGTGACCCTCGCGCTCCCAGGCAGGGCGACGCATGCGTCGCCCCTACAAAGGCAGGATGCCCGCGCTCCCAGCGATAACGACAGGGGCACGGCGCGCCGTGCCCCTGCAAATCCATGTGCTTGCGCTTGCGGGCGGGCACGATGGCAAACAGGCCCGAAACGGCCTGCCCTGTGTTTTCGACGGACGGGGCGAGCAAGCAAAAAGGAAGATCGAACATGGTGGAAACAATACAAGGCGATAGCGCGGCGGCGACACCGCGCCGGGAAATGAAGCGGACGATTCTGGCGCGCGTGGCCGTCGCCCTGCTGGGCAGTTACGCCGTCGCCTGGTTCGCGGCGGCGGCGATCGCCTGTGCGGTGGCGGACGGCTTCCAAGGCAAGACCCTGGGCCAGATGATCGGGCCGCTGGTCTATGCAACGGCTGTGATCTGGGCTTTCGCGGTCCGCCGTCTGCGTGTCGCGGTGGGCGGGATAGCCCTCTCGGCACTGGCCGTCATGCTGCTCTGGTTGATGCTGGGAGGCGCGCGATGAGGAACATGGGTCTGCGCCAGTCGATGAGCTGGCTGCATGGCTGGTTGGGGCTGCTGCTCGGCTGGCTGTGCTATGCAATCTTCCTGACTGGCACCACGGCTTATTTCCGCCAGGAGATCACTTCCTGGATGCAGCCGGAAGCGGTTCCATCCGCTGCGGTCACGACCGAAGAGGCTGCCCGGGTCGCGCTCGCCAAGCTGGAGAGCCTGGCGCCCAGGGCCAGCCAGTGGCGCGTGGAATTGCCGGATGAGCGCCGGGATGAGCTGAGGATCGCTTGGCAGATGGCGGGAGAAAGCGGTCGCGGCGGGCCACCGAACCGCGCCGAGGGGACGGGCGCGCCGAATGCCCAGCCACGCCCGCGCGGCGACGATCATGGCGAGGCAATGCCCGAACCGGCGCGCTCGAACCATTCCCGCGCGCAAACCGGCGAGACCTCACCAGATCGTGCTGGCATGGCGGATACACCATCCGGGGCGCGCGCCGCGGGCGCCGCGCCGGGCGCGCCAGCGGCAGCCGGTCGCCGGGGCGGTCGGCGTGGCGGCCAGCAGATGACGCTCGATCCGGCCAGCGGCGAAATCGTCAAGCCGCGCGAAACCGCGGGGGGCGACTTCCTCAACGATTTCCACTACGAATTGCATGCCATGCCGCGCGAGTGGGCGCGCCGGATCGTGGGCATCGCGGCGATGGCCATGTTCATCGCGCTCATCAGCGGGATCATCACCCACAAGAAAATCTTCACGGATTTCTTCACCTTCCGGCCCGGCAAGGGGCAGCGTAGCTGGCTCGATTTCCACGATGTCAGTTCGGTGCTGGCGCTGCCGTTCCATCTCATGATCACCTATACCGGTGTGATGCTGGTTGCGGCCACCTTGTTGCCGCTGGGCGATTCGAACTTCGGCGGCCGCCAGGAAAGACCCCAGGCGCAAGAAAGGCAGACGCAGCAAGAAAGGCGAGGCCGGGGCGAGACCGTGGCGCTGGCGCCGGTCGGCCCGATGATCGCGTTTGCCGAACAGAAATGGGGCGATCCGGTCAGCCGGCTGACGGTCAACAACCCAGGACGACCCGACGCCCGCGTCGAGTTGCAAGCGGCCTACAACAGCAGCTTGCTGCAATCCGGGCATCATGGCAGCTCCCGCAGTTTGTCCTTTTCCGGCGCGGGCGAGTACCTCACCGAGGCCGAAGGGCGCTCGTCCGGCGCCATCAGCGGCGCCCACAGCCTGCTTGGCGGCTTTCATCGCGCTCTCTTCGCGGAGCCGATCTTGCGCTGGTTGTTCTTTCTCAGCGGGATAGGCGGCAGCGTGATGATCGCCACCGGGCTGGTGCTCTGGTCGCTCAAGCGTACCGAGAAGCGCAAGGGCGCGCCGGGCCATTTCGGTCACCATTTGGTCGGCGTCCTCAACATCGGGACGGTCGCCGGCTTGCTCATTGCCGTGGCGGGTTATTTCTGGGCCAACCGCCTGCTTCCGGTCGATCTGGCCGATCGCGCCAGTTGGGAAATCCGCTGCTTCTTCCTCGCCTGGCTGGCGGCTTTCATCCATCCGCTGCTGCGGCGGCCCAGACAGGCTTGGATCGAGCAACTGACCGCCGCCGGCCTGCTCCTGGCGTCGATCCCGGTGCTCAACTTCGCAACGACCCGCGCCGCGAGCTTGGCCGTGACCCTTCCGAGCGGGAATTGGATCGTGGCGGGCTTCGATCTCACCACCTGCGTGATCGGCGTCGCGCTGCTCCATGCCGCCTGGAAGGTCGGCCATCACCAAGGGCGCGGCCCGCGCCAAGCCAACGGCCAACCCGTTCCAGTCTCAAATCCCGTCACGGAGAAAACCGAATGACGATCGTTGCCAGTCTTCTCGCCTTTGCCGGTTTCGTTGCGTTGGCGCTTTCCATGTCACGTCATCGCGCCCAGGTCTTCGGGGCCGCAAGCGCGCCAGATCCCTGGGGCAAGCTTGTCGGCTGGCTGCTGCTGGCGCTCTCGTTTGCGCCATGCCTTGCCATTGCGGCTTTCTCCCTGGCCATCCTCCGCTGGTTCGGCATCCTGACATTCGCGGCGCTGGCGGTGGTGATGTTGATGACTTACCGCCCCGTTCTGTTGCGTCACGCGGCTTCGGCCGGCGTGGCAATCGCTGTCTTGGCTGGTGTGGCAAGCTGCTTTCTTGCAAGGATAGGGTGAATCCTCTCCAGCGTATCCCAGCAACTGCGCCGCTTCTTCCTGGTATCGGACAACTATCGCGCGATGAAAGTGGGCAGATACAAAGCTTGCTACCAGGTGTCACACTCCTGTTGACAAGTTTTTTTTGGCTTGTAGAATGCGCGGCTCTCTGCGGTGTTTGGGAAGTGGATGTTGCTGCG
>JAITCV010000108.1 GCA_031282905.1 Azoarcus sp. | reverse complement strand
CGCCACGGAACCGACGATCAAAAGCAATGCCAGCATGATCGCGAAACCGGCAGTGAGCAGTGTCTTGAGTTTCGTGTGTCCCATTTGGAATCTCCTCTCCGTTGTTATGTGCTGCAAGGACCAGGAAACGGCACAAGCTTGCAGCCTGTGGGCAACCACGGCCAGTATTGCATCCATGGCGTGGATACTGGAAGTCTAGTCGCAAAAATCGGCATTTGCCATACAAAAACCATGACCATCGATGACTTTCAAATAATATGACAATGATTTTGCCATACCATGGACGACTGAAATACGCTATGCCGACCACAAGATGGCGAAATATATCATAAGCATCAAACTTTCCTTGCCCATGAAAAATCATCCTGGACTACGCCGGAAACCATGCTCCCGGAGCAACGAGGGTTTATGTCCCTCCCAGTTTGCCGCTGCCGTGATGTGGCCCACGCTGCGCGCATGCGCGAAAGGGTCGAGTTCCTGCAAGGCATGGCGATAGGCCCGGGCCGTTCTGTCTGGACCTGAAAATCGAATGAATCACTCCACCGTCAGTGTTCGGTAAAGAAATAGGGATGCGCCGCAGGTTTCAGCAACGGCGCCAATTCAGAAAGAGGCACTTCAAATTGTATGCCGAGACAGCCCTCGTTATACTCACTGAAACCAGAAGCGGAAATTGCCAACCGATCTTGTTTGACCACATGCAGGCCAAAACTGTCCACATCGAACAGGGCTCTGCATGAATAAGCTTTGAGACCGGACGCCTCAAGTTTGCGATAGAGCAGGTCGAACAGTTCGGGATGAAGCACATCATGTCCCCCCGCATCGAAAGTAATGGTAAACGTGGATAGATTGATCAGATGACGCCAGTTCAGGAACGCGCCGCGCCGCAAATCCAGGGTATAAGGATAAAAATGGGAATCACGCATGAGTTCAGTGTTGCAATCGAAACCATGAACACCTTGCGTACGGCCGGACTCCACTACGCTCATCAGCAGCGGAGAAAGATATGCGACCTCCACGTGTTCGTGTTCGTAACCACCCGCATCCTTGCCTGCCGATAGTCTTCGACATTTCAGCGCCGTGGTCGTCAATTGCCAATGTCTCTGTTCCAGGAGCGCATTGACCCTTTTCATGATCTCTGGATTGGGATGGCGGACGAGACGGGGATATTCGAACACGGAACGGGGATCGGCCCACATCTGGTAGGCAAGTGTTTCGTCACCGATTGCCGGGCCGACCGGCACGGCATATCCATTGAGTTTCAAGTAAGTGTAAGGCGTTTTCGTGCTATCGATGTGGGCGTGGTTCAGGAAGTTTTCAGGCATTTGTTCGAAGCGCAATCCCGCATTCGGGACGGAATAAGTGCTGACGCGAACCAGATCGAATTTCAGCTTCTTTTCCGTGTCGCGGCCTGTCCGACTCCAGTGGCCGCGATAATGATCACCCTCGATACGTCCTTTCCAATAACCAGTCGAATAGCCTGACTCAAGCTCTACGTTTGGGTCATTCAGCGGCGGATTTTCTTCCCTGAACTCATCCAGCGTTCCGCTGAGGAAAATATCGATACCATATCGTGGATAGAAATAACGTCCCTCATATTGCCCCGCCTCCGATGTGGGGGACAACTCCATCACCACGATTCCCGCACCTTCGAGCTTGCCGCGATAAACCGTCCAGTCCTTTGCCTGAGCAATGGGCAGGAAAAGCAGGATGACAAACAGGAGCGAGAGTATGCGAAACATGGATTGGTCTCCTGGACAGGTGAGATCGCGGCTCAGCACCGATAATTTGGCTGGGCGAGCGGGATGGGCTGCGGTTTGCCAGCACCAAGGCAGAAAGGCGCGCCAGTTCGTCGTTGTCTCCGCCGCCCGCTGCCGATTTTACCGGCAACGCTGCGGTAGTTGGGCTGGATGAGCCTGTTACACGGGATAATGCGCTCCTCTTTCCAATGCAGTATTCGTCGTTGCCATGACAGCTTCCCGTCCGCCATCCGCCGCCGCGTTTTCGTTCGACGATTGCCTTGCCGCCGACCGTCCTCGTCTGCTGCGCCTGCGGCAAGCCTTGCGCGACGGCAAACGCCCCGGCAAGGAAGCGCGCGCGGCCTTGCAGGCCGATTTCGACGCCTTGCTCGCCCGTTCCCGCCAGGCGCTCGCCGCCCGCCGGGCCGCGCTGCCCGTGCCGGATTTTCCGCCCGAACTCCCCGTCTCCGCCCGTCGCGACGAGATCGCCGCCGCGCTCGCCGCGCATCAGACCGTCATCGTCTGCGGTGAAACCGGTTCTGGCAAGACCACGCAATTGCCGAAGATTTGTCTCACACTCGGGCGTGGTGCGGCGGGCCTGATCGGACACACCCAGCCGCGGCGGCTCGCGGCGCGGGCCACCGCCACGCGCATCGCGCAAGAACTCGGCAGCCCGCTCGGGCAGGCGGTCGGCTACAAGATCCGCTTCACCGACCGCATCGGCGCGGAAAGCCATGTCAAGCTGATGACCGACGGCATCCTGCTGGCCGAAACACAGGGCGATCCGCTGCTCACGGCCTATGACACCCTGATCATCGACGAAGCCCACGAGCGTTCGCTCAACATCGATTTCCTGCTCGGTTATCTCAAGACCTTGCTACCACGCAGGCCCGATCTCAAACTCATCATCACCTCGGCCACGCTCGATGCCGAGCGTTTCGCTCGCCACTTCGCCGATGCCGCAGGGCACGCCGCGCCGGTCATCGAAGTCTCCGGCAGGCTCTACCCGATCGAGATGCGCTATCGCCCAGTCATGGAAGAAGACGGCGACAGCGAACGCGCCAGCAAAAAGGACGCGGCGAGCCGCCGCCGCGATCTCTACGACGCGCTCTCCGAGGCCGTCGACGAAGCGCAGCGCCATGGCCCCGGCGACGTACTCGTGTTCCTGCCCGGCGAACGTGAAATCCGCGAGGCGACGGAGGCCTTGCACAAGGCGAAACTTTTGCCCGGCAGCGAAATCCTGCCGCTGTTCGCGCGCCAGTCGGCGCAGGAACAGGCGCGGGTGTTCGCGCCTTCCAGCGGGCGACGAGTCGTGCTGGCGACCAACGTGGCCGAAACCTCGCTCACCGTACCGGGCGTGAGATACGTGATCGACACCGGGCTTGCCCGCGTCAAACGCTATTCGCCGCGCAACAAGGTCGAACAATTGCGGATCGAGAACGTGTCGCAGGCTGCGGCCAGCCAGCGCGCCGGACGTTGCGGACGGGTGATGGATGGCATCTGCTTGCGCCTCTATGACGAGGAAGATTTCAGCCGCCGCCCCGCGCATACCGATCCCGAGATCCTGCGTTCCTCCCTGGCTGGTGTCATCCTGCGCATGAAAGCCCTCAAGCTGGGCGCGGTCGAGGATTTCCCGTTCATCGATCCGCCGGGCTCGCGGCTGATCGGCGACGGCTACGCGCTGTTGAGCGAATTGGGCGCAATCGGCAGCGCAAACGCTGGCGAAGATGGCGGCGCGCAGGAGGGGCGCGAGGATCGTTCCCCTCTCACCCCCATCGGGCATGAATTGGCGAAATTGCCGCTCGACCCGCGCATTGGCCGCATGATGCTCGCGGCGCGTGAACGCGGCGCGCTGGCCGAAGTGCTGGCGATCGCCGCCGCGCTCTCGGTGCAAGACCCGCGCGAGCGCCCGCAAGATAGTCCCGGCGCGGCGGAACAAGCGCATGCCGCATTCCGCGGCGCGGAGCAGGATAGGCATTCCGAATTCCTCTGGCATTGGCATCTCTGGAAAGCGTGGGGCGAAGTGCAGCGCCACCAATCCGGCAACCAACAAAAACAATGGTGCCGCAAGCATTTTCTCTCCTACCTGCGCATGCGCGAATGGCGCGACGTCCATACGCAATTGCATACTCTGTGCGTCGAGCACGGCTGGAAAATCAACACCATCCCCGCCAATTACGAAGCCATCCATAAATCGCTGCTCGCCGGGCTGCTGGGCAACATCGGCTGCAAGGCGGAAGAAGCCGTCGGGCCGCAGGCGGGAAGCTACCTGGGCGCGCGCGGCATCCGGTTCTGGCCGCATCCCGGCTCGATGCTGGCGAAAAAGGCGGGCAAATGGATCGTGGCCGCCGAACAGGTCGACACCTCGCGCCTGTTCGGCAGATGCCTGGCCCGCATCGAACCGGAATGGGTGGAAGAAGTCGGCGGCCATCTGATCCGGCGGCAAATGTTCGAGCCGCACTGGTCGAAAAGCACCGGCAGCGTGCGCGCCTGGGAGCGCGGCACGCTCTACGGACTGACGATCTGGGCGCGCCGGAGCGTCGCCTACCGCGACATCGACCCGGCATTATGCCGCGAGCTTTTCATCCGCGAAGGACTGGTTGCCGGTGAGATCGCCGAAGGCCCGGCGCGCGCGATGGGTTTTCTCGCCCACAACCGCAAACTCGTAGCCGAGATCGAACGGCTGGAACACAAGACCCGCCGTCCCGACGTGCTCGTCGACGAAACCCTGATCGAAGCCTTCTACGACAGCAAGATTCCCGCCGACATCGTCGATCTCGCCGCCTTCGAGCACTGGCGACGGCAAGCCGAACGGGAGGCTCCCCGCCTCCTCTACCTGTCACGCGAACAACTGATGCGCCACGAAGCCGAAGGCGTGACCAGCGAACGCTTTCCCCCCGCGCTCACCGTGCTCGGGCAAAAGCTCAAGCTCGACTACCGCCACGAACCCGGCGAAAATGACGATGGCATCACCCTCACCGTGCCGCTGGCGATGCTCAACCAGATCCCGGCGCAACGTTGCGAATGGCTGGTGCCAGGGCTGCTGGAAGAAAAGACGATGGCGCTGATGAAAACCGCGCCGCAAAAAATCCGCCATCGCCTGCAACCGCTCTCCGAGAGTGCTGCGGCATTCGTGGCCGCCTGCGAGGCGGGCGAATTCGATGGCGACGGCCCGCTACTCGAGGCGCTCCAGCACTTCGTCGAAGAGCGCGTTTGCCTCAAGCTGCCGTTGGAGAGTTTTCGTCTGGAAAATCTGCCGCCGCACTGCTTCATCAATTTCCGTGTCATCGACGAACATGGCCGCGTGCTGGGCCAATCGCGGCAGTTGAACGAATTGCGCGCGCGACTGAAAGAGCAGGTCGCGGCACGCTTCGAGACGGCGGCGCTGGAAAAAAGCGCCGTCGAGCGCGGCGCAAGCGCTTCCGGCAAAGGCACGGACGGCGCGGCCCCGGCCCCGTTTACCGGCCTGACCGCATGGACTTTCGGCACGCTGCCCGAATTGATCGAATTGCAAATCGGCGGACGCGAGACGATCGGCTTTCCCGCGCTCCACGACGACGGCGATAGTGTCTCGATTCGCCCCTGCGACACGCCCGAAGATGCAGTGCGCATACATCGCCGCGGCCTGGCGCGGCTATTCGCCCTCGCGCTCAAGGATCAAGTCAAAGCCATCGAGCGCCTGCCGGGCCTGCGCGAACTGGCCCTGCAATACCGTGATTCCGGCACGGAAGCCGAACTCCGGGCGCGGCTCGTCGCCGCCGCGCTGGCGCGCTGCTGCCTGGGCGAGCCCTTGCCCGCCGATGCCGAATCCTTTGCCCGCCGCTGCCAGGACGCCCGTGCGCGCATCACGTTGGTGGCGCAGGAATTCATGCGTCTCGCCGCGCAACTGGCGACGGAAAACGCCGCGCTGCAAAAACGCCTCGTCGCGCTCGACAAAGCCTTCCCCGAAGCCGTATCCGATGTGCGTGGGCAAATCGCCGCGCTTCTTCCGGCGGATTTCCTGAGCGCCTTCGATTGGGCGCGCCTCGCCCATTTCCCGCGCTATCTGAAAGCCGCCGCGTTGCGCCTCGACAAACTGCGTGAAGATCCCGCACGCGATGCCAAAGCCATGGCGGAATGGAAATCGCTGGCGCAAGCCTGGGAGCGCGAAACCGCCACCCGCCGCCGCGCCGGTTTCGCCGATTCCGAACTGGAGGCTTTTCGCTGGCTGCTTGAAGAATTGCGTGTGGGCCTCTACGCGCAGGCGCTGAAAACGCCGATACCGGTATCGGTCAAACGTTTGCAGAAAATTTGGCAAGGGCTGTCGAGGTGAATGCCGCATCCTGCCCTTTTCGCCCCACCGCTTGGCTCCGCTATGCCGTCAGCCGCGCCCGCGCGGGAGTTGTCTGCGTAGCGGCGCTGGCCCTGGCAGGATGGAGCGGAAGCTGGCACAGGATTCCGGAACTGTTCGCGCATTTCTTCCTGCAATATGCTCTTGTGCTCGTGCCGCTGGTCGCGCTGTTGTGGCGGGATGGACGTTGGCGCTGGGCGGCGCTGGCGACGCTGATTCTTACAGGATATACGGTTGCGCCATTCTGGCTACCCGTGGAAGACGCACGGCATGGAACGCGATTGCGCTTGCTGCAATACAATGCCGCCGGTCAGACCGACACCTTGACGCACTGGCTTGCCGGGCACCCTGCGGAAGTCGACGTCGTGCTGGTGCTGGAAGCCGGCCTGGCGTTCGAAGCGGACATGCTGACGCTCGCCAACGAATTCCCATACCGCATTGCGTGGCTGGACGACTCGCCGTTCGGCATCGCTTTGATCAGCCGTCATCCGCTGCACGCAGCGCATGTGTTGGAAGTCGTCGGCCCGGCCTTTCCGGCCTTGCAGGCCGACATCATCATGGACGGCCACACGTTGCGGCTGATCGGCATTCATCCGCCGCCGCCCATCGACAACGATCTGGCGCAATGGCGCAACCGTTTCATGGCGGCGCTGGCGCGCCAGCTCGAAAAAGAGCGCACGCCGGGGCAAGAAACGCTGGTTTTTGGCGACTTCAACTCCACCCCGTGGTCGCCGCATCTGCGCGATTTCATGGCGCGACGGGTCTATCCGACGCCCAACGGGGACAAGGCGCGCCAGGCACATGGCCCGCCATCACCGCCCGCCACAGCGGGCTGTTTGGCATCCCGATGGACATGACACTGATCTCGAACGGCATTGCGGTGCCGCAGCGCCGGATCGGGCCGGATTGGGGCTCCGATCATCTGCCGGTACTGACCGAAATTGCACTCGGCTTGCCTCATGGATCGGAAACGCGCTAAGGAACGAGGCATGCCTCGCCCCTGCCTGGGTGTTGTCCTCAGTCTTCTGACAACGGATGCGACAGCGCAACCGGAACCGTCGGGCAACTCACGGTGATGCCGCCGTTGCGGTGGCAAAGTCCCGTGCTCGCGTCATGGATCAACACCACCGCGTCGGTGCGGGTCGAGAAGCAATAACCGAAGACGGTCGCCGTGCCCACCGGAGCGGATGACGACGCATCGTCGAGATATCGGCCCAGGCGGAACGACTTGGCGTGAGCCGACGAATAGAGCGTGTAGGAGAACATTGCCGCCGTGTCGTAGAGACGATCGGGGTAGATGTTGTGCGGGCCATGGGCGGTGGGGCCCTCACGGGTGGAAAGGTCGACGAAGCCGGATTCGACATCGATCAAGACCTGGAACACGTCGCAGTTGTAGGCAGCGAAGGTCTTGGCTTGCGCGGCCAGTCCGGAGATCGGCAGCTTGTAGGCATAGATCGCGTCGCGCAGGGCCATGTCGCCAAACCATGGCGCGATGCCCACGTCGAAACGGGCGGTGATGTCCTGATCGGTGCCGATGTCGAAGACGCAAGTAGGCGAAATCCCCGCGCACGCGCCGCCCCAACCCGAAAAATAGCTGCCCGCTTCAGGCGTGGCGGTGAGCGTCACCTGATTGCCGCTGGAATGGATGGCGGCGCAGACGCTGCCGCAGTCGATCCCCGCGCCGCTCACCTTGCCGCCACCGTTGCCGAGGCGGGTCACGGTGAGCACGCGCGGGTTCGGCACATTGCTCACATTGAAGGTGGCGGAAACCGTCTTGTCGGCATTCATCGCGATCGCGCACCTTCCCCTTCCCGCGCATGCGCCGCCCCAGCCCGCGAAAAAACTGCCTGCTTCAGGCGTGGCGGTGAGCATCACCGGCGTGTTCGCGGGATAGGCGGGAAGGCAAGTATTGCCGTTGCAAGTCACCGTGCCACTGCCATCGCCGAGGTCATCCACGGTGAGCGCATGCGTGCTTACTGGCGACAGGGGGTTCGGCGTGAACACGGCGCCAACCGTCTTGTCGACATCCATGGTGACCGCGCAAATCGGTGTGGTGCCCAAGGTCGCGCATGCGCCGCTCCAGCCCACGAAAACGTAGCCCGCGCCAGGGGTGGCGGTGAGCGTCACCCGCGCGTCGGGGACATACATGCTGGAGCAAACGTCGCCACAGTCGATGCTCCCCGCGTCGGAGACCACCTGGCCGTTGCCGGAGCGCTCCACGCTGAGCGTCGGATCCGCATCGAAACGGGCTATGGCCTGAGGCGTGCCAACCAATGTAAATATGCATACAGGATTATTTCCCGAACAATCGGCGGGGAAGAGGGGCTCCCCGCTGCTGCTCCACCCCACAAAATGGCTGCCTTGCTCAGGGATGGCGGTGAGCGTCATGATCGAGCCCGCAGGATATGCGATGTTGAAGGTGGCGAAGGAGAAGGAGCCGAAAGAGCAGTCCTCAAGACAGTAGTTGGTACCGCCAATCAAGTTGTTGGTCACCCCAACCCTGCCCGCACCCGTGCCATCGGAGTCGAGCTTCACCCTGAATACTAGGAATGAGGACGTTGTCCCGAAACTGGCGGTGACGTTGCGAGCGGCGCTCATGGTGAGCGTGCAAGTCGACATTCTTCTCGCGCTTGCGCAATCGCCCTCCCAGAGCAAAAGATGGCTGCCGTTGCCAGCATTGGCGGTGAGCGTCACCACACTGCCTTCAGGATAGTCGTGAGTGCAGATACCGCTGGCGTCGCTGGCGCTGATGGCACAGTCGATATCTCCGTCGCTGGTCACCGTGCCCGTGCCTGTACCCGCAGGGTCGGGGCCGCTCTCCACGGTGAGCGTGTAGGTGGGAAGCGTGGTCGCGGTGAAACGGGCGGTGAGCTCAAGATCGTCGTTCAGGGTGACCGTGCATGTATTCGAGTCTGACGGACATGATGGCGTCGGCGAACCCCTCACAAGCCAGCCATCGAAACTGCTGTTCGGTCCAGCGGCGGCGGCAAGTGTCACCGTGGTGTCGTCGGCATAGTCGGCGGAGCAGGTCGCACCGCAGTCGATATTCCCCACGTCGCTGGTAACCGTGCCCGTACCGTTGCCGGCGTTGGACACGCGGAGCGTCCACCTGCCGTCGGCATTGCCGAGGAAATGATCGATTCCGTCGTTATAGGCCAGATCGAAACGTCCATATAAGCCATTACTGGGACAACCGCCTCCCGAATGCCCATGCAAGGTGCCAACGAGCAGTTTCGAGCCGGTGAAAATGCCGGAGCCGTCACTGCCGCCTTCGATCATTCCGGATGTCCAGTCGGCGGTGAAGAAGTTCGCATTGGCCGCGTCATCGGTTTGACAGATGAACGCGCCCTGATGATCAAAATCACATTTTCGGTAATCGGTGAGTTTGGAAAACGAGATTTTCTGCGGGTCGCCTTTGGGATGATGTATGCCGGTCAGCACCGAGTTCGCGGCGGGCGGAGACGCTGACCAAGCGGCATAGGCCGCATTCGCGGGCGGTTGGGCGCGGAGGCGAAGGAAAGCGGTGTCGGTATTGCTGCTTTCATAGAGCAGCGTGGCGCCGCCGTGTAGCCAGGTGTAATGAGCGTCCAAAACGCCGCTGCCGCAATTTTCCCGATAGAACCATACGGTTTCCAGACTCGAAGCACTGCTCTGGGTGCCGATGCAATGCCGGGCCGTTATGAAGTAGGGAATCGCACTGTCGATATCGGTGTCGTTCAGCAAGGTTCCGGTGCATATGCTGGCCGTGCCGCCATTCTCGTCGAACACCATCCAGGCCGTGGCGCGGCTCACCTCATCCCACGCTGTTTCGCAACTGACATTGTTGTGACTGCAACCCGCGGCGGTTTCACGCAATTTCTCCATCACGCTTTCTTCCGCTTTCCAGCCGGTACGGGCGCTGGCGAAGAGATGGGAAATCCGTGGCAGCGCGATATCGACCGCCGCGGGGTCGATGCCGGGCGGCAGCAGGATTTCGAGCACCGTTTCATTGCCTTCGACCGTGGGCGACCACCAGGTGCGCGCATTCTCATCCACTTCGCCCGCAGCCAGATTGAGGGCGATGAGCGCGGTGATTTCCTGGCCAGTAAACACGATGGCGGTGGTCTCATTGGGGGCGTAGACGCGGACGAGGGCCTCGGCGGGCAAGTTGAAGATGCGCAGCCCCAGGCGAAGGGCGACCGCGTCGGGGGAAACGATGGCGAGGGCGGCGGCATGGCCGCCATCGGGCTGGTCTTGCCAGTCGAGTTGCGCGCGCGTTCTGGAGGGGCTTTCGAGCGCGGCGACATCGCGGCCAAAACCGATTTTCCGCGGCGGGGCGATTATCTTGTTGGCATCGGCTTGAGTGCTGGCGGGCGCTTGCAGGGCGCGCAGGACTTGTTTCTCGCCCGCGGGCGCGAGGACCAAGCGCCGGGGAGCGGCCACGGCGCGGTCGAGCGCCACGTGGCGCGTGCTTGCTGCGCTTGTGCCGCGCACGGCGGCGGGTTTCGCGTGGAAAATCTCTATGTCATCGGAAGAACCGGCCATGGCCGTGTTCAGGGCCAAGAGGAGGCAAGAGAGGAAAAACGATGTCTTGGTCATGATCTTGCTCGATTTGCGGATAGCAAAGGCAGGAAAACCGATGTCAGGGAACAGATTCTGTTTTCCGATTGCCACTGTGCTATGCGCCTCGCAATGACGAAATGACGGGATGCGGCTTGCGGAATGGGATTGCGCGAGTGCGTGGCGGCTTTGCCGCCGCATGTTTTCCCGGTCGCGCGAAGGCGAAGCCTGGAGGTCATGGTTTGGCCTGTTTTACCCGTTGGGCAAACTGTTACAATTTATGAAGCGTAGTCAGCTCCCATGTTGCGAACAAGCCTTACCCTATGTTTTTTCGCATGCCGTGAGGCGTATGTCACGGTACGAGCCAGTCGCGGTACGGATCTGGATGCCAGCGTGCAGATTGTGAGTCGCGCGATGCTCGATCTGGCGGAAGCCGCGCACTTGATGACAATCGTATGGCGAACACCGGGGGACTGTCGATCAGCGCGAGGAACTCATGCCTTGGGAGGGTTTCGTTTCTTGCTTTGCCGTGCGGACGGATCTTCCAGCAGCGGTTCCAACATCTCGACAAATGTCGTGAACGCTTGCCCACACATCACGCAATAATCCCGAACCTCCAGAAAATCCAGCTTCCGCTCGCCGGATTCCACCTTGCTCACGTAGCTCTGTGGCTTGCCCAGTTGCGCCGCCAACTGTACCTGGGTGATGCCCGCACGCTCCCGTAATTCCCGCAATCGGGTCCGGAGCAGGGTATAGGAAGGCGACCAGATGGAATTCATGGTTGACACAGCATGAATCCCAATCTAGGATATCCCGAATCAGGATATACTTTGTGTTACGCATCTTTGGGTGCGTTCGTGGGTGGCGATTCCATCAATTTTTTTCCGCGAAGGAGATTTTTATGTCGGGCGATGCAAACAGCGATAGCGCGGAACAGGAACAACTGAAGGCGATAGGCTGGGCCGCGTATTTCGTCATTGCGCTGATTTACGCGATTTATGCCTGTAATTGGGGGGATTTTCAGGACCGTTCCTTCTGGTATTGCCTGGGACGAGGGCTCGTATGGCCGTTCGTGCTGCTCGGGTCGTTTTTTTGAAGCGCATGTGCGAGTGCAAACGGTTCAAACGATCCCTGCCCGATTCCCGAGGGAATCGGGCAGGCATAAAGAGAAGCACTGGAATGGCAAAACCACATAAGTGATCGTTTGCCATATTCTGAGGTACAACGTTGATGGAGGGATCGATCATGAAAGCTTCGTTTATCGTCTTGCTGGTATCGCTCATGCTTGGCGCGTGCGGAAAATCAAGCAAGGAAAGAGAATTCATGAGTGGATGTACGCGTTACAGTCCTCGATCTGTTTGCGAGTGCATCTATGATGAGCTTGATCTCGATGACGATGATGAGTTAACTTTAATGAATAAATTGAACAGTCCCGCAGCAAGTGCGGTATTGGAGAAATGCCGGAGGTAAGAACGATGGCGCCCAGGATTACATTGCGCTGGAATCATTCGGTATGGCCCCCCACTGTTTTCCTGCAATGACATCGAAGAAGCAGAAAACGCGCACTGGAATGGCAAACCAGCCATTTATTCGACATATCCTGAAGTACAACGTTGATGGAAGGTCAACCATGAAAGTTTTTTTCACCATCTTGCTGGTATCGCTCATGCTTGGCGCGTGCGGAAAATCAGCGATAGAGAAAGAATTATTGTACAAGTGTACACACACGAACAATAATACAGAAGCTGCGTGCGAATGCTTCTTTGACGAACTCGATATCGACTTTGACGACATCGAAAATGCGCCTGCCGACGTCCGGGCAATGAGCGCGGCATGGGATAAATGCAGGGACAAGCGCGGCGGTACCTGGGTGTACATCGTGCTGGGAATCATCCTGTTTTTGATATTCCTGGGCAAGAGCAATAAAAAATCGTAGCCGCTATCTGAATCGATCCACTCATGAGCCGGGAAACAATGGCGCTTTTATGCATTCTGATCGGCGTCGTGGCCATGATCGGCATCAGAGGTCTTTCCGGACGGACAGCTTCTATTCCTGTAACATTGATCGGTCTGGTTGGTCATGAATAGCGCGCGGCTCTCCATCACGATGGGAATCGTTGCAATCGTTTTTGTTTTTTCTCCTGTTTGGAGGAAAGCCATCTGGTTTGCCAAGGCGGCCATCGAGGCCAATCAAACGATGCCCGCCAAATGAAACCGCAGGCATGTCACGGACGTCCAGTCAAAAAAACATCCAGCGAGTAGAATGCGTGCTTTTGCCGCTGGGGCCGTCATGATCCAACGCTGGAAACCGAATGTCACCGTGGCCGCGGTGATCGAACGCAAGGGCCGCTTCCTGGTGGTCGAAGAGGAAACCGACGAGGGCCTGCGTTTCAACCAGCCCGCCGGTCATCTGGAAGCGGGCGAATCCCTGGTCGAGGCGGTCGCTCGCGAGGCGGTGGAAGAAACCGCGCATCCCTTTACGCCCGAATATCTTGTTGGCATTTACCTGTGGCCGCGCCCGCAAGGCGATATTACTTACCTGCGCTTTGCTTTCGGCGGCCTGGCGGGAGAAGAGATCGCGGGGCGCACGCTCGACACGGGCATCGTGCGCGCAGTGTGGATGACATTCGACGAATTGCGGGCGACCCGCGAGCGCCATCGCAGCCCCTTGATCATGCAATGCGTGGAAGATTGGCTCGCCGGACGGCGGCATGGGCTGGATATCCTGCATTGTTACAATTGAATTTGCGTCCTCGTTTCCGTGTCCCGAATTCCGTGTCCCGAATGACCAACATCGAATCAATCTGCGCCAAAGCCCGGGGTATGGCTGAAAGGGGGCATGGGCATGAGTCTCCATGAATTGTTCGCCGCGCCTTTCCTTGATTTCGGTTTCATGCGCCGGGGCTTGGCCGGGGTGCTGGCACTGGCGCTGGGCGCGACCCCGGTCGGGGTTTTCCTGCTCTTGCGACGGATGAGCTTGATGGGCGACGCGATGAGCCATGCCATCCTGCCCGGCGCGGCGCTCGGTTACCTGGCGTTCGGCCTGTCGCTGCCCGCGATGACCGTGGGGGGGATCGCCGCCGGGCTGATCGTGGTGTTCGCCGCCGGATGGGTGGCGCGTACCTCCAACCTCAAGGAAGACGCGAGCCTTGCCGCTTTCTACCTGCTCTCGCTGGCTGCCGGGGTGATGATCGTGTCACATTCCGGGCGCAACCTCGATCTGCTGCATGTGCTGTTCGGCTCGGTGCTGGCGCTCGACGATGCCTCGCTGCTCCTGATTGCCGGCATCACCAGCGTGAGTTTGTTCGGTCTCGCGCTGCTCTTTCGGCCGCTGGTGCTGGAATGTTTCGACCCCGCTTTCCTGCGCGCGGTCAGCCGCTGCTCTCCTTTGGCGCATTACGGTTTCCTGTTGCTGGTGGTGCTCAATCTGGTGAGCGGTTTTCACGCGCTGGGCACCCTGATGGCAGTGGGCATCATGATCTTGCCCGCGGCCTCGGCGCGGTTATGGACAAAAAACCTGCCCGCGATGTTGGCGTTGGCAGTGCTGCTCGCCTTCGTCAGCGGCCTGGCCGGACTCTTGCTCTCTTTTCATGCCGACCTGCCCGCCGGCCCGGCGATCGTGCTGGTTTGCGGATTGGCTTATTTCATTTCCCTTGCCGCCGCGCCGGGGGGGCCGCTCATCAGCCGCCTGCCCGTGCATCGGCACTTGAGTTCGTGAGTCATGTTCTTTCTTCGAATCCGGCGCGCGCTCGCCTGCCTGTTCGTTCTTGCCTGCTCGTTTTCCGGCCCGTGCGCGCGCGCGGCTGAATTCGAGGTCGTCGCCAGCTTCAGCATTCTGGGTGATCTGGTGCGCGAGGTCGGCGGCGAACGTATCGTGGTGCATACCCTGATCGGCGCCGATGCCGACGCGCATAGCTATGAAGCCCGGCCATCGGATGCCCGCCAGCTTGGGCGCGCCCGGCTGGTATTCGTCAACGGACTGGGTTTCGACGATTGGCTGGCGAGGCTGGCGCGTTCATCCGGACGCGCCAGCGCGCTGGTGGTCGCCAGCCAGGGAATCCATCCGCTCACCATGGACGAAAACGACGAGAGCGGCGATCATCACAATCATGATGAAGGCATCGATCCGCACGCATGGCATGACGTGAACAACGTTCTGCGCTATGTCGACAACATCGAAGCCGCGCTGGTCGCCGCCGATCCGCCGGGCGCGGCCGACTATCACGCCCGGGCCGAAGCCTACCGTGCCCAGTTGCGCCAGCTCGACGCCGACATCCGCGCAACCATTGCCCGGCTGCCGCCGACGCGGCGCAGGATAGTGAGTTCGCATGATGCCTTCGCCTATTTCAGCCGCGCCTACGGCCTCGTTTTCCTGGCCCCCACCGGGGTGGCGACCGATGCCGAACCGAGCGCGAAAGGGGTCGCCAGCCTCATCGCGCAACTGCGCGAGAAAAAAGCGGCGGCGCTGTTCGTCGAGAACATCACCGACCCGCGCATGATGGAACTCATCCGCCATGAGAGCGGCGCGGTCATGGGGGGCACGCTGTATTCCGACGCGCTCTCCGCGCCCGATGGCCCCGCGCCGAGCTATCTTGAACTGATGCGCCACAATCTCGCGACTCTGGCGGCGGCGCTCGAGGCGGATCGATGAAGGATTGGCGTCATGCGTTGCTGCGGCCGAGGTTCAAGAGGAAATGGCATTCTGCTGTAAGGGGTCGTCAAAAAATAAACCCTATTTTTTGCCGGTTTGTCTTGGGTTTGAAACCAGGCAAAGCCTGGCTTCAAACCGTGTAGACCCAACGCAAAACCCATCTGGCAGTGTGGTTACCTTGCCTTTACTCCAAAAAAGGGCGAGCTTTGCTTGTCCTTTTTTGTTGATCAACCCGGCAAAAAGAGTCTGTAAATTAAACTGTGTAACTGTTTTTTGAGAGAGGCGGAGAATCCGCCAAAGGAGCAGAGTCATGACCCCGAAGGCAGAGGTACTGGACGAATTATTGAAGGACTGCAAGTCT
>JAITCV010000212.1 GCA_031282905.1 Azoarcus sp. | reverse complement strand
GAGGGAAACTGGAAAAACCAACCTGCCGAACCCATCGGCGGGCGTGAAGAAAAACAAAGAGGCTGGCCGCAAAATCTATGTCGAAGATGATGAACTGGCGGCAATCATCGCCCATGCGGATGAACCGCTGAGAGAAGCAATTGAACTGGCCTACCTGATCGGACAGCGCCCGGGCGATTTGCGCCCGCAAGCGTCGTGGTGACAAGGTAATGCCAGTGAAGTAGATCACGGATTTTTGTAGAACAAGGCTGTTTTTGTAGAATGAGTTCGTTCCCAAAAATCCCCGGAAACCCTTGCGGTTGTTGGTGGGCCCCCTGGGAGTCGAACCCAGCACCAACGGATTATGAGTCCGCTGCTCTAACCAGGCATGAGCTAGAGGCCCGTGGAAAACGTCGTGGATCAGGTGGTCTCGTTGTCGAGGAAACTGCGCAGTTTTTCGGAACGGCTGGGGTGGCGCAGCTTGCGCAACGCCTTGGCTTCGATCTGGCGGATGCGTTCGCGGGTGACATCGAACTGCTTGCCGACTTCTTCCAAGGTGTGGTCGGTGTTCATTTCGATGCCGAAACGCATGCGCAATACCTTGGCTTCGCGCGGCGTGAGCGAGTCGAGCACCTCGGCGGTGGCGTCGCGCAGACCGGCATAGGTGGCGGCATCGGCGGGGGCCAGGGTCGTGGTGTCCTCGATGAAATCGCCCAAATGGGAGTCGTCGTCGTCGCCGATCGGCGTTTCCATGGAAATGGGCTCCTTGGAGATTTTCATGATCTTGCGGATCTTCTCCTCGGGCATTTCCATGCGCTCGGCCAGCATGGACGGGTCCGGCTCCTGGCCGGTTTCCTGGAGAATCTGGCGGCTGATGCGATTCATCTTGTTGATGGTTTCGATCATATGTACCGGAATGCGGATGGTGCGCGCCTGGTCCGCGATCGAGCGGGTGATGGCTTGCCGGATCCACCATGTCGCATAGGTGGAAAACTTGTAACCGCGCCGGTATTCGAACTTGTCGACCGCTTTCATCAGGCCGATGTTGCCTTCCTGGATGAGATCGAGGAATTGTAGGCCGCGATTGGTGTATTTCTTGGCGATGGAGATGACCAGCCGCAGGTTGGCTTCGGTCATTTCGCGCTTGGCGCGGCGCATCTTGGCTTCGCCCGTAGACATCTGGCGATTGATGTCCTTGAGTTCCTTGAGCGGAATGCCGACTTTTTCCTGGAGCGCGATCAGCTTTTGCTGCACTTCGAGTACGGCGGGATGGGTGCGGGTGAGCGTGGGAGAATAGTTCTTGCCCAGGGCGATTTCGCCTGGCAGCCATTCGAGATCGGTTTCGTGGCCGGGGAAGGATTTGATGAAATGGGCGCGCGGCATGCCGGCGCGATTGACGCACAATTGCAGTATCTGGCGTTCGTGGTTGCGCACCTGTTCGACCATGCTGCGCACCGAGTCGCACAGTCGCTCGATGGATTTGGCGGTGAAACGGACGTTGAGCAATTCGTCGGAGATGGCGCGTTGGTGCTTGAGGTAGATTTTGTCCTGCGAACCGTTCCTGGCCAACGCTTTCATCATCTTCTTGTAGAAGTCGCGGATGAGATCGAAACGGGCGAGCGCGTCGGTTTTCAGTTGGAGCAAGGTGGCGGCGTTGGCGGCGTTTTCACTTTCTTCGCTGTCGGCTTCGTCGACTTCGGCTTCGTCTTCGGTGGTCTCGTCGGCTTCGCCGTTTTCCACCTCGGCGGCTTCGGCTTCCGCGCGCTCGGCGTTTTCGGTGGCGGCGTTGGGATCGATCACGGCGTCGACGAGTTCATCGACGCGCATTTCGTCACGGCTGACCTTGTCTACGGTGTCGAGCATCTCGGCAATGGTGGTCGGACAAGCGGAGATGGCCTGCACCATGTGTTTGAGACCTTCTTCGATGCGTTTGGCGATTTCGATCTCGCCTTCGCGGGTCAGCAACTCGACCGTGCCCATTTCGCGCATGTACATGCGCACCGGGTCGGTGGTGCGGCCGAATTCGGCATCGACAGTGGAGAGCGCCTGTTCGGCTTCTTCCTCGGCCACGTCTTCGTCGACCGTGGTGGCGACATTGTCGGTCATGAGCAGGTCTTCGGCCGCAGGCGCGGCGTCATAGACCTGGATGCCCATGTTGTTGAAGGTGGCGATGATGCCTTCGATCTGTTCGGCATCGGCGACATCGTCGGGCAGATGATCGCTGATCTCGGCATAAGTCAGGTAACCGCGCTCCTTGCCAAGGGTAATCAGGGTTTTGAGCCGGGTGCGGCGGAGTTCGGCATCAAGCGGCGTCAACTCCGGACTTTCGATGATCTGTACGGCTTTTTCCTTGGCCTTGGCGCTACGGCTCTTGCTGGTGCTGTCCTTGCGCGGTTCCTTCGCTTTTTCGCGTGCCATGGCACTCCTCGATACAAGGCGGTGAAACGTGTCAAACCGAAAATTATACTATATGTTGCTGCGGGATTTCAAATTAGTTTTGTCCTGAAATTCGTGTTTTTCACGAAATAACTCACTGAGCATGTGCTGTTCGGCGGGCGACAGCGGGACCTTGCGCGCTTGTTCGGTGAGACGGGCGATTTCTTGGTCGACAGTGTCGGCCTGGAGTTTTTTCAGGGTGTCTTCGAACAGGGGCTCGACCACGGCGGCGTCGAATTCGGTGTCGATGAGGCTGGCGCCGACCTGGGCCAGGATTTCGCCATGCGGCGTGTCGCGGAAGCGTTCGGTCAGGGCGCCGAGACCGCCCGGGGCTTCGCCCAGATCGACGAGATCGATGATGGCAATCAGGGCGCGGCCTTCGGCGCTGTCATCGGGTATCAGGCCGATCGGCAATCGCGCGGCCAGATTGGGATGCTGGAGCACGAGCCGCAGCAGCATGGTGGCCGTCGAGGGCGGGGCACGGCGTGGGGCGCCGCGAGATGGGTATCTGGAGCGAGTCTGCGGGAATGCGCCAGCGTGATGCGTGGAGGCGGGACGGGACGAAAGCGGCAGCCCAAGGGCGTGTTCGAGTTCGCCCTGGGTTAGTTGGCTGGCCTGGGCGATGGCCTTGACGAGTTGCAGGCGCAAGACCTCGGCAGCGGCCGGGATGCGGGTCACCAGGGGACGAGCTTCGTGCACCAGGTGGGCGCGGCCTTCGGCGCTGGACGGGTTGCAGCGCGTCTTGAGGGTGTCGAGCAGGAAATCCGTCAGCGAGGTGGCATTGGCCGCCGCATGGCGGAATGCTTCCACGCCTTCGCTGCGCACGAAGGTATCGGGGTCGTGTTCCGGGGGAAGGAAGAGGAAGGCGAGGGAAATGTCGTCGCGCAGCGCTTCGAGCGCATTTTCCAGCGCCCGCCATGCTGCGCGCCGTCCGGCTTCGTCACCGTCGAAACAAAAGACGACGCGCCCGGTCTGGCGCAGCAGGGTCTGGATATGATGAGCGGTGGTGGCGGTGCCGAGCGGCGCGACCGCGTTTTCCAGTCCGAACTGGGCCAGCGCCACGACATCCATGTAGCCCTCGACCACGAGGACGAAGCCAGCGTCGCGGATCGCTTTCTGGGCGAGGAACAAACCGTAGAGTTCACGGCCTTTCTCGAACAGCGGGGTTTGCGGCGAATTCAGGTATTTGGGCTTGCTGTCGTCGAGCACCCGGCCGCCGAAGGCGATGACGCGGCCTTGGCGATCGTGGATCGGGAACATGATGCGGTTGCGGAAAAAATCGTGGCGTTTGCCATCGCCCTTGTCACTGACCAGACCGGCGCTGATCAGCCGTTTGTCCTGATAATCGGCAAAGACGCGGGTGAGCGGCTGCCAGTCGTTGGGGGCGTAACCCATGCCGAAACGCGCGGCGATATCGCTCGAAAGACCACGGCCGCGCAGATAGTCGATTGCCGCGGGCGCTTGCCCAAGCGCCTCGCGGTAGAAAGCCGCCGCGCGCGCCACTCGTTCGAAAAGGGCCTGGCGCTCATCCGCCTGCGCGGATTTTGCCCGGCCTTCGCTGGGCACGGCCATGCCAATGGAACGGGCAAGCTCTTCGATGGCCTCGGGATAGCCGAGACCGTTGTACTGCATCAGGAAGCTGATTGCCGTGCCGTGCGCGCCGCAGCCGAAGCAATAGTAGAACTGCTTGGTGGGGCTGACCGAAAACGAGGCGGATTTTTCGCTGTGGAACGGGCAGCAGGCAAAGTAGTTGGCACCGCTCTTCTTGAGCGGCAGGTAGCGTTCGATGACCTCGACGATGTCGACGCGGGCGAGTAGATCCTGGATGAAGGACTGTGGAATCATCGGACGCAAGAACACCGCGCGGGCGAAGATCGACTTCTGTCCGGCGCGGGAGAAGTGATGACGGATGTCATCACACGGGGTATGTGGAACTCAGTACAGCTTGGCTGGCAGGGTTTGGCTGCGCAGACGTTTGTGGTTGCGCTTGACCGCGGCCGCCAGTTTGCGTTTGCGTTCAGCGGTAGGTTTTTCGTAGAACTCGCGCGCGCGAAGTTCGGTGAGTACGCCCGTTTTTTCGATGGTGCGCTTGAAACGGCGGATGGCGACTTCGAACGGCTCGTTTTCCTTGAGGCGAATACCCGGCATTGCCTGCTTCCTTGAGTGTTTGAGAGAGAAAGCCGAGCATTGTATTCAAAAAATATCGCACGGACAAGCCCTTCATGCCACTTTGTGTAGCGAGCTTTGTATCTGTCCACTTTTATAGTCCGATAGTTGTCCGATCGGGATCGAGCCGGGCGGAAATATGCCGCCGGGCCGACATCAGTACTGAAAGCCTGCGCCGCTACGAAAATGGGCAAGTGGGTATGCTTGCAGAATTTGTCGCCATCATCGCGGCAAGCTGCGGCATTGATGTGCTGACAGGGGTCAAGGATGGCGATGCCTGGCGCAAGCGCAAATATGCTTATATCAAAATCAACAGCAAGGATGATCCGGGCATCGTTGATCGTTATATTGCCAGGTACTTCCGAGCAAACAACCTGTCAGAATTCGATAATGCGCAACTCGAACAGACCTACCGCTATGTCGCGGGGCGCAAGGCAAGGAAGTAAATGTATTCAAAGGAGTCAAAAATGATGCACAAATTTCTCGCCATCCTGTTGGCGCTCGCCGCCATCTCACCCGCTGCCGCGCAGGTCTATAAATGCGTGGAGAACGGCAAAACGGTTTTTGTCGACCGGCCATGCCACAAGGATGCCGCGCCGCTCGACGTGCGCCCGGCTGCCGGGGCTTATGACGCGGCGGCGGCGGCGCGGATTCGGCAACAGACCGATTCAATAAAAACCGAGGCCGCGCGCGAGGATCGGGCGCGCGAAACCAACCGGGAAATCACCCGCGCGCAGAGCGAGCGCGATGAACTCAAACGACAGTGTGACCGCCGCCTGGCCGATCTCAACCGCGACCGCGACCGCGCGAACAACAACCTGGCCGGGGCGGTGTACCACCGGGGCGTGACCTCCCAGATAAACAGCGTTACCGAGGAATGCCATCGCGGGCTGCTCGCGCATGAGCAACGGATTCAGATGCTGGAGGCGGGCAAATAGCGCCGCCTGCAGACGAATCTCATCGCCGTACAGCGCCAGGCAATTGATGAACTCCGTTGCAGCTTGATGAGATGCGCCGGATAGGGAGCCGCTTCTGTGGTGGATGAAATCGCCGATCGTCATGGAATCCTCACAAGGAGGGCATGATGAAACGGACAGTCGTGCACGAAGAGGTGAGGAAGATGCACGGTTCAACCGTATCCAAACGTACTCAATCGCGCCATATGACAATGTACGCGGCCCCCGTGTTCTGATATTTTGACGCAGGGAAATATCGTCGACACCATCGACCAAGCCATGACACCGCCCGTTTTTATCTTCGTTGGTCATTCCAATTCCGGCAAGACCACCCTTGTCGAGCGCCTGATTCCGGAACTGGTTGGCCGGGGGTTGCGCATTGCCACGATCAAACACGCGCACCACCGCACCCCGCTCGATACCGAGGGCAAGGACAGTTGGCGCTATAAACAAGCGGGCGCAGCCGCGAGCATGCTCGTCACGTCGGATGCATTGCAATTGGTGGCCGATATCACTGAAGCGCGCGATGGACAGGACGAGCCGGTGCGACTGGCCGAACGCTTTCTCGGCGGGGCCGACATCGTCCTGGGCGAGGGCTTTTCGCTTGCCTCCGGCCCCAAGATCGAGGTCTTGCGCCGCGAACGGGGCTTGCCGCCGCGATGCGCGATTGCTGATGGATTGATTGCCATCGTGACCGATTGCCCCGAGGTTTATCCGGAATTACCGCATTTCGCGCTCGACGATATTCGCGCGCTGGCCGATTTTTTGCTGCGTTTTTCTGCCGCCAGACGATGATCGACGATTGCACGGCGCTGATTCTCGCGGGCGGCGCTTCTCGCAGGATGGGGAGCGACAAAGCTGCGCTGCGGATCGGCGGACAAAGCTTGTTGCAACGCATGATCGATCTGACGCAGGCGCTTTTTCCGACGGTGTTGCTCAGCGTCCGCCAGCCTCGCGAGGTGCAGATCGCGCAGGTTTGCGACGCCCAACCCGGACTTGGGCCGCTCGGTGGGGTGTGCGCCGGGTTGCGTCGGGCCGGAACATCCTGGGTATTCGTCGTGGCTGTGGATATGCCGTACCTGAAGCCGGAAACCATCACACGCCTGGCTGCGATGCGCGGCGAACATCAGGCCGTCATTCCCGTCGTCGACGGGCATCCTCAGCCCCTGGCGGCGTTCTATGCCGTGACCGTGCTGCCCGCGCTCGAATCCGCGTTGGCACAGGAGGCAAACTGCGGTCTGTATGCAGGGCTGGCGGGACTGGATGTCTTGCACACCATTGAAGAGCTTCCCGATTTCATCGATCTCGACACGCCCGAAGATGTGGCGGCGGCGCGGCGTTTCCTGGCTGGACATTCACAGGAGCATGGCGTGTCCTGAAGGAAATACTGATTGAACGAGGCCATCACCAATGGCATTCTTGTAAAATACGGAACATCTGCTTATCTTGCAGTCTGGATTTTTCATCATGGAGATATCATGGGACTCGATGTGGTGGAACTCATTTTGGAGGTGGAAAAATCTTTCGGCGTTGAAATTCCCGATGCGGACGCCTACAAGATGCAGACGCCAGGTGATCTGGCGGATTGGGTGGCAGCGCACGTCAAGACGGGCAAGAACGCGTTTTGTCGTTCGCAGGCGCGATTTCATCGCTTGCGCGCCTTGCTGATGGATGCTTCAGTGCCGCGCAAGAAAATCCGCCTTTCAGTACCGCTGGTTGCGTTATTGCAAGGGAAAAACGCGTTACGGGATTTCTGGGCGCGACTGAATGCCGCGCCAAATGTCTCCAGGCATCTACCCCATTTGGAACTTCCCTCCACCCTTCAGACGATGATCACAACCATCAATATCTGTGGGTCGTTCGTGCTTGCGCTCATACTTTATCTGAGTGTGAAGTCATCGGAGGCCATGCACTTTTTCCTCACATGGCTCGTTCTTTATTTTCTGTTCCTCTTTTTGACGTACCGGCTGACTGATCATAAAAAAACGCAGCTTCCACAGCCACTTGGAGACGTCGCGTCGCTCCTGCCTTTTGTCGAAATTCCAACCTCCGTGTGGACGCGTGAAACTATCCTCGAAAGAATCATTTTGGAAACCAGCGGCATCACCGGCATTCCCATGGGGGAAATCAGCGAGCGTGCACATTTCGTCAAGGATCTCAACATGGATTGAGTGCGAACAGAGGGAAGGCGCATATGGGATTACGCCGGAATATGTCGATCAATACCCCGGACAGCGGCACATCCTTTTTTTTGGGGGGGCTCATGCCGTATGCAATTCTTCCCGGATCACCTGCCGCAAGGTATCGGCAATTTGCTGGCCGCGCATCGTTTCACGCAGGGCGGCGTTCATGCTTATTGCGGCAGGATTTTCTCGCGTAACATCCCTGAAATTTCCGCCGCCCGGTTGACCACCATGAAATGTCCGCCGTCGGCGATCTCAAAATCGGCGTGGCGCGAGGGCAGGATGTGGTCACGGGTGCCGTGCAGGCGCACGAGATTTTCCGGTTCCCAGGTATTTTCCCAATGCAGGATTTGCCCGATGGCCCAG
>JAITCV010000157.1 GCA_031282905.1 Azoarcus sp. | reverse complement strand
CATAAATCGCTTCCTTTCAGACGGGATATATGCCGCTGCGCACGACATCGTAGAGTTCAGGTATGCATAGGTCGTAACGGGCGATCTTGCCGTCCTGCACCTCGAACAGGACAACCGCTTGCTTTGTCGTTCCCTGTATCATGAAAGCGCACGCCCTGTCGCCGTTGAGGGTTCTTCCCATCTCGACCCGAACGCGCGTATCGGGATTGTTCTCTCCGCTTTTGCGGATCGTGTCCATCTTGCCGCGCAGATAATCCGCGATTTCGGCGCCGGAAAGTTCCGCGAATACCCACTGCGAGGCATACTGCGCGTCGGGAGCCAATAGGGCCAGAAAACCTTCCGGATCCAGATGATTCCAGGCTTTGGCAAACGCAAGCGCGGCCTCTTCCTCAGTGTTGACCGTCTCGGACGAGTCGGGCAGGAGGACGACTCGCGCTTCGGCTTTTTCCTGCGCGTTCGTATCGTCGGCAGCGGAGCCGGAATCTTCCTTGCGCCGCCAGGAACGCGCTTCGTCCGGCAATTCGGCAGCGAGCCTGTCCTGATCCTCGGCGCGCTGCTTGAACAGAGGGCTGCTGCGGTGACGAATCATGGTGTAATAAACTTCGCGCGCGTCGGCTTCATTCAGGGAAAAACCGTCCGTCACGGCGTAATCCCAAGCGGAGGGATACATCCCCAAGCCTTCATCCCAGTGTGGCGAAATGGAAGGATCGGCTCCGTGCTCAATCAACAGTCCTGCGATTTCCGGTTCTTGCGCCAGTGTGGCCGTCACGATTGCCGGAAGACCCTCAGGATCGAAACGATCTGGATGCGCACCAGCATCCAGCAAGCATTTCAACATATCCAGCACTTCATTCAGGGGAATTTTGCGTTCCGGCCTCGTGCCGCCATAGTAGGGAAGGTCTTTCTCATTGGCATTGCAAGCGCTGAGATGTTCTTGCCAGGCTCTGATGACGATGCCCAGAATTGGATCTTCCCCATCGGTTATATTGGGGTCCGCGCCATCGGCCAAAGCCTGGCGCATGGCGGCGAAGTCCACGCTCTCCGCGCCTTTCAGAAGCGCCTTGTCACAGTCGCGCAAGGGACGACGTGCGTCCGCCCGATTCAGAAAAACAAGCTCGGGTTCGGAGAGTTCGATGAAATCATCGTGGAAATCGGCAAAGTCAAAATGAAGAGGTTTTGTGGAAACATCGGGCTGACCCCGCGCGCGAATCGAGGCCATGCCCTGCTTCGCAATGGAATCGTTCGCCTTTTCCACATCGAGCACAACGACATAGCGGATATGCGCCGGATTCATCGTGTTATCGAAGCGGCGATCTTCCGTGATGAGGGAAAGCGGGTTTCCCCATGCCGTGCAAGGCTCGTAAAACCAGGTTTCCGCGATTGCGGGCGGGTTTTCGCGCGCAAGATGCCAGAGCGCTGTCCATAGGTGATTGCGGCTCAAGGCATGGCGCTCGGAATGAAACACGATGCGCCGCTCGCCGATGCGCTCGCCATCGACGAAATGGCGAGCGTCGTAATCAGGATAACGCTCGCGCGTCAGGGCGCAGGCACTGCGATAAAGTTCGCGTACAAACCAGGCGCGCGCGGTAATGACCTGTAGATGGACTTCGACTTCATTGCCGTCCAGCGTGGCCTTGGATTTCTCAAAAGCCGTCCAGCCCGAATGAGGCTTCAGCGCGTATTGAATCGGCTGGTAATGACCACGATCTTTTGGCTCGAAGAACAGATCTTCCCAAACGCGAGCCGCCGCGTCGAGCTGCCGCAAGCGATCGGGCGAATGCTCACGTGTCCAGATATAGGCTGATTTCATATTTCCTCCGTCAGATCAGTCCTTTGGGCAACGATGGCGTCCAATAACTCCAGACTTAAGCAGTAAATGCCTGGACGTCTGCTCTCGCGCGGGCCTGCGACATTCAGGGTTTCGATGGTGTGTTCGCGCAGCCAGGCAATCACGCTTGCCGCAGATTCTGTCGTGACACAGGAGTCAAGCTGTGCGACAAAATGAGGTTTGCCCATTTGTTGAGCGAACGTTCGCGTCGCCAATGTCCCACTCTCCTGATTGTCCAGATTGACAATCAGGGTAGCATCGCTGTCTTCCACATTGCGGCGGGTGCGTTGCCGGTAGCCACCCTTTTCCAGTTCGGCAAGCTGGTACTTCGGTGGGATAACACCATCCTCAGCCTTGCGTCCGTGCGGTGCCCAGCCGCCATGCGGAATGCGATGTCCACATGCCCAGTCCAGAGCCGCGCGATCAACTCCGGTTTGTCCGCCGGAAACGATCATCGTTGGGAACCAACTGGGCAAATACAAGCGTTTGCGCAAAGGCATCGGATTCCCGACCTTGACGATCGATCCATTGGCTAAAATCTCGACGCGCTCGTTTAGGTATCCATTGGGATCCTCATAAGCCTTGACATAAAAAACTCTTGCCGCATCGCCCAGTTCCATTTTGACTCGGCGCGTCAAATCAATGCCAATATCATTGAAACGTAACCAGTCCATATCCGCGATACCTGCACTGTCAACCGGTGCTCTCCCGAACTCTCGCAACCAAGCGAGAAAGGCTCTGTGCAGTCCATCGGAAATGGGATGCTTGAGTTGCCAATCGCGAATACGATCGAGGTCGGGCCTGTCAGTTCCTTCCGCCTTGATCCAGTCGTATACCCCACCGTACTCTGGCATGATCGTGTAATGAATTTCGCTCATTTATTCATCTCCGAACAAGCAGTCGTACACGACCGCCGTCACTGGCGGCGGTTCGAAATCGTCGTCCTCCCAGCGCGGGTCATTTTCGGGAATGGCGGAGCCGCCCCAGGTCAATACGGATGGAACCGGTTCATTGAGCAGTTTTCTGTCGGCCAAGGTAAAGCCGTATTCATGCAGAACACGCAACACAACATTTTCATGCTGCCGCCAAACCTCGCTTGGCTGTTCACTACAATCGGCATCCAAATAGCCGGTATCACCTCTCGGTTTCCAATGATTGAAGTGCGAGACGAAGTAATCGGCAACGCGGCTGACGCGTACCCAATAGGCGACATAAGGAGATTGTCGCTCGGCGATCCAACGCAACTTGGCTGGATTGTTCATTGACAGCCATTCACCAAAACTTGGCGCATCCGCGTCAGTAACAACGACCTCAGCCAGTATTTTGCCATTCCAGCCTTGTGCGACACGTACAGGCCGGATTTCGCAGATCGCACGAAACGCGTGACCGAACCGCACCCAGGTATCGGAAACAAGTTGATTCTCGTCCAAATCCCAATCGTTTCCGTGTGGATAGACGGATTCAAGCCGCTTTTTCAGGGAATCATTCATATTTTTCCTTGATTCTAAAAAACATGCGGAAATGGGGACTTCTTCCAACATGATCTGGCGACAAGAGGGGCCGGATGGCGCGGAGAACAAATCCGGAGCAGAACTTTCGTTTTGCATGCGCTCATCACGCTTTCCCCGCGTTACGCGGCAACATGAGCGCTCGGGAGATGGAATCCG
This sequence comes from Azoarcus sp., assembly GCA_031282905.1. Lineage (GTDB taxonomy): Bacteria > Pseudomonadota > Gammaproteobacteria > Burkholderiales > Rhodocyclaceae > WRNU01. Next base: position 1,561 of record JAITCV010000157.1, on the reverse strand, counting down.
GCCAGCATTCGCCAGAATGCTGAAGGCGGCAAGAGAGGTGAAACACGGTTGCTTTTTGCTGGTACGCGCAGCACGCCCGGCAACCGATATATTTTGGGCCATGTAGTTTCACCTGCATCCGCCAGGAAATGCGGCAACGAGGATGAATGGGCCTTTGCAATGGCCGTGTCCATCTGGCATTTTCCGCGAAAAGCGTAACAAAAAAGAGTGGCGACAAGGAGGGCGGACAGAGAGGATGCTCTACCAGACTGAGCTACACGGCGTTGCCGCCGTGGGAGGATTCGAACCTCCGACCAACCCGTTATGATGTACTGCCCGCAGCATTCGCCACGTACCCATTATATGCCCTCCTTTGCGCAATCCCGCAAATCGATGCGGTTGATTTCGTCTACCCAGTACGCGGCGGAGCGTTCTCCTGCCGCGAAGCACGCGATGATTTCCATCACGCCCTCGCCGAAGCCACCGACATTGAGGATGTCTTCGCGCTCCGTTGCCTGCGTGGTCGCATAAGGCTGCAAATCCACGCACACCAGCCGGGCATTCGGGTTTTTCACCTTGAACCGTGCCCACTCGCGCATCGTTGCGGTTGACGCATGCGCGGAACCTGTGTCTTTCCACGACTCGTTATCCGAGACATAGATCACCAGATCGGCCAGGATGCCTTCGGCATTGAGACTTGCCAGCGGCAGGGAGAGCGCCGTGCCGCCGCCGCCTTGCCGCATCAGCTTGCCGACATTGGTCGCCAGGCTGTCGCGCGGGTTGAGTTCGACGCGATGAAGCGCCGTATCGAAGGGCAGCACGTATGTCATCGGATTCCTGCGCAGCAGGGAGACCGCCATCAGCGCCGCCGTCTCCCGGCAACTGACCTTCGTCGTCGCGCCCTGGCGATACCCTGTCACCGGCGAAGCCATCGAACCGGATACGTCTACACAGACCACGATCCGGCCCGCGATCGCCGGCACATTGTCGGTGGCGATTTCCAGCGCATCCTGCAAAGCCTCCTTTACCGCCATCGGCACGCCAGTCCCCGCCATGCGATAGGCGACCAGCACCTGATAGGGAAAGGCGCGTGCCCTTTTCACCTGTTCGGCATCGCGCAGACGCGAGGCGATCCATTCCGTCATGCCGGGTTCATCGAATACGCCGTGACGCGCCAGGGTGTTGAGGTTCATGCGCGTTGCCGTCCAGCTCATTTCGCGCGCCAACGCGGCCCAGTGCGCCGTCGGCAGCGGCAGGCCGGTCATCAGACGAAAGTCGAGCCGGGGCGGTTCGGCCTCGCCACGCTTGGCGCGCTCGAACGCTTGAACGATCTCCGGCAGCTTCGCTTCCTCCACCCTGCGGCCGATCAGCCAGCCGTAGAAGGCTTCGCGCGCCGGGTCGAGCGGACGCGGATGCACCATCTTCACGATGTCGGCAAGCGAGGGATGCTGGCCGACGCTGGCGTTCAACAGGGTCTGGTCGGAAGCGGCATTCAGCCACTGCTGCACCAGGCGCTTGGGTCGGCTGCCCAGCGATTTGCGGCCAACCACGCCGGAACGGAGTATCTGCACGAAATTGCGCA
>JAITCV010000240.1 GCA_031282905.1 Azoarcus sp. | reverse complement strand
CGCATCAGCTTGCGGAACACTTTTTCGAGTTCGGCCTCACCCAGGTCGTGGGGCGAGAGCAGGTGGTGGGCGGCGAGTTTGAGCGGATTTTTTTTCATCATTCGTCCATGGTAGCGCGGCCAGTGCGGTTGGCGAAACAGGCGACCGCGGCGACCGGTTCCTCTGTTGTCGTCTTCATGATATGAATGTCATGAGCACATACGACGCCACAGCACCAGGATATCGGACGAAAAGGCTGGAATGGCGCGTATTTTCGAGGTTTCATAATGGTTGAAATATTCATATTGCCCAGATCCGCTTCCGCCAGGCAACTCATCCAAGGCTACCCGTCCTCGAGCGCGGCAAAGGCAGCAGCAATCGCCATTGTCGCATTCCATTTCATAGCCTGTCATCGTGCAGGTATTGCCGCAAGGTGCCGAATATCGTCCTCGCGTTTGCGCAAAAACGCTCGTCGAGTGCATCGCTTACCCCGCGCAGCGCCAGCCGATAAGCCGGGGTATTGCTTTCGGGATAGCCATATCCGGATTCTCCAGACCATTTGGCACGGGCCTTGGATAAGGATTCGCCGTGGGAGACATATTCCCAGGCCGATTTCGGGAAAAACCGCAGTGGCGCGCACAGCCCCGCGCGATAAAGTCCCAGCAGCCGTTCCAGTTCGGCGCGGGCGTCGGCAGATGAAACGGGACGCAGGATGAAATGGCCGTTACGCGACAGCCCCCGTGTCTGGCAATTCGTCTCACCGGGGGACGCGGCGCACAAAGTCAGATGATCGAGCCAGGCATTGAGATAATCCACGGCGCGGGTGTCATCGTAGCGCGCCCATACCCATCCGTCCGCGCCCAGATCCGCGAAATCCTCCGCCACGCTCCAGCTTTCACCGTCGAGGACAAAATCGAGTTTCACCGAGTACAGAGGCCGGGACGCGGCGCGGGCCTCGTCCAGGGTCCGGCGATAATTGACAAGCTGTGCCAGTTCCTGGCGCAGCGCGCGTTCGCCAAGATTGCCAGTGGGGTATTCTCCACCCGCGCGGGCAAGGGCGAGCAAGGTCTCCTCGTCCATGTCGCCAACCCCGGCGGCCAGCAGGCGGGCACTGAGTCTGGCGCGGGCTGACCAGTGGGTGACGAAAGGCTCGACATCCTCCAGGGCTTCTTCGCTTTCGGCCAGGTCGAGGCCCATGCGCTCCCGAAGCAGGAAGCGGCAAGGGTTGACGAAGAAACGCTTGAGCCGTTCGAGCCGGATATGACGCCAGCTTTGTTCCGGCGGGAATGGCAGCGAATGGTCAAAAAACGCCGATCCCGTAGGCATGGATGCATCTGGCGCCAATGCATTTGCCACGGGCTCGCTCACCGCGGCGGCTCTGGTCTCTTTTCCACGTGGCGCGGCGCGGGTAGCAAGCGCATCAGCATATTCCTGCTGGAAACTGCGCAATCTCGGGTCGCGCTCGTTGGCGGGAAGGAAATAATCGGGCGAAAAAGCTTGCAGGGGATGAACCACGGTCAGCCGTTGCCTGATCTCGTTCTTCGCCTCGGGGCAGGCGGCGCAGGCATCGGTCAGCACGTCGAACAATTCGTCGATCACGACCGATGGCGGCAGCTCGCCGCCATCGCGCTGGCTGCGTCCGACGCAGGACAAATGCAATACATCGCGCGCGGACAGCACAAGATCGAGGAAAAGATTGCGGTCATCGAAGCGGCGCTGGCGATCGCCTTTTCTCGGATATTGAGCCATGAGGTCGAATTCATCCGCGCGCGCCTGGGTGGGAAAAGCCTCGCGGTCGAGACCAATGAGACAGACCACCCGGTAGGGCAAGCCGCGCAACGATGACAATGAGCTGAACGTCACCGCGCCGCCGGGCACGCCGCCGCGCGCGCCTTCGTCCAGATAGACGGGCAGCGTGGCGCGGATGACATCGAGCGTCGGCATGGCCGCCTCCGACGGCAAGCCTTTGAAACCCGCCGCCATGTCGTCCGCAAAGGCGTTGATGGCGGCGCGCGTCAGGCGCACATCCTCGGCGTATTCGACATGCTCGCCGACCAGGGTGGCCAGGGCATCGAGCAACAGATGACGCCAATGTTCCGCATCGCGGTTCGCATTCACCGCCGCTGCACGCAAGCGGCCGAGTGTTTGCGCATAGGTCCAGAAGCGTCCCAGCACCAGTCCATCGCTGCCTTGCGGCGCGTGGGCCACGCCCAGTTCTCCGGCAAAAAGCGCGGCGCCAGCGGCTTCCCCCGCCGACCAGGACAGAAACAGGCGAGAAAGCCCTTCTTCCAGGGTATGGCCGGGCTGGGCGCCGATGGTGTTGGCCTGCGCGGCTTCGAGCCCCCAGTGGATGCCCGCTTCCTCCATCCAGCCGCGTATCCGATCGAGATCGGCATCGGTGAAACCGAAATGCGCGCCGACCGGCGGCTGGCGCAGCAAATCGAACACCTGGCTGATCGGCGCGCGCCCGTCCAGCAGCGCGAGCAGGTCGACCAACACGCGCGCCACCGGGTTTTCCGCGCTGCCGTTTCCAGTGATGCGCCAGGCAATGTGGCGGCTGGATGGGACGGTGCCGAACACGGCTTCGATCAGCGGCGCGCAGGCGGCGAGATCGGGAGTGAGCACCACGATCTCTTCCGGGCGGGGCGGGCGCGGCCCCTTGAACAGCGCAAGCAGACGATCGTGCAACACCTCCAGTTCGCGCGTGCGCGAATGGCACAGGTGCAATTCGATACTGCGGTCTTTTGCATCCAGGCGGACGCTGGCGGGTTCGAGTTCTTCCAGATCGAGGATGGCGTTTTGCAGCCGCGCCAGCAAATGATGGCCGGGATGGGGGTCGAAACGCGCCTCTTCCAGCGTGTCGTGTTCGCCTTCGAACAGCAGTTCGATCTGAGCCTGGGTTTGCTTGCCCCAGGCTGCCAGCAGTTTGTTGCGGGTCTCGGCGAACAGATCCTGCTGCCGCCCGGCCAGCCACGACAGCCGCCGCGTGTCGACGATGTCGCACCAGTATTCCCGGCAGGGATTGAAGACATAGAGGTGGACATCCATGATTTTCGACAATGCGCGCAACATGGCCAGATGCAACGGTGGCAAGACGGGCAAGGCGAAGACGTGTACGCGCGCAGGCAGGGTCTCGATAGTTTCGCCATTTGTATCCATCATCCTGTACAGAAAACGGATCAATGGCAAACGTGTATCCGCGTCCATCTGGATCTGTTGGCGAAGCCGTTGCCACAGCGCCGCCTGCCAGGTTTCTCCGGCGTCATCCTGATTCGATATGCGCTTGCCCTGGGCCCAGAGTTCGAGCCAGTCCGGACGATAACCCAGATAGTGGTCGAACAGGCGCGCCAGGCGCGTGGCCAGATCGAACCGCATACGCGTGTCCGCGCCCGCCAGGTAACGCGCCAGCGGCGGATGAGCATCGACCCAATCATCGTCGAGCAGGGCAAAGATGCTCCACGTCATCGCCGCGGGCGCGGAAGAAGAAACGGGCGCAATATCGACGACATGAGCGGCCTGCCGCCACAGCCATTGCGCGAGATAGTCGAAATCAATATTGACGCAAATACCCGCGCGCGTGGCCATCGCCAGTTCGATGTAGCGGGCGAGCGCGCTGTTGGGCACGATGACCTGATGACGCGCAAAAGGCCCGCCCGGCGTGTGCTCCAACCTTTCGAGCAGGCCGGAGAGCAGGATTTCATGACGATTGGAGAAAAGGATCGAAAACATATATGCACGTCGTGCCGAACGTCCTGCAATGTCGTGCTTTATCTTACGTTGGAGTGGAACTGGCTTGCAAAACAACGCATTATTTTTGTCCAAAAGCTTGCGACCATGGTCGTGCCAATCCAGAGGGCGAGCCATGCCTTGCCCCTGCTACTGTAGTGCTGCATTCTTGATAGGACTTTTGTAGGGGCATCACGTGGGGCCGGCTTCCAGCCGGCCAGGGCACAAAGTGGCGCTGAAGAGATCGAGATTGGCCGGCAGGATGCCGGCCCCACGAGGGTTCCACAAATCGGGTCGTTGCCGTTGTAGGGGCGACGCATGCGTCGCCCCCATCAAATCCGTGCCGTTGCCGTGTTTTCAGGCATTTTCATGGTTGAATTCATAAGTTCCAATCAGCGTAGAACTACGTTTCGGGTTACCGCATGGATTGCCACGCCGCTTTCGCTCCTCGCAATGGCCAAATCATGCATCACTACCTTTTTCATAAAGGACACGCAGATCTTCCTCCGCATTCTTGATTCTGTCTTCATCGCCACTTTTCCGGGCAAGTTCCAGGCGGCGTTTCATGAAGTCTTCCGCTTCTTTTGGCTGGCCTTGTTCAAACGCAAGCACGCCAAGTTGAAAGAGGCTGTCATCGACATGAAAGACTTCCTCATGCTGGGCAGCAATCTTCAAGCGACGTTCGAGGTAAATCCGCGCCGCCACGTAATCCTTCAGCTCATAGGCGTTTTGCGCAAGATTATTGATGACATTCAGAAGTTCCGGGCTTTTCGCTCCGAAAAGCCGTTCGCCCCCGGCAAGCACCTTTTTGTTGATCGTCATGGCTTCGGCGTATTTTCCAGCCTCATGCAGGCAAAAGCCCAGATTTTCCTGCATTCCCAAACGTTGGCTGTCGTCAAGCGCCGGGTTACGGGCAAAGCGCGGGATGACGCGTTTGTAGGCATCGATGGCGATTTCCCATTCTCCGGCGTCCTTTGCATTGACCGCAAGCCTGTAGAGCGCATAGTTCCGGTCGTTTTCCGTCAAAAAGGATGTGACCGCGTCGATACGCAAGGCCTCGCGGGTGAAATGAACGGCTTCTGCGGACTCTCCCTTGCGGCCATGCACATAGCCGCGCAGAAAATCGACTTCGCCACGCGCGGGCGAATCGCCTGAGGGAATTTTGGCTGCCAGCGCATCCAATTCCGTCATTGTGGCGCTGATGCTGAAAATTTGTTCCGGATCCATGAGCATCTGGTGCATTTCCCTGAGGCGCTCAAGCACAGTTGTTCCTCCGCTCGCATTGCAGGACAGCCCCAATGCCATCATGAGCGCAACGCCCATTTGTTTCAGTTTCATGATGCATCCCTCTCAAATATAGGTTGACGTGAAGCATGTACTTGCGGAGATGGCAACAGAAAGCAAAAAGCCAGTGCAATGAAATAGCACATGTGTTTCTCCAGGTACGGTGCAAAACGAGCCTTGGCCGACAAGGCCGAGCCGCGCCGCAAAATGGCGTCCGCTTGAATGGTCAGTATCATACACTCGGCCCGATGTAACAACCGGAGAGGACGGCCGCGGCTTCGTATGTCGATGGTTTTGTATTTTAGTGTGTGGGCGGCTTTTGGAGGAGATGGCGAATATATGCCGAAGTGGAAGCATCCCCCGCACGATGCATCGGGATCGCGAGGGCGAGGTATCAGATCGGGATGAGGAATCTGGTCTATGACGTGAGTCGATACGTCTTTCTGATGGGGCCCGGTGAGGACGAGAGCACGCTGCGGAACCGACTCCTCGGATGTCCCTGCTCCGCTTCCGGCAGACTGACCGAGCGCGGCGGGCACCGTCCGGCAGTTCTCCGGCGGGCAGCAGTGGGCGTCGATTGCCCGCGCTTCTGATCAGGACGTCTCATCCTCGCCGACGACCAAAGCGGGGCGGAAGCCTTGGACAGAGATCGCGAAGACTGGCTCGAGGGTGTGGAATTGCGCGCCTTGAACCAGGAAACGAGAGCGGAAAAATTTTGCCATTGCGAGGCGCGAAACGACGTGCAAGGCGAGCCTACGAGGTCATCCGGATTGTGCCGCGCTCCCCGGGAATGATGCAGCAAGCGGCTGTTCATTTCTCCGCGTCGAATCGGCCGTTGGTAAACAAGTTGGGCGAGGCGCTGTTGGCGCGGTAGAATCCCCCATCTGCAAGGAAAGTACCGTTGGCCTGCCTGCAAGGGGAAAATGAATGACAACCTGTGATCCAGATATCGCTCCCGGAAGCGTTGCGTGCAAAAAGCATATCCAGGGCAATATCCCGCGTTTCGGGAAACGTCCATGGCGCGCGCTGTTGTCGCGGGTGAGGTTCGAAATACCTGGAGCCGCAGCGGATAATGCGTATTGGCGCGATGACATTTTGTCTGGAGAAAGTACATCATGTCCTTTCCTTCTTGCCCTGTGAGTCCCGTAAAAATGGCATTTCCCGCCATCTGAAATATTCGTCATGGAAAAATACCACTATCGCATTACCCTTGAACCATTGGACGCGCTTGCCGCGCCAATGGCGTCCCGTGCGTTGCAATTTGATTTCGACAATCATGACGACATTTTCCTTATTCTCGATCGCCTGGAACGACGTGGCGATTTTGCTGCCCGGGATATTCCTCCGCTGGCCTTGGGACTCAAGTTGCTGGGCAAAACGCTGATGGAAAACAAGGAAAATCCCTTGTTGGAATCATTCAAACCGCATTTCGTGGCATTCATGCGGGAATTGAAGAAAAGCACACCTGGGAAGACAGAGGAATGAGCCGGGAGAAGCAGAGTGGATCAGGACTTTCGTCATTGGGCGCGGGGTCGTTCCTGCCCGACAGCGTATTCAAACCCCCAGCCTGTTGCGCGGCGAGGGCTTCGGGTTCCGTCTTGCCTTCCCGGAGCATCTTGCAGCATCCGCATGTATGTAAGTGTAAGCTGATGGCGCGCGTTGGCGCGGCAGGTTTTTCGTTCGAAAGGAAGGCAACATGAAGCGGGTCGGTCTGGTTGGTTGGCGTGGCATGGTCGGTTCCGTGCTCATGCGGCGGATGGAGGAAGAGGGCGATTTCGCGCATTTCGCGCCGGTGTACTTTTCCACATCCAACGCGGGCAGCGCGGCGCCAGCCTTCGGCGGCAAGGCGGCGGAAGCCCTGCTCGATGCTCATGACATCGATGCGCTGAAAGGATGCGATATCGTCGTTACCTGTCAAGGGGGCGATTACACCAAGGCGGTGTTCGGCGCCCTGCGCGGCACGGGCTGGGCCGGGCATTGGATCGACGCCGCCTCGACCCTGCGCATGGCCGACGACGCGGTGATCGTGCTTGATCCGGTCAACCTCGACGTCATCCAGAACGCGCTCGCCAAGGGCGGAAAAAACTGGATCGGCGGCAATTGCACGGTGTCGCTGATGCTGATGGGCCTGGGGGGGTTGTTCCGCCACGATCTCGTCGAATGGGTGTCGGCGATGACTTACCAGGCCGCTTCCGGCGCCGGGGCGCAGAACATGCGTGAACTGCTGGCGCAGATGGGGGCCTTGCACGCTTCGGTGGCCGATCTGCTGGCTGATCCGGCTTCAGCCATCCTCGACATCGACCGCCAGGTGGCGGCAACTTTGCGCGCGGCGGATTTCCCGACGCGGCATTTTCGCAACACTGCGCTGGCCGGCAGCCTCATCCCCTGGATCGACGTGCCGGTCGACAACGGCCAGTCCAAGGAAGAGTGGAAAGGAGGGGCCGAGTGCAACAAGATTTTGGGCAGGCCGGCCTTCCGTACACCGGGCAGCATCCCGATCGATGGGCTGTGCGTGCGCATCGGCGCAATGCGTTGTCACTCGCAGGGCTTGACCCTCAAGCTGAAGAAGGATGTGCCGCTCGACGAGCTGGTCAACATCATTGCCAGCGCCAATTCCTGGGTAAAAGTCGTGCCAAATGAACGGGAAAGCTCGGAGCGGGAGCTGACCCCGGCCGCGGTGACCGGCACGCTTTCCGTCCCGGTGGGACGCCTGCACAAGCTGGCGATGGGGCCGACGTACCTGGGCGCTTTCACGGTGGGAGACCAGTTGCTGTGGGGCGCGGCCGAGCCGTTGCGGCGCATGCTTCGCCTGCTGCTGGAAGCTTGACCGGCAGGTGTTTTGAGCCCCCCGGGCCGTGGCGGAAACCAGTGTCGCACGGGGGTTTTGGGGAGGGGAATGCGGTAATTTCTCCTTTTAAGATAACAAGTTGGTGCGTTTATCTCGAATAAATGCTAGATTACTCGCCCAAGTCTCTGATGTTTCGCCCTTTGTGGGCTTTGGGTTGGTGAAGAGAGGCGTAGTTTGAGGACAACTATGAAACCGTCGATGAAGGCATCCCTGGTCGCCACCGCGATCGCCTCGTTACCACTCGGTGCGCAAGCTGCCGGGTTGGGTGGAATTAACGTACAGAGTCATCTGGGCCAGCCCTTGCAGGCAGAAATCCAGCTAAACGCGACTCCGCAGGAATTGCAGTCGTTGGTCGCGCACGTCGCGCCGACGGAAGCCTTCCAGCAGGCAAACGTGCCTTATGCTCCATTCATGTCGAGCGTCAAGGTGACCGTGGATAAACGTGGTGGCAAACCGATACTGAAGCTCACGAGCGGGCGTCCGATCGAAGAGCCCCTGGTCAGCCTGTTGATCGAGTTGGCATGGGAAGACGGACGCATGTCGCGCGCCTATAACTTCCTGCTCGATCCGGTCGATGTGGTGCTCAATCCCCGCGTGTTGCCCATCAACGCACCATCCCGTGTTGCCGAGACGACGGCGCCCACGGGGCCGACGCCAGTTCAGCCGTCGAGCGGCCCCGAAACCACGCAGGTTCCATCCTCGACGACGTCTCCACCCCCAGCATCGTTTGCTGGAACCACATCGCCTGCCGGAACATATACCGTGCGGCCTGGCGACACGCTCACCAAGGTGGCCAAAACCCACTTGCCCCCGGGCGTGGAACTCGATCAGCTGCTGATTGCGTTGTACCGCGCCAACCAATCAGCCTTCATCGACAACAATCTCCACCTGATTCGTAGAGATTCCGTCCTGCAGGTGCCTTCGGCCGAGCAGGCACGCGCCATTGATCTTCGCGAAGCCCGGCGTGAAATAAAGCTGCAAACGGCGAATTTCAACCAGATGCGCACGACGATAGCCAGACAAGCGCCGTCGTCACAGCCCGGAGGCGACCCCACTACTGGCGAGGTCCGTCGTCATGACCCCCCCAAAGCGCCTACTAAACCAATTGATGTGCTCAAGGTGGAGGCGGATGCTGAGCGCATGAAACAACTGGAAATAGATCTGGTTACGAGTAACAATGCGCTCAAGGAGTCCCAAAGTCGGATTGCTGATCTTGAAAAGCTCAACGCCGACCTGCAAGAACTGATCAAATTGCAAGCGGCGAAGCCAGCCGTTGAGCCCGCCGCGCCGCCGTCTGCGCCACAGCAACAGCCAGAAGTCCCCACCGAGCAGCCGGTTCCACCCACAACGGATCAGACAGTGGTGGATCAGCCATCCCCCCCGATCGTGAAGGCTCCGCCGCCGCCGCCCAGAACAACGCCGCCACCGACGCCACCAACACACGAGCCTGACTTGCTCGATACGCTCACCGATCCAGTCGTGCTCGGTAGCGTGGGCGGACTGGTGGCGCTGCTGGGGGGCTTTTTCGGTTTCCGGGCTTGGCAGCGCAAGCGGGAAGAGGCTTCGCTCACCAGTCTGGCTCAAGCTTCGAGCATGTTCCCGGACGAGACCAGCGATAGTCTGGTGTTCTCTGGCGATAACGGCGGGCAGAGTGTGGATACCACGGGCAGCAGCAGTGTGATCCATACGGATTTCAGCCAAGTGGGCGTGGTCGACACCAATGAAGGCGTGGACCCCGTTGCCGAAGCCGATGTTTACATGGCTTATGGGCGCGATACCCAGGCCGAGGAAATCCTCAATGACGCGCTCAAGGCGAACCCCGATCGCGGCGCAATCTACGTAAAACTGCTGGAAATCTACGCGCAGCGCCAGAACCTGAAACAGTTCGAAACCACGGCCAGCGAGTTGTTTGCACGCACTCGGGGCCAGGGCCGGGATTGGGAGCGGGCCGCGCAGTTGGGGCGCAAGCTCGATCCCAGCAACCCGGTCTATGGCGCCACGGAAAGGAGCAGTGGAGATGTTGCCACCTCGCCTCCCGCCAAGGGGCTGGATCTGGGCAAGGATTCCGGGCCCAGCCTGTCGAGTCTGGACTTCACCGCTTCGGTACCGTCCCCGGGAACCGGGCAGTTGGAAGAAACCCTCTCCATACAGAACGGCTTGAGCAGTCTGTTGGCGACCCGGGTGGGGAAGAGCGAGGAGGATGATATACCGCTGCTGCCTGACGAATCCCAAGTGGCGGCGGAAGCGGCGGCGGTAGATTTGGGTGCTTCCGATGAAGACATCGATTTTGATCTGGGCGGGGACACCATTACGCCCCCCGAGCCGGTAGCGGCCACGGCAGCACAAAACAGCATGACCAATACCGGTCTCGACTTCGACCTCGGCATCGATGATTCCGATGATGTGGCTGCTACGCCGCCGCCGCAGCCTGTTTCCAGGCCCCCTGTCGTCGTCGCGGCCACGCCGCCGGACGCTTCGGCATCGTCTCTTGAATTCGAACTGCCCGAATTGGGGCAGGCCGAAGGTGAAAAGCCGGGCTTCGACATGAGTGCGACCGTCATCCTGCCGCCGGGAGAGGGTAGCGATGGCGAAGCCATGCTGGATCTCGAAAGAAGCAGCTTCGATCCGGGCGTGCTTGATTTCGACCTCGACATCGATAATGACAACGACGGCGTCAGCGTCGGCACCACCGCAGCCAATACTGAATCAGGCGGGGATGTCGCGGTGGCCGAAAGCGAAAGCGATACCGATACCAAGCTTGATCTGGCGCGAGCCTATCAGGATATGGGGGATGTCGAAGGCGCGCTGGAACTGCTGCGCGAAGTCGTTGCCGAAGGTTCAAGCGTACAGAAAGCGTCGGCTCAGGAATTGATCGACCAGTTGAGTTGATGGTCGATGCGGTTCTTGCCGCCACGGGGTTTGCCCCCGTGGCGGCATTTTGTTTTGGAACTCGTTCCCGCCAGAGAAAATGCGCATCATTTTCTCTCCAGTGCGCCTTGATGCGCGCAAACGAGGTCGAGTTCAGATTCATGTCATCATCCTGTTTTGCCGCCAGGATTCCTGCTCTACTTATTACGAACGAAATTGCTGACTTTCGCGCCCATCTTGAGGAGTTTCATCAGCGTTGCCGGTTCCTGGCGCAACATTTCCTCGGCCCAGGTGGTGAGGATCTGGATGAATTCGCGCGTTTTTTGGATACGCTCCGCCGCGCCCGGCGTTTCTTTTGCGAGGTCAGGACTGGCCAGGAATTCGTTCAGCACGGCGAGCGTCGGTTCCACCTCGCGCTGCTTCCGGCCCTCGACAATCAGTTTGAACAATTCCCAGACATCTTTCGAGGTTTCGAAATGATCGCGCCGGTCGCCCATCTGGTGCGTGACCTTGACGAGCCGCCAGGCGAGCAATTCCTTCAGGCTCATGCTGACATTGGAGCGGGCGACCGACAGGGTCTGGGCAATCTCGTCCGCGGCCAAGGGCTGCTCGGAGAGGAAAAGGAGGGCGTGAATTTGCGCCACGGTGCGATTGACGCCCCAACGCGCGCCCATCTCGCCCCAGTGCAGGATGAATCGTTCAGTGATGGGTGTGAGCTTCATGCCGGAGAGTATAGGAGGTTTTCATCGGCGCTTTCATGAATTTCCGTCAAGGCTGAAATTCATGAAAGCGCCGCGAGAATGGTGTTTGGCGTTGCCTTTTGAATTCAACTCAAATATTCTGAAAGAGTATGCACATCACCTGTCCACGCATAGGCCGCCAGCAAGGGCTCGTCGCCTGCTTCCATGGCGTGAACGATGTTCGATGGATGCAGGATGAGTGTGCCGGGCGGGTGTGGGCAGGTGGTTTGGCCGGTTGTCCAGCGGGCGGTGCCGTGGAGGACGAGATAGGTTTCGACGGCGGGGTGACGGTGAGCGGGGTAGAGCAGGCCGGGACCGATGGCGGTGAGGCCGAGGCAAACTTCGTCGCTCTTGAAGGGGGCGATGGGGCCGACGAGTTCGGCCCAGGCCATACGATGGCCGATGTCGGGCGCATCGGCGCGGGGGGCGTAGCTGTAGCGCCAGGGCAGGGCGTCGAGGTGGGGCAGGAAGGCGGCGAGCACGGCGTCCGTGGGTCGTGCCAGCGCGGAGGGAACGCGGGGCAGGGCTTGCAGTTGGGTGACGACCGGGTGCCCGCTGGCTTCGAGGCGTTCGGCGTCAATGCGGGAAAAGTCGACGGTGTCGAGCAGGGCGAGCACCTTGGCGAGTTCCGCCGCGATTTCGGGGCGTTCGCGACGAGCGGCGAGGCGTTGCGCGAAATGTCGCCGCAGGGCGTCGATGGCGACCAGCGCGGCTTGGGGTGATAAGGTCATTGTCATGGTTCGGTGAGCGTCGAACGCAGCGCCACGACGGTATGCCCGATCGTTTCGCCCTGTTGCCAGGCGGCGAGGGCCGCCGCCGGGGAAAGAGCGTCGGGTGCGAGACTTTGTTCGATTTCGCGCGCGCGTTGGCCAGAATCCTGTAGGCCGATGCCGGAAAAGACTTCCGCGAGCCGGTTGGCGCGATAGAAATGATAGGGACCGAAGCCGGCTTCCTGTTGCTGGATGTGACCGCCGATGATTTCTTCCGGGTCGGTCTGGATTTTCCAGCCGTAGGTGAAGATTTCCGCGTGATAGCCGGTAAGCCGTCCCATTTCGTGGAATAGATCGAGCGGAATGCGTCCGCCGATGAGCGAGAGCACCGCGCCGCCGGGTTTGAGGAATTCCTTTGCTTTCAGGAGCGCGACGTAATGCAGGGAGAGGAGATTGCGGCGCATGAGTTCGGGAATGGTTTCTTGCCGGGCGGGAATGTGTCCGGAGCTTTTGCGTGCCGTGGCAATTTCCCCGGCGTCGGCAATCGGGATATTGGGCAGATTTTCGTAAATCAGGTCGTAACGCGGATGTCGCGCGTCGAGGGGTTCCAACAAATCGCCATGCCCTGCGGCCAATTCGATGCGCCGGGGTTCGCGCAAATTGCGGCGGATATTGTCGACGGCGGCGGCCACCACGTCTTCATGCACATCGGTGATGCCGATCTGGGTGGCGTCGAGGATTTCGATGGCGGCAAGCGCGTCCAATCCCACGCCGGTACCAATGCTGCAAAATGCGTTTTGCGCGCCTTGCCGTTGGCGAATCAGTTTGAAAGCGGGGGTGGCGATGGTGGCAACCCAATCACCCAGGATTTCATCCACGTTGGGCAGGAAGGCGTGTTCGGTGACGTGAATGCTCAGGCTTTCGCGCAGATGTTTCGGCGCGGCGGCGAGCGCCAGGTATCGAGTAGTGGGAATATCTTGATGGAAATGGGACATGGCGAGGGGTGAAGGGCGTGGATGCTTCAGCGCCGGAAATGGCAGGAGAGCAGATGGTCATTGACCAGGCCCACTGATTGCATGAAGGCATATGCGATGGTGGAGCCGACGAACTTGAAGCCATATTTTTGCAAATCCTGGCTGATCGTATCGGAAAGTCCGGTTCTTGCGGGTATTTGTTTCATTTCGCTCCACTCATTGATGATGGGTTTGCCGTCGACATAGGCCCAGATAAAAGCGTCCAGTGAACCGTGATGTTCACAAAGTTTGAAATAGGCTTTGGCGTTCTGGATGGCCGCGTTTATCTTGAGGCGATTGCGGATGATGCCGGGGTCTTGGAGCAATTGCTCCACTTTGGCATCGCCGTATCCGGCCAGTATCCTGGGGTCGAAGTCATCGAATGCCGCGCATAGCGTATCCATTTTTTTCAGGATGGTCGACCAACTCAATCCCGCCTGCTGTCCTTCAAGGATGAGCATCTTGAAGAGTTCCCGCTCATTGTGCACGGGAATGCCCCATTTGTGGTCGTGATATTGCTGAGTGAGTAGATTCGCGTTTGCCCAATCGCAGCGGATGATTTCGTCTGGCATGTCTTTTTGCCCATTTCAGTTGGTGAGCGCCTGATCGAAATCGGCGATCAGATCGGCGACATCCTCGATGCCGACCGAAACGCGCACCATGTCCGGGGTGATGCCGGCGGCGCGCAGTTGTGCTTCGTCCATTTGCGCGTGGGTGGACGAGGCGGGGTGCAATATGCCGGTGCGGGCATCGCCAATATGCACGACCAACGCCGCGACCCGGGTCTTTTTCACGAAGCGGCGAATGGCGTCGATGCCGCCCTTGATGCCGAAGGTCAGGATGCCGCTGCCGTTCTCATGCTTGAAATAGCGGCTGATCCGCTGTTTGCCGTTCGAATCGAGGCCGGGGTAATTCACCCAGGCGACCTGGGGATGGGTCGTCAGGAAACGGGCGAGCGCGAGTGCGTTCTCACCGTGGCGCGGCATCCTGAGATGCAGGGTTTCCAGCCCGAGATTGAATAAAAAAGCGTTCATGGGATTCAGGCAGCCGCCGAAATCGCGCAGGAATTGGGCGCGCGCCTTGAACAGGAATGGCGATTGCGGGAATTTTTCCGTATAGATGACGCCGTTGTAGGTCGGGTCGGGGGTGGTGAAATCGGGAAATTGGCCGTTCGTCCAATCGAAATTGCCGCCGTCGATGACCACGCCGCCCACACTGGTGGCGTGGCCGTCGATATATTTCGTCGCCGAATGAATGATGATGTTCGCGCCGTGGCGAAATGGCTGGCAAAGAAAAGGCGTCGCCAGCGTGTTGTCGACGATGAAAGGCACGCCATGCTGGCGGGCGAGGGCGGAGAGTTTGTCGAAATCGAGAATGGCAAGGCCGGGATTGCCGAGCGTCTCGCCAAACAGCACGCGGGTTTCCGGGCGGAATAGTTGTTCGATTTCACGCGCGGGCGCATCCGGCTCGAAAAAGCTGGCCGTCACGCCGAATTTCTTCAGGGTCGAATTGAACAGCGTGAAGGTGCCGCCATAGAGTTGAGAAGCGGCGAGAATGTGGTCGCCCGTGCGCACGATGCTGGCAATGGCAAGCAAGGTCGCCGCCTGTCCGGAAGCGGTAGCCACCGCGCCCGCGCCGCCTTCCAGTTGATTGATCTTGGCCTCGAACCCGGCCACGGTCGGATTGCTCGTCCGGCTGTATTTGTGGCCGAAATCCTGCAAGGTCATGATGCGGTTGACATGGTCGATGTCATCGTATTTGTAGGTGGTGCCCTGGATGATCGGCAGGATACGCGGCTCGCCGAATTTGGGCGCGTAACCGCCCTGGATGCACAGGGTATCGAAGGAAAGCGGCCTGTCCTTGGCGGTCATCTCATACTCCTTGTTTCAGGCTGGCGGCGATGAAATCGTCGAGATCGCCGTCAAGCACGGCCTGGGTGTTGCCGACTTCGTAGTGGGTGCGCAAATCCTTGATGCGCGATTGGTCGAGCACATAGGAGCGGATTTGATGGCCCCAGCCGATATCGCTTTTTTCGTCTTCGAGTTTTTGCTGTTCAGCCTGACGTTTGCGCAATTCCAGTTCATAGAGGCGCGCGCGCAGCATTTTCATGGCCTCGTCCTTGTTGCGGTGCTGCGAACGGTCATTTTGGCATTGCACCACGGTGTTGGTGGGAATGTGGGTGATGCGTACCGCCGAATCGGTTTTGTTGATGTGCTGACCGCCCGCGCCCGAGGCGCGGAAAGTGTCGATTCTGAGATCGGCGGGGTTGATTTCGATTTCGATCGAATCGTCGACTTCGGGATAGACGAATACCGAACTGAAACTGGTATGGCGGCGAGCGTTGGAGTCGAATGGCGATTTGCGCACCAGGCGGTGAATGCCGGTTTCCGTACGTAGAAAACCATAGGCATACTCTCCCGAAAATTTGATCGTGCAGTTCTTGATGCCCGCGACCTCGCCTTCGGTTTCTTCGAGCAATTCGACGGTATAGCCTTTTTTCTCGCCGTAGCGCAGATACATGCGTTCCAGCATACCGGCCCAATCCTGCGCTTCGGTGCCGCCCGCGCCGGACTGGATTTCGATGAAGCAGTTCGCGAAATCCATTGGATGGGAAAACATGCGGCGAAATTCGAGTTGTTCGATCGTGGCCGCGAGGTCGTCGAGATCGGCGGCGATTGCTTCGAAGGTATTGTCGTCTTCTTCGGCTTCGGCGAGTTCGAACAGATCTTTCAGACTCGCGGCATCGGCCGTGACCTGTTTGACGGTGAGCACCACGTCTTCGAGTTGGCGCTTTTCCCGCCCAAGTTCCTGGGCGCGCGTGGCATCATTCCACGCCGCCGGATCTTCCAGGGCGCGATTGACTTCTTCGAGTTTCGATGCCTTGGTGTCGTAGTCAAAGATACCTCCGTAATTCCTGCCCCCGCATGTCGAGGTCGGCAAGTTTTTCGGCGATGGCGTTCTGGCGTTCTGCTTCCATGGAGGACTCCGGTAAAGGGCACGAGGGCGCCAAGGATATCAGGGGACAGATGTCAGGGGGACAGATCCGGCGCTGCGCGTCGCATGGCTGGCCTCCTCAAAGGTGCGAAGAGGGGAAAAGCTTCTCGTCAAATTCCATCTCCAACCCCACATGCCCGTTGCCGACATGGGGTTTGTCGGGTTGTTTCACAGCGCGCGCCATCCATGCTTTCGTCCTGTGAGTTTCTTGTGATCCGGATATGAATGCATGCTTGCCGAAAATGCCCTGTGCCAGCAGCAGCCCGATTTCGCGTGCGCGGCGGGCTTCGGCGTGACGATCGGTTGATGCTGTCGGTCTGCATGTTGCAAAAATGCACCCGCTCCTCAAACGGGGCCACCGTCGATGAAAAATGAATGTCAGGAAGCTGCGGGCGGAGGACAGAGCCGCCGTGTGTGCTGTCAAGTTTTTTGCCAGGTACAAAGTGAGTTTGCCGTGTGCTGGCGCAAGGCGAAGCCGCTGGTGGGATAATGTAGCCTTTTGCCTGTCACCGTCGCCCCATGCCCACTGTCCAGTGGTTTCCCGGCCATATGAATTCCGCGCGCCGCAAGCTCGCCGAGACGCTTGCGGCGATTGATGTTGTCATCGAAGTGACCGATGCGCGCCTGCCCGAAGCCAGCAGCAACCCGATGATCGATGAATTGCGCCGCTTCCGGAACCGCCCCTGTCTCAAGCTTCTCAACAAAGCCGACCTTGCCGATCCCGACGCGACCCGCGCCTGGATGGCGTTTTACAACGCCCGCCCCGGCGTGCGAGCGGTGGCGATTTCAGCCAGGAAGCCGGGCGAAGTGGCGCGCATTCCGGCGCTCGCCCGCCAGCTCGCGCCGCACCGCGATGATGGCGTCAAGCCGCTGC
This sequence comes from Azoarcus sp., assembly GCA_031282905.1. Lineage (GTDB taxonomy): Bacteria > Pseudomonadota > Gammaproteobacteria > Burkholderiales > Rhodocyclaceae > WRNU01. The sequence continues at coordinate 4,906 of JAITCV010000240.1, read as the reverse complement.
GCATGATCCTGGCCGGCATTCCCAACGTCGGCAAATCCACCTTGATGAACGCGCTCCTCAAGCGCCGCGTGGCCAAGGTCGGCGATGAGCCGGCGGTGACGAAAGGCCAGCAGACCCTCGATCTCGGGCCGGGCATGACATTGACCGATACCCCCGGGCTGATGTGGCCCAAGATCGAGCATGATGCCGATGGCTTCATGCTTGCCGCCAGCCATGCCATTGGCCGCAACGCCGTGATCGACGAGGAAGTCGCGGCGCGCCTGGGCGACATCCTGCTGGTGCGCTATCCCGCGTTGCTTGCCGCCCGTTATCGTATCGACGCGGCGGGACTCGACGGCGAAGCCTTGCTCGAAATCATCGCCCGTCATCGTGGCTGCGTGCAAAAAGGCGGCGTGCTCGATCTGGAAAAGGCAGCCAATGTTTTCCTCACCGATTACCGCAGTGGCGTGCTCGGCCGCATCAGCCTGGAGACGCCGGAGAGTCGGGAGAACATGCTGGCGGCGGAAATGGCGGCCAGCATGACCAGAATGGCGGATGCCACGGCGGACGAGGAAATTCAGGAATGAGCGATGAGCGTCTGGAGCGCCTCGAATCCCGTTTGATGTTGGCCGAAGACCAGATCGACGCGCTCAACCAGGCCATTTACCGGCAGCAACGGCTGATCGACCAGTTGCAGGCGCAAATGCTGCAATTGGCGCGGCAATTCCATGTACCGGCGGCACGGTTGCGCCCGGAAGACGAGATTCCGCCACACTGGTAAATGCGTGGTAAATGCGTGGTAAATACGCGATAACTGTGTGATAACTGCGTGGCAACAGCGGCGTGGCGGGCGCGAAAAGAATCACGAATACATCGACGGCGGTGGCAGTTGCCCATTCAATATCCAGTCGCCGAGTTCGAGAATCTTGTAATCCACCGGATCGTGCAGCGTCTGGGTGCGCAGATTGCGCCAATAACGGTCGTAGCCGAGTTTTGCCGTGGTTGCGCGCGCGCCAAGCGGCTCGAAAATCCGTGTCGCCACTTCCAGCCCGGTTTGCGTGGTCGCAACCTTGGCCTTTGCCACCGCGACGGCGAACTCGCCGCGTTCTTCGGCAGTCAGCGCCGTGGCCTTTGTCCATGCTGGGTCGATCAGGGTGTTGGCTTTTTCGGTGAGGGCGCGAGCGCCTTCGAGTTTTACCAGGAGTTCGCCAAAATGACGGAGCACGAAAGGATCTTTCTGCGCGCTGGGGGCGAGTGATTCAAACCATGGCGTGCTTTCTTTCTGGCGCAAGTGATGCAGCGCCGTATCGAACGCGCCATCGGCAATGCCGAGAAACAGATTGGCGAATACCAATTGGCCGATCACGGCGCGCACGCTGGCAAAAGGCGATGAAAACGGACCGGGATCGATCAGGAGTTCATCGGCATGAACCACCACCTTGTCGAAAACAACCGTACCGCTGCTGGTCTGGCGCTGGCCGATGTTGTCCCAATCATCCAGGATGCTGATGCCTGCGCGCCGCGCCGGAATGGCGGCGACCAGGGTTTTGCCGGAATCATCGATTCCGGTGAGGGTGATGTAATCGGCATCGGCTGTTCCGGTGGCGAAACTCTTGCGTCCGTTCCATTCATAAGTGCCATCGGCGCGCGCGGTCGCGCTGGCGCTGTGATCGAGAAGATTGAGCGCATTTCCCCAGAACCAGCCCTGTTCGACGGTCTGGCGGTGCAGATTCTGCCATTGCCGGGTATTGCCGAACAGACGCACCGTGGCCAATTGGTAATAATGAAAAGCGAAAAGGTGGGCAATCGAACTATCGACGCGGGCGAATTCGCGCACGATTGCCAGCGTATCCGTCCAGCTCCCCCCGGAGCCGCCGAATTCCTTGCCAATTGCGAAAGTCAGCAAGCCGCTGCGCCGGATGGCGTCACGTTCGGCCTGGGGAATTCCCCCGCGCGCATCGCGCTCGACCGCGGTACGCGCAAATTCAGTGGCAAGTCCGCGGGCTGTCTCCAGCGCGGCCTCCGGCGTCAACAATTGATTGCTCATGTTCATCATTCCAGGAATAAACGACGGCTCACGCCGCCAAAGACAGGACAGTGCTTTCTCCCATGAGAGAGAAAACCTCCCGGCGAATCTCATTGAACGCATTGCTTGCGCGATCGCGCGGTGATGGCAAATCAACAAGTATTTCCCTTGCGATCCGGCCCGGATTGGCATTCATGACGATGATCTTGTGGGAAAGAAAGATCGCTTCTTCCACATCATGGGTGACCAGCACCATGCTGATGCCCTCGACCCGCCAGATTTGCTGTAGCTCCGCTTGCAGGCGGATGCGGGTGATCGCGTCCAGCGCGCCGAAGGGTTCATCGAGAAGCAGGATTTCGGGACGGTTGACCAGGCCGCGGGCAATGGCCGCGCGCTGCGCCATGCCGCCCGAAAGCTGGTGAGGATAGGATTTCTCAAAGCCATGCAAGCCCACCAGATCGATGTGTTCCCGCACGGTCTTTGCCTTGTCACGGGCGGGGCGCTTGACGTTTTCCAGGGCGAGGCCGACGTTTTGCTCCAGGGTGAGCCAGGGGAGCAGGCGATGATCCTGAAATACGATGCCCCGTGACAGGCTCGGGCCGACGATGCGTTCGCCATGAAGCAGGATATCGCCCTGGTAATCATCGTCCAGGCCGAGAATCAGCCGCAATAAAGTCGACTTGCCGCAACCGGACGGTCCGACGATGGAGACGAATGCGCCCGGCTCCACGCAAAAGCTTGTGTTGTCGAGTACCTGGAGCAGCGGGCGTTCGGGGATATTGTAATATTTGGAGACATTACGGATTTCGAGCAGACCGGGTACGGCCATGATGATCTTCCTGTGAAGTTCATTTCCAAAACCTTGCGGGAATGATTCTGGCGAAGGAAAAGCTCATTCGGAAAAATCATTCAACCTTCAAACGCCACTTTCCAGCGCGTCACCCGCCGTTGCAGCAGATACAAACCACGATCGATCACGAATCCAACCATACCGATGGCGATCATGCATACCAGCAATTGCTTGGTGAGCAACAAACCCTGGGCTCGAAAGATCAGGAAACCCAGCCCTTCCAATCCGCTCAGCCCTTCCGCCACGACGACCAGCGCCCAGGCAAGGCCAGCCGAATAGCGCAGGGAAACCGCGATGCTTGGCAATACCGCGGGCAGGATGACTCTTTTCACCATTTTCCAGCGTGACAGGGTGAGTACCCGCGACAATTCGATATAGTTTTTGTCGACGTGACGGATGGCCTGCAAGGTATTCAGGAATACCGGGAAAAACACCGATTTGGCGAGCACGAGTATTTTTGCTGGCGCGCCCAACCCCAGCCACAAGACGATGAGCGGCAGCCACGCCACACTGGGGATATGACGAAGCGTGTTCAGGGTCGGGGCGAAGAAAAGTTCCACCTTGCGGGACAGTCCGGCGACCAGCCCCAATGAAATTGCCAATACGCTGCCGTAAACAAATGCCTGCCCGACGATGGAAATGCTGATCCAGAAATCATGCAGCAAATCCTGTTCGGTGAGCATCAGCCAGGATTCCTTGACGACTTCAAGCGGCGGCGGCAGGAAAACCGCGTCGACCCAGCCGCGATTCGCCGATTCATGCCACAGCCCGATGATGAGGATGGGGAGGATGATGCCAATATAGCCGCCGCCACGGAAAAAGCCTTTCGCGTTGCGCGGCCGTTTTGCTGCGCTGGTATCCGATATGGGCGTGAGCGTTGGCGTGGCCGCAGCGGGCGCGGCCGACGGATTGAACGCGCTGTTTGTGGAGGGATCCAATATCGCGCTTCCTGCAACTACGGTTCCTGTGTTTACTGTCACCGATATCTCCCATCGAGAAACAGTGGACAGGAAACAGACCGTCTCCGCCCAATCTGTTTCCCGTATCTGTCCCCTGAATGCTAACGGTAGATTGAATATTCGCCGCCGACGAAAAAGCGCCCATCGATAAACGAAACGATTTGCGCCTCGGTCAGGTGATGATCGACCAGGATATCGTCGCCATTGTCGATATACCATTTCTGGAATTGGCGGATTGCATTGCGGGCGCGCTCGGCATTGGGTTCGCCCGCCATGAATTCCCATTGCCCCAGATGGGTGATCTGGAATTTGGCGACTTCAAGCGGCACGCGAGTCTGTTTGGCGATGATCTGCGCCGCTTCATCGACGTGGTCATAGGCCCATTCGCGGGTGCGTTCACGCGCGGCGAGGAAAGCCTTGACCACGGCCGGATATTTTTCGGCGAAATCGCGCCGCGCGAAATAGGTCACCCTGCCGCCGTAATTGACGTAAACATCATCATCCCCCGAACGGGCGACGACCTTGAGTTTTCCGGACAGCCACGGCCCGGTGAACTGGCCCGCGGCCAGGTGCCCGGCCGTGGCGTCGACCGCGCCCGAAAGTACCGCCGAGACCGCGACCGACGGATTGTCGATCGATTCGTAGCGCACCCGCCCCTGCTTGAGCCGGGAGTCGAGCGGAATGCCGGCCTTGTTCAAGGTCTCGAACGGCGACGACCAGTAGCAACTGATTCGGCTGCTGCCCAGTTTCCTGCCGTCGAGGTCTGAGACGCTCTTGATGGCGTCGTTGTCGACACGAGCGATGATCGGGGCGCGATAGCGGTTGGAAGGTTCGGAAATCCATATAACGACAGCATCAAGTCCGTTGGCGCGGTGAACCGTTGCCGGATAGACCATGCGCTGGGCAATGGCGATGGCGCCGCCGCCGACCGCCGCGGCTTCCGCGCCGAGCAGTTCGGCCGAGCCCGAGGCGATCAAGGTGATCTTGGTGGTGCCGATCTTGTCGAATTCTTCCTTGAAGAAACCTTTCTCCCGGGCGACGACTGTCCAGGGCGACAACTGGAGATTGATTTCCGGCAGCACCGCGCTGGCG
>JAITCV010000202.1 GCA_031282905.1 Azoarcus sp. | reverse complement strand
CCCAGCCCATAGTACATAAAAAACATGTCCATGTTCCTGGGTATTTTTTGCAGTAACGGGACATCCGGGCAATATTCTTCGCCACGTAAAGGAGATTCACAGTGCGGACAGAATTCTTTGCTCGCTACTTCTTCTACCCAGGACTTTTCAAGTTCTACGGCATCCATGCCTGAGTAATACATGTGCCAGAGTTGTTTCGTTTTCATGGGTGCACCTTGAAACTGCCTTCCATAATACTCTTCCAGACGGCCTGAGTGATTTCTGTGCCATCGGTTTGCCGTGCCGCATCCAGTGTTTATTGGATCGGGACAGACAAGATAAAGCGGCGTACCGGATGAACCGATACGCCGTCAGAAAGCGCACATCAGGCGCCACTTGAGGAAAACACATGCGCCCAAGCAGCAAGGCATACACCCTGGACCATGGCGCGCAAACGCATCAGGCAGCCACACGCACCGACGTTGGCGCCGCTTGTCCAGCCGGGCGTGCGGCGTCTGCGGCGTTCTCGAGGTAACGCTCCACCGCTACGCGAGCGGATGCGCCATCGGGAGATCCGGTACGAACATCCTGCGCCTGCTCAGGCGCGCGCACGGGCGTCGAGGGGCCACGCTGGGGTACGGCATCCGCCGGACGTACCGCGTTGGCTTCGGGTGTGTTGGCCGTTTCGGCTCTTATCGCCGCACGGCCCGCTTCGCTGATACTCACCTGCACGGAAGGCAGTGCCGCCGGTTGCGCGGCGGTCTCCCGCGTTTGACGCTCACGCGGCGCATCAAGCGCCGGGCTGCGCGCGCTCTGTTGCAAACCGTTGAGGTCAGCGCCTTGAAGTCGCAACGAGGTATCAACCATGATCATCTCCTGTCTTGCGCATCGACCGGGTAAGAAGCAACAACGCGTGAACCCGACCCGCGCACTATCAAAGTATAGACCGTCGGCACCACGAACAGCGTGAAAAAAGTACCGAACAAAATGCCGCCGACAATCACCCAGCCAATCTGCTGGCGGCTTTCGGCTCCGGCGCCGGTGGCGAGCGCGAGCGGAATCGCGCCCAGCGCCATCGCGCCCGTGGTCATCAGGATCGGGCGCAGGCGCAGGACGGCGGCTTCGGCCACCGCGTCGAACACGCCTTTGCCCGTAGTGCGCAATTGGTTGGCGAATTCGATGATGAGGATGCCATGCTTGGTGATGAGGCCGATCAGCGTGACCAGCCCGATCTGACTGTAGACATTGAGCGTGCCGCCCGTCAGCCACAGCGCGCCCAACGCGCCCGCCATCGACAGCGGCACGGTGAGCATGATGATGAAGGGATCGATGAAACTCTCGAACTGCGCCGACAGGACGAGATAGATGAAAGCGAGCGCGAGCACGAAGGTCAGCGCGAGACTGGCCGAACTGGTCTTGAACTCGCGGGACATGCCGTCGTAATCGGTGGAAAAGCCCGGCGGCAGGATGCGGCTGGCGGTGTTTTCCATCCAGGCGAGCGCTTCGCCCAAGGCGAAATCGGGCGCGAGGTTGGCGGTGATCGTCACGGCGCGACGCTGGCTGAAATGGTTGAGTTCGCGCGGACTGACCGTTTCCTCCACGGTGACGAGGTTGGAGAGCGGCACCATCTGGCCGTTCTTGCCGCGCACGAAAATGTCGTGAATGTCGCGCGGATCGGTGCGATCGCCGGCGTCGACCTGGACGATGACGTCGTATTGTTCGGCATCCTGTTTGTATCGCGTCACCTGACGGCCGCCAAGCATGGTTTCGAGCGTGTGGCCGATGACATCGATCGAGATGCCAAGATCGGCGGCCTTGTCGCGGTCGACGGAAACCGCCAGCTCCGGCTTGGTGAGTTTCAGATCGGTGTCGGGCGACCTGAATCCTGGATGCTCGCGCATGGCCTCGAGCAGCAGATCGGTGACGCGCGCCAGTTCATCCCAGGAACCGGACGAGGTGACGACGAAACTCACGGGCCGCGTGCGCGGGCTTTGGCCGAAGGCGGCGGGCAGGATCGAGAAAGCATTGACGCCGGTGATGGCATCCAGGCGCGGCTGCATTTCGGCAGCGATTTCCGTGGTCTTGCGTTTGCGCTGCGACCAATCGACAAAACTGATGAAACTCCTGCCCTGCGATACCGTCGGCGTGCCCGCCATCACCTGATAGCCTTCGACATCGGCGGTCGTGGCGAAAATATCGCCGATTTCCGCGGCATAGCGCGTCATGTAGTCGATGGTCGCCCCTTCCGGGCCGCTGAATTGCACCATGATGCGGCCGCGATCCTCGATGGGCGAGAGTTCGGATTTCAATTGCCCGAGCAGCACGGCGGCCAACCCGGCGACCGCCGCGAACGCGACCAGCACCACCCAGCGCAAGCCGAGCATCCGGATGAGCGCGCGGCGGTAGCTTTCGATGAGCCAGACGAGAAATTTTTCGATGGCGTTGTAGAGCAGGCCATGCTTGCGCTCGTGACGCAACAGTTGCGAGCACATCATCGGGGACAGGGTGAGCGCGACGAACCCCGAGACGAGCACGGCCCCGGCGAGCGTGAGCGCGAATTCGGTAAACAGCTTGCCGGTGCGCCCGGTCATGAACGCGACCGGCGCGTAGACGGCGGCGAGGGTGATGGTCATCGCCACCACCGCGAAACCGATTTCCTTCGCGCCCCGGAAAGCGGCCTCGATCCGGGGCATGCCGTCTTCGATGTGACGGAAGATGTTTTCCAATACGACGATGGCGTCATCCACCACCAAGCCGATCGCCAGCACCAGCGCGAGCAGGGTCAGGGTATTGACCGAAAACCCGACGGCGTACATCAACCCAAAAGCGCCGACCAGCGAGACGGGAATCGTCACCAACGGCACCAGCATCGCGCGCCAGTTGCGCAGGAAGAAAAGGCAGACCACCGCCACCAGCAACACCGCCTCCCAAACGGCGGAAAACACCGAGGCGATCGAGCGTTCGATGAACACCGTCGAATCGTTGGTGACGGTCATCGTCATGCCGTCCGGCAATTCCGCTTCGAGCGAGGGCAGCATCTTGACCAGTTCGCGTTTGAGATCGAGCGGATTGGCGGTGGATTGCTTGATGAGGCCGAGCGAGATCGAAAGCCGTTGCATGAAACGCACTTCGCTGCGCAGGTTGGCGGGAGCGATTTCGATCCGCCCCAGATCGCGCAGTCTCACCGGATAACCGTCGGGCGTGACGGCCTGGCGCACGACCACGGCGCCGAACTGCGCCGGATCGGCGAGATCGGTGTGGGCCACGACCTCAAACTCGCGTTCGCGGCTCTCGATCCGTCCTGCGGGCAATTCGACGTTCTGGCGCGTGATGGCGTTCTCGACATCCTGCGGCGTGAGGCCGAAGGCGGCAAGGCGGGCACGGTCGAGCCAGATACGCATCGCATAGCGCCGCTCACCAAATATCCGTGCGTCCGCCGCGCCCGGCAAGGTTTGCAGGCGCGGCTTGACGATGCGGTTGGCAACGTCGCTCATCTCCATCTGGTCGTGGCGATCGCTTGAAAACGCCAGCCAGATGATCGGATTGGCGTCGGCCTCGACCTTGGCGATCACCGGTTCGTCGATGTCATCGGGCAAACGCCTGCGCACCCTGGAGACGCGATCGCGGACATCGGCGGCGGCGCTATCCGCATCGCGTTCGATGCGAAAACGCACCGTGATCTGGCTGCGCTCGGAACGGCTGATCGACGAGAGCACATCCACCCCTTCGATACCCGCGAGCGAATCTTCCAGCGGCTTGGTGACGCGCGATTCGACGATCTCGGGACTCGCGCCAGTGTAGATGGTATCGACAGTGACGATGGGCTCATCGATATTGGGATATTCGCGCACCGTGAGCCGCGAATACGACATCAGCCCGACCAGCAACACCATCAACGACAGCACGGTGGCGAATACCGGGCGCTTGATGCAGATCTCGGAAAGAATCATGGCGGATCGCCTTTGGTCGGAGACGAGCGCCGGACGAAGAAAACTGCAATCGGGGAACGGAGCAAGGACATGAATCAGCCTCGGTCAGGACACGGAAAGCGGAACTATAAGGCATGTACTGCTGTCCTCGTGAAATGAGTGCAACAGATACGGTAATTGGAGATGTAGGGGCGACGCATGCGTCGCCCTCACGAGATGCCACCGTTTGCAACAAATCGGGGATGGATTATGGCGTCCGAGTGGCCGCGTATCTCACTTGGTGAGCTTTACGAGTTCAGTTCTGGCTTGTCCAAAAGCCGCGTTCGGAGTTTGGTTCCGGCTATCCATTCCTGTCGTTCAAGGATGTCTTTTATGACTCGGCCTCGCTCGAATGACAGGTAGTAGCGATGACGGCGACAGTGGGGCCGGTTGCCGTTTGCTCAAAATGTATAGCCATGTTCAACCGTCACCGGGTCGAGGCGGTCGAGCAGTTTGAGCAAGGGGCCCAAAGCGCGGTAACGTCCGCATGTCCTGCGCAGATGAGACATGACTCGCGGCATGTCGGCAAGGTAGCCGTCCTTGCCGTCGCGGTGGTGGAGACGGGCGAATATGCCGAGCACCTTGAGATGACGCTGCACGCCCATCCATTCGAAATCGCGGTGGAAATCGGCGAAATCCGCGCGGACCGGCAGACCGAGCTTGCGCGCCATCTCCCAGTAGCGGGCGAGGAGGTCGAGGGTGAAATCCTCTTCCCAGTCGATGTAGGCGTCCTTGAACAGGGAGGCCAGATCGTAGGTGATCGGGCCGTAGACCGCGTCCTGGAAGTCGATCACGCCGGGGTTGGCGTCGGCGGCGAGATGCATCAGGTTGCGGGAGTGGAAATCACGATGGACGAATACCCGGGGTTCGGCGAGGTTGACGGCGACGATTTGCTCGAAGACTTCGGACAGCATGGCATCGTCCCGAGCATCGGGTTTCATGCCCTTGTGACGGGCGATGTACCATTCGGGAAAGAGCGCCAACTCGCGGCGCAGCAATTCATCCGAATATTCCGGAAGGATTGCTGGACGGCTGGCGGTCTGGAGGACGAGCAGGGTGCCGATAGCATCAGCATAGAGATGGGCGGCATCGCGTGGCGTGGCGGCGCGCAGCGCATCGAGGTAGGTGACCTTGCCCAGATCTTCGATCAGCAGGAAGCCCTCGTCGGGATTTTCGGCGAGCACGGCCGGGACGTGGACGCCCGCGTCGCGGAACAGCGCCGCGATGGCGAGCCAGGGGCGGCAGTCTTCGCGTTCGGGCGGCGCGTCCATGACGATCTGGCCGGGCCGCCCGTCGGCGAAGGTGAGGCGGAAATAACGGCGGAAACTGGCGTCGGACGAGGCCGGGGCGAGTTCGAACGGCGTGTCGGGGAGTTGCCGGGCGAGCCAAATCCGGAGTTGGTCGATACGTGTGTTTTGAGTCAAGGCAGCCCCGCGTGCGGGTTCGTGTAAAATCCCGCGATTCTATCAAAGGTGCTCATGGGGAACGCTTTGCCTGATCTGGCTCTGAAAACGCGGATGCGACTGATTCCGCTTTTGCTGTGCTGCATGCCGGGGTTGTCCTGGGGGGAGAAACTGCCTGCCTTGGTGGTCTCGCCCGATCTGCTGCGCGGCAATACCTCCACGAAGCGTGCCGCGCTGCCGTCTGACTTGAATGTGCCGCTGGAGGCCGAGGCGGCGCCGGTGCGGGAAATCACGATCATGCCGCTGACGCGGGATGAGCCTGACGCGGAGGAGATCGTCCCCGCGGAACCTCCGGCAGCGGTCGCGCCGATGGAAGAGAGATCGCCGCAATCACTGCCGGCGCCCGAGCCCGAAGCTTCTGTCTCTTTTCCCCCGCCATCGGCTGCCGGGCCGCTGACGCCGCCGACGCCGCTGACGCCACCGACACCGCCCCAGCCCGGTTCGACCGGCATTTCCGCGTTGCGCATTTACGGCACCCGCGCGGTGGAAGTGGTGGCCGAAGGCGAGGCCGAATTGCAGCATGACGCGCTGGTGCTGACCGCCGACCGCCTGATCTACCGTGAGCCGCTCGATGAAGCGCAGGCCGAGGGCAACGTGCGCTTGCGTCATGGCGACAGCGAAATGTCGGGGCCCGCGGCGCGCTTGGTGGTGGGCGAGCAGACCGGGGAATTCCAGTCGCCGGTCTATGCGATCAGCCGCCGCAGGGAACCGCTCGAAGAAGGTGAATTGCCCCGGGTGATTTCGGGCAGCGGACATGCCGATGCCCTGCATTTCGAAGGTGAAAACCAATATCGGGCCGAAAACGCGACCTGGTCGACCTGCAAGGCCCCCAATCCGGACTGGTATCTCAAGGCGGGCGAGCTCTCCCTCGATTACGACCGCGAAATCGGCATGGCCCGCAACAGCACCCTGATGTTCAAGGATGTGCCGCTCTTCTGGGTGCCCTGGGCGGAGTTTCCCCTGGTCGGCCAGCGCCAGTCGGGGATTTTGCCGCCGACCATCGGCTCATCGAACAAGACCGGGTTCGATCTCACCGTACCATATTACTGGAACATCGCCCCCAATTACGATGTCACATTCACTCCGCGTTTCATGAGTCGGCGCGGCTTGCAACTGGGGGGCGAAGCGCGCTATCTCGGCGAGACCTACCAAGGCTCCGCGCGGGCGGAGTGGCTGCCCAGGGACAATGTGAGCGGCAAGGAGCGTTCTCTCGGCTCCCTGCAACACCAGCAATGGCTGACGCCGACGCTGTATGGCTCGCTGGACATCAACGCGGTCTCCGACGATGAATACTTCGAAGACCTGAGCACCCGGGTATCGGTGGCCTCCAAGGTCAACCTACTGCGCGAAGGGAGGCTGGCCTATGTCGGCGGCGGCTGGTGGAATGTTTCGGCGCTGGCGCAAAGCTACCAGACCCTGAGCCCCGACCCGGACAACCCCGTGCTCACGCCTTACCGGCGCTTGCCACAAATCTTGTTTACCGCCTTGCGGCCCAATGAATTCGGTGGGCTGGATCTCGCGCTGCGCAGCGAATACGTCAAGTTTTCCCATCCCGACGATCACAAACCGGATGCTTCGCGTTTCGTGGCCTATCCACAGCTATCGCTGCCTTTCCAGTATCCGGGGTACTACATCACCCCGAAATTCGGCCTGCATTACACCCGCTACGATATCGACCGCAACGGCGATTTGCCCGGCATGCGCGAATCGATCACGCGCTCGGTGCCGGTCTTCTCGGTCGATGCGGGGGTAACCTTGGAGCGTGAAGCCCATCTCTTCGGTGCGGATTTCATCCAGACCCTGGAGCCGCGGCTCTATTACCTCAATGCACCCTATCGCCGCCAGGACGATATTCCGCTGTTCGACACCAGCCGTTATGACTTTGGTTTCGCGCAGATCTTCGCCGAGAACCTCTATACCGGCAGCGACCGCATCGCCGACGCCAACCAGATCACCGCGGCGGTCACCTCACGCCTGATCGACCCCGCCACGGGCATCGAGCGTCTGAGCTTCCTGCTCGGGCAGCGTTATTACTTCGAGGATCAGCAGGTCACGCTCAGTTACCGTAACGAATATGGCGCGCCGGTCGTGCTCGAAGCGCCGCGCGCGAGCCGCCGCACCGACGTGCTTGCCGGGATGAGCGGACAAATCAGCGCGCACAGTTCGATCGAATCGCTGTGGCAATACAACACCCTTGACCACCAAGTCGAACGTTTCAATGCCACCTGGCGTTACAACCCCGGTTTCGCGCGCGCCCTGAACGTCAGTTACCGCTACACGCGCAACATCCTGCGCGACCTCGACATTTCCGGACAATGGCCGCTGGGAGGCAAGTGGTATGGCGTCGCGCGCCTGACCGAATCGCTCAAGGACAAACGCCTGACCGAGGCGATCGGCGGAATCGAATACGATGGCGGCTGCTGGGTGCTGCGCGCGGCGCTGCACCGCTTCGCCACGCGCGAGGACGAAGTGACCAAGGCTTTCTTCATCCAGCTCGAACTCAACGATCTGGCCAGTATCGGCTCCAGCCCGGTCAGCCTGATCAAGCGCAGCGTGCCCGGTTATGGCACGATCAACGACCCTGCCGCCAACCGCGTGTTCGGAACCGAATAAATACATCCATCATCATCTGTCCGGAATGCCCATGAACCGTATCCCGCCCCGACCCCGCACGCGCGCCGTTGCCGGATCGACCTGCGCCCTGCTGCTGGCCCTGTTGCTGTCGACGTCGGCCATATCGGCGGTACAAGAAGTCGACCGCATTGCCGCCGTGGTCAACAGCGAAGTCATCACCGTGCTCCAGTTGAACGAGCGCGTCGCCCAGATTCGCCGCCAGTTGCAAGGTCAGAACGTGCAATTGCCGCCCGACGAAATACTCGAACGCCAGATTCTCGAGCAATTGATCGTCGAGCGCGCGCAATTGCAACTGGCGCGTGAAACCGCGCTCCAGATCGATGACGCCGTGCTCGATCACGCCATCGAACGCGTTGCCGCCAGCAACCGCCTGTCCACGGAAGCATTGCGCGCCACCCTCGATCGCGATGGCATTCCGTGGTCCCGTTTTCGTGACCGGATTCGCGCCGAACTGACGCTCGACCGCCTGCGCGAACGCGAAGTAGACAGCAAGATCGTCGTCACCGACGCCGAAGTCGACAACTTCCTCGACAACAACCCCGATGCCCTGTCGGGCGTGGAATACCGTCTGGCGCACATCCTGCTGCGCCTGCCGGAAAACGCCAGCACGGCGCAGATCACGGCGCTCGAGGCGCGCGCGAAAAAAGTCCTGGCGCGGCTGGCCGCGGGAGAAGATTTCGCCCGGGTCGCGGCCGACAGTTCCGATGCCCCGGACAACATCAGCGGCGGTGAAATCGGCTGGCGCGAACGCGACCGCCTGCCCGGGCTGTATGCCGAAGCGGCGGGCAAGCTCGAACCCGGCCAGATTTCGCCGCCGCTGCGCAGCGCCGCGGGCATACACATCGTCAAGCTGCTGGCGCAACGCGGCGGTAACGGGGCCGAAGCCTATCAGGTCGAGCAGATTCATGCCCGTCACATTCTCCTCAAACCTTCCGAGATCCTCTCGGACACCGAAGCCGAAGGACGTTTGCGCGCCCTGCGCGAACGCATCATCAACGGCGCCGATTTTGCCGAGTTGGCCAAGGCCAGTTCGGCCGATCTTTCCGCGGCCAAGGGCGGCGACCTGGGATGGCTGAACCCCGGCGACACCGTGGCCGAATTCGAACAGGCGATGAACGCACTGGCCCCAGGCAAGATCAGCGCGCCCGTGCGCTCGCCTTTTGGCTGGCACCTGATCGAGGTGCTGGAACGTCGGGTAAAGGATATGAGCGACGAACGGCGCAAAAATGCCGCGCGCGCCATCCTGCGCCAGCGCAAGGGCGACGAAGCCTACGAGGAATGGCTTCTCCGGCTGCGCGATGAAACCTATGTCGAGTACAGGATCGATTCATGATGAATACGCAGCACAATCCGCGCCAGCCGGTGCTGGCGATCACCAGTGGTGAACCCTCCGGAATCGGGCCGGAGCTATGCGCCCGTTTGGTCGAACGCGAATGGCCCGCGCATCTGGTGGTGGTGGGCGACGCCGAACTGATCGAAGAACGCCTCGAACGCGCCGGACATGCGCTGGTGGTACGTCCCTGGCAACCGGGGTTGACGCCCGAACACGGGATGTTCGATGTCCTGCATTGCCCGCTGATCGCTCCCGCGCTCGTGGGCGACCCCACGCCCCAAAACGCCGCCTATGTTTTAAGCATACTCGATCAGGCAATAGGGGGCTGTATGCAAGGCGTATTCGACGCCATGGTCACCGCGCCGGTACACAAAGGCGTGATCTGTGAATCGGGCGTGCCGTTTTCCGGCCACACCGAATACCTCGCCACCAAGACCGGCACCCAACAAGTGGTCATGATGCTGGTCGGTGGCGGCATGCGTGTAGCATTGGCGACCACCCATTTGCCGCTGATCGACGTGGCCAAGGCGCTCACCCAGGAACGGCTGACCCGCACACTGGAAATCGTCCATCACGATCTCACCGAGTATTTCGGCGTCCCCAGACCGCGCATCCTGGTTGCCGGTTTCAACCCCCACGCCGGGGAAAGCGGTCATATCGGACGCGAAGAAGTCGATATCATCGCTCCGGCGCTCGAACGCCTGCGCGCCAAGGGGATGGACCTCGTCGGCCCGCTGCCCGCCGACACGCTGTTTGCTCCCCACACCCTGGCGCAAGCCGACGCGGTGCTGGCGATGTACCACGACCAAGGTTTGCCGGTACTCAAACACGCGAGTTTTGGCAGCGGCGTCAACGTCACATTGGGCCTGCCGATCATCCGCACCTCGGTCGATCATGGCACCGCGTTCGACATCGCGGGCACGGGCCGCGCCGACCCCGGCAGCCTGTTCGCCGCGGTCGAACAAGCCATCGGCATGGCACGAGCCCGGCGTCGGCGCGCGTGACCCGATCTGGAACACGGGCGGTGGACAATCACATCGCCCGTCGCCGTTTCGGCCAGAACTTCCTCTCCGACCCCAATATCATCAACCGGATCATCGGCGCGATCCATCCGCGGCCGGGTGAAAACATGGTCGAAATCGGCCCCGGTCTCGGCGCGCTGACCACCCCGCTGATCGACGCCCTCGGCCACCTTCACGTCATCGAAATCGACCGCGACCTCATCGCCCGCCTGCGGCAACGACATACGCCATCAGAATTGACCATTCACGAGGGCGATGCGCTGGCATTCGACTTCGGCACGCTGGGCGCAACACCGGGCGATCTGCGCGTAGTCGGCAACCTGCCCTACAACATCTCGACCCCCATCCTTTTCCACCTCGCGGGCTTTGCCGAAAAATTGCGTGACATGACCTTCATGCTGCAAAAGGAAGTCGTCATGCGCATGGTGGCCCAACCCGGCACCGGAGAATACGGCCGCCTGTCGGTCATGCTGCAATATCGCTTTCGCATGGGCTGGCTGTTCGATGTGCCGCCGGAAGCCTTCCGCCCCGCGCCCAAGGTGACATCGAGTATCGTCCGCCTGGCCCCGCGTTCGCCCGCCGAGTGCACCGCCAGGGACGAAGTGCTTTTCGGCAAGATCGTCACCGCCGCTTTCGGCCAGCGCCGCAAAACCTTGCGCAACACCCTGAAGGACTACCTGGATGACGCCGATTTCAAGACGCTCGGCCTCGACCCCGGCGAACGCGGCGAACGGCTGGCAGTCGCCCGCTTCATCGAGATCGCCAACCATTGCGCGGCCCGGAAGCACGGGGCGGAAAGTCCTTCCTCCAGTATTTCCGGATGAGAAGAGGGTCAGTGAAAGCGATTCATCTCATTCGTCATTGCGAGGCGCGAAGCGCCGAGGAGCGCCGACCTGGACGTTTGCTGCCTTCATTGGGGAAGATGTCGTTTGGCTAGCGGCCTGCCGCGTTTTCCCGTCGCTGGCGCGGAAAAACGCGGCAGGCGCTCCGCGGTGACGATCTGTACTGGCAGCTCGCCCGCCTCGATGCGGCGCGTCACCTTCAACTCCAGCTCGCGGGCGGCGAGCGTTGCCATGAGGCGGGGGAATTCGGCGCACCAGCGTTCCTCGGCCATGAGATCTTCGCGTTTCTGCGCGCCGCTGTCCGCCTGGGCCTCGCCTCTGTTCCCGGCGCGCACGACATTGAAATTGAACGTCCCGTTCTGCACGTTGACGCGCAGGCGCACGTAATAATCTCCCCAGCCGGGGCGTTGGAAATGGGTGATGCCATCTGTGCTGAACAGAGTCTCGCCGATGCCTTCCACCTGATAGCCCAAGTCTTCGAGCGAAGCTTCCAGTACCAGCGCGGCGGCGCGGTTGCGCGCCGTTTCCCGCTCGGCGGCGAGGGCGGTTTCCCGCGCAGCCAGTTCCTGGCGCTCCGCCGTTTCCAGGCGGGACAATCCAGCCGCGACCGCTTCCAGCCGACTGCGTAGCGCCGCGGGCAGTTCCGCCTCGAACAGGGTCAGCCATCTTTCGGCGTCGCTGGCATCCTGGCGACGCGCCGCTTCCTCCTGCTGGTGGAGATGTACCTGCAAGCGCAATTCGTTGCCAAGCAGTTCGGCGCGCTCCGGGCTTTCGGCCAGGATGACCGCGCGCGCGAGCGCTTCCAGCCGCTCAGGGACGGGAGCGCCTTCGGTCAGTTCCAGTCGCGCCAGGATGCGCGTCACCGTCGCCTGCCATGTTTCGTCGTGCGTCGGCTTGCCTTCGGCCACCCGCCGCGCGCGGCGCTGGGCGAAATAAAACGCCAGGATGTCGGCAAGCGTATCCTGAGGAGTTTCCTGTTCGAGTGTGGCCAGCGCCGCGCGCACCGAGGCGTCGGCCTGCACCGCCGCCCGTGTGTGCAGCGTGTTCTCGATGCCTTCCAGCGCCAACAGATAGGCGCTCCACGCCACCGTGTCCGCGTCATGCGGCATGGTGGGCAGCGTCGGCGTTTCGCCATCCAGCGCGGCCAGGCGCGCGATGCGCCGGATCAGCGCGTCCGCTTCCTGCCTGATCGCGACCAGGCGCGCCGCCGCCTCATGGCGCGCGGCCTTGTGCTCGCGCCGTTTCATTTCCCGTTTCCGCGCCGTCGCCATCGCCGCCTCGATCGCTGCCCCATTGGATACTTCGTATTCGTTACGAATATTCCGTATCTCCGCGACGGCGTCTGCGGCAAACTCGGCCAGGGATTCGGCAAGCGTATATTCAACTGTCACCGGGCTGCTCATGATAGGCATGCTCCATCGTCAGTGCCGTGAGGATGTTTTCCAGGTTATTCACAAAACGCGGCATGTCGAACAACACGTTCGTCCGCAGCTCACTCACGCGGGCGCGCAGGTGGCGGTAACGTTCGGGGTTCTGCGCCAATTCGACCGCCAAATCTTCGTAATCGGCCAGGTCATGGGTAATCAGTTCGTCGAGGCCAGCGGCGGTGAGCAAGGCGGCGCTCATGCGCGCGGCAAAACTGCGGCCACACAAGGTGAGCAGGGGCAACCCCATCCACAGGGCATCGTTGGCGGTGGTGCCGGCATTGAACGGGAAGGTGTCGAGGAAAAGATCGCACACCGCAAAACGGGCGAGATATTCCTCCACACCAACCGCGCCGACGAAAATCACCCGCTTTTCGTCGATGCCGCGCTGCCGGACTTCGCGTTTGAGGTTTTCTTCCACGATCGGAAATTTGGCATATAGCACCAACACGCTGCCGGGCACCCGTTTGAGTATCCTGACCCAGGTGTCGAACATTTTCGGGGTGTATTTGTGGTTGTTGTTGAAACAGCAAAATACGAACCCTTCTTCGGGCAATTTGCATTCGGCGCGACTGGGAATGGGGCCGTGCGTGCGCTGGCGGTCGCTGGCCTGGAATACGTCCGGCATGTAGAGCGGTTTTTCCGAATAATGGGGCGCGTATTCTTCGGGAATCAGGAAGCGATCGCACAGCACATAATCGATTCCCGGCTGTCCCGAGGTCGCGGGCAGGCCCAGATAGGCGATCTGGATGGGCGCCGGGCGATGGGCGAAAATGAGGGGACGGCAGCCCTGGCTGTCCGGCAGGAGCACAGGTCACCGAGCCGGGCGATGGGCGAAAATGAGGGGACGGCAGCCCGCGGTCAGACCCTGCAAATCGAACAGCACGTCGATTTCCTGGTCACGAATGAGCTGCGCGGCATCGATATCGTCCAGATCGTGAATACGGATGAAACGATCGCCGCATGCGGTGATGATGCGCTGGCGGTGCGCCGAATCGTCGGGGGCTTTCGACCAGTCGAAAGCGTAAACCTCGAAACGCTCCCGGTCATGCAACTCGAGAAGCTCCACCACCAACCGGCCTACCGGATGGCCATGGAAATCGGAGGAAGCATAGCCAATACGAAGCTTTTCGTGTCCATGAAATCCATGGGGAGGCAAATCGGGCAAACGGACAACGGCACGCTCTTGCCCTGGCTCTTGTAAGGAAGAAATGGGATAAGCGGACAAGGGCACCTTGCTCGCGGCTTCATTGCGCGCGATGGTCAATTGATACTCGGGGTCGTCGGAGAAATCGAGCGCCATGAAGACGGTATTTTGTTCGCGCATCCAGTCGTCCATACCGTAACTGGCTTCACCCAGCGGCGCGTCGACTGGCCACTGGCATATACCCTGGCGCATGCTGATCAAATCGGCAAAGGCTTTCGGCTGCTTGGGTTCGATGTTCAGACTCAAGGTTCTGCATTGCAGCGCGTCCGGATATTGCTGGTTCTCGCCATACACCGATCCCGCGTGATTCAGCGAATCGAGCAGAAATTGCCGTGTCTTGGGGTCTTTGATATTGGCATGCTTTATCACCCAGCGCCATTGTTCGATGGCCTTTTGATTTTCCCTGAGATGTCTGTATTCCTCTCCCAGATAGAAATGGAAACCCAGAAGCGCATAGAATTGCTCATAAGTGGGCTGGGGAATGCGCAAATAGATATCGCGGGCAGCGATAAAGGCATCACGCGCGGCATCGTGTTTTCCATTACCGGATAAAATATCGCCAAGCATGAACCATGCGACCGCAAGCTGGGGGTGCTGGGGATAACGCTGAATCCAGCCATGGTAAAGCGCCGCGGCAAGGCTGGACTGACCGTCGGCCCTGAGCTGCCCGGCGCGTTCATCGAGCGTGGCAAAATCGATTTTTCCTCTTCTGGCGAGCCGATTCAAGATGCGGCCAGCATCATTGTCATGTTTCATGGCAGAGATAAATGCGTTGAACGGAATTTCGGCCCAGCGGAAAGCCGCATGGTTGGTGGATTTTCGTTTTTGAATTCAAAAGTTTCCCCCAATCACGCAGCCACACCGACCCTGATGCAACCGGCTGGAGTATAACAGCGCCGACCGGTTACCACGACTCGGAATATCGCAAGGCTGGATCATTTGGTTTCCAAAAGGCAGAAATAACCGGGCGGAATAATACCTTGGCGCGGGTTCCATCAGCCATGCGGACAGATAGGGAAGATTTTGCCGATGTTGTCGGAGTACCAGCGCAGGGTAGCTATCGACGGAGGCGAAGGCGAGCACAGCGAGCGCTCAGTTTTCTGTCTTCTGAACCACGCTATAATCCCGGCATGTCCCCCCGCCCCCCGCCCCCCCCACCCCGCCCCTCGCCATGCCCCGCAAAAAACTGCCCATCGGCATCCAGACCTTCGCCAAAATCCGCGAGGCGGATTACTACTACTAGTCAGTCATGCTGAAAAAAGAGGATTTGACAGAGGATTTTCGGCGGGTAATTGCGCAAAAATTTGCCTTGATTCAACGTGACTGACTACTACGTCGACAAAACCGCCTTCGCCCTGAAAATGATCGAAGAAGGCACCGCCTACTTCCTCTCCCGCCCCCGCCGCTTCGGCAAAAGCCTCTTCCTCGACACCCTGGCGGAATTGCTCGC
>JAITCV010000182.1 GCA_031282905.1 Azoarcus sp. | reverse complement strand
GCCTAGCGCGCCTGGTCGAGGTCGAAAGCCTTGTGCAGCACCCGTACCGCCAGTTCGAGATATTTCTCCTCGATCGCCACCGAAATCTTGATTTCGGAGGTGGAAATCATGCGGATGTTGATGCCTTCTGCGGAGAGGGTCTTGAACATCTTCGCGGCCACGCCAGGATGCGAATGCATGCCGACGCCGACCACCGAGACCTTGCACAGGCTTTGGTCGGCTTCGATTGCCGCCGCGCCGATGCCCGCCTTGACGCGATCGAGCACGTTGGTCGTGCGATCGAGGTCGCCCCGACTCACGGTAAAGGAAAAATCGGTCAGGCCGTCGCGGCCAACGTTCTGGATGATCATGTCGACATCGATGTTGGCTTCGGCAACCGGCCCGAGGATCTGGTAGGCGATGCCGGGCTGATCGGGCACGCCGAGCACGGTGATCTTGGCTTCGTCGCGGTTGAAGGCGATGCCTGAGATGACGGGGTGTTCCATATTCTTGTTTTCCTCAACAGTAATGAGCGTGCCCTCGTTTTCTTCCTCGAAACTGGAGAGCACGCGCAGCTTGACCTTGTATTTGCCCGCGAATTCGACCGAACGAATCTGCAATACCTTGGAGCCGAGGCTGGCCATTTCCAGCATTTCTTCAAAGGTGATGGTGTCGAGTTTTCGCGCTTCGGGAACGATGCGCGGGTCGGTGGTGTAGACGCCGTCGACGTCGGTGTAGATCTGGCATTCGTCGGCCGAAAGCGCCGCGGCGAGTGCCACGCCGGTGGTGTCCGAACCGCCCCGGCCCAGCGTCGTGATCGCGCCGTGTTCATCGACGCCCTGGAACCCGGCCACGATCACCACCTTGCCGGCATCCAGATCGGCGCGGATGCCAGCCTGGTCGATGCTGAGAATGCGGGCCTTGGTGTGGGCGCTGTCGGTGAGGATTTTCACCTGAGCGCCGGTATAGCTTTTCGCCGCGACGCCGATTTCCTGGAGCGCGAGCGCGAGCAGGGCGATCGTGACCTGCTCGCCGGTGGAAATCACCACGTCGAGTTCACGCGGGTCGGGGTTGGAAGAGAGTTCCCTGGCCAGCGCGATCAGGCGGTTGGTCTCGCCACTCATCGCCGAGACGACGACGACGACCTGATGTTCCTGGGCGCGAAATTTCGCGACCCGCCTTGCCACGCTCCTGATGCGCTCGGGGCTGCCCATGGAGGTACCACCATATTTCTGGACTATCAGTGCCATCGCCGTATCCGGGTGTGAAGACATGAAAATAAGAAGAGGCGGGGATTCTATCCAAAAGCCGGGCGTCCCCCAAGCGACTTCGCACTCTTCGCTATACTCTGCCGCCTTTCGCTCCACCATCTGTCGCTGGCCCGCCAATGCCCGTCGATCACTACGAAAATTTCCCCGTCGCCTCCCTGTTGCTTCCCGCCCGCCTGCGCGAGCCGGTGGAAGCCATCTATGCCTTTGCCCGCGGCGCCGACGACATTGCCGACGAGGGCGACATCCCGCCCGAGACGCGGCTGGCGATGCTCGATGCCTGGCGCGAGGCCCTGCGCGACATCGAAGCGGGCCGTCCGCCCGGCGATCCCGCGCTGGCCCCCTTGTTCAACCGGCTTGCCCAGGCCATCGAGCGCCATCATCTGCCGTTTGCGCCTTTCCACGATCTGCTCGATGCCTTCCGCCGGGACGCGACCCAAACACGTTATGTTGATTTCATCGAATTGCTCAACTACTGCCGCCGCTCGGCCAATCCGGTCGGGCGGCTGCTGCTCCATCTCTACGATGCGGCCAGCCCCGCCAACCTGTTGCGCTCGGACGCCGTATGCACCAGCCTGCAACTGATCAATTTCTGCCAGGACATCGCCATCGACTGGAAAAAAGGGCGTGTCTATCTGCCCCAGGACGATCTCGCGCGTTTCGGCCTTGCCGATGACATGGAGGCCGGACGCATGCCCGATGCGGAATCGCAGGCATGGCCGCGCTGGCGGGAATTGATGGCGTATGAAATCCGCCGCGCCCGCGACCTGATGCGCAGCGGCGCGCCACTCGCGCGCCAACTGCCCGGGCGCATCGGCTGGGAATTGCGCCTGATCGTGCTCGGTGGCCTGCGCATTCTCGACAAGATCGAAACCGCCGACTACGACGTTTTCAAACGACGCCCCACCCTCGGCCGGCTCGACTGGCTGAGGATATCGTGGCGGGCAGTCACGTATCCTTGGTAATGCGACGCTATCCTTGGCGATGCGATGGAAAGCCACCAGGCTCTTCCCGCAATGGAGATGAAAACAATGGAACTTTTGCTCTGGCGACACGCCGAAGCCTTGGACGGCTCGCCCGACCATGCCCGCGAACTGTCGCCGCGCGGACGGAAACAGGCGGAAAAAGTCGCCGCGTGGTTGAGCCTGCATGCCCCCGGCAAACCGCGCCTGCTCGTCAGCCCAACTGTCCGCACCCGCCAGACCGCCGGTTTTCTCCTGCAAGGCGCGGGAGCCCAGGGCGCGGAAAAAATGGAAATCCACGACATACTCGCCTCCGCCGCGTCCCCCGCCGAAATCCTCTCCTACCTCGACTGGCCGAAAGCGCAAACCCCGCTCCTCGTCGTCGGCCATCAGCCCATGCTGGGCGAAATCGCCGCTCGACTGCTGGGCGACGCGCCATATCCCTCGTCGTTCCGCAAAGGCGCGCTTTGGTGGCTGCGCGGCGAACCGGAGCGGAAAGCGGCGATATTGTGGCAGGTCGTGGAAGCGGAAACGCTGCCTGACGTGGCCGGATCAAAGCCGGAAGAGATCGAATGAATGGGTGATGAGCGTCGCACATGGAACGGATGTGAGACGGACGCCCCACGCCACGAAACCGCTTGATGATGAATCCCCACCAATACTGCCAGGACAAAGCCGCCGCCAGCGGGTCGAGCTTTTACTACAGCTTCATCTTCCTGCCCCCGCCCCGGCGGCGGGCGATCACCGCGCTGTATGCTTTTTGCCGCGAGGTCGACGACGTGGTCGACGAATGCCACGATCCGGCGCTCGCCCACGTCCGGCTCGATTGGTGGCGGCAGGAAATCGGCCGCGTGTTCGATGGCTCGCCCACCCACCCGGTCGCCCAGGCGCTGAAGGACATCGTCGGCCCGTTCGCCCTCTCCCGGGAACATCTGCTGGAAATCATCGACGGCATGGAAATGGATCTCGCCCACAGCCGCTACCCCGATTTTCCCGCGCTGCAACAATATTGCTACCGCGTCGCCGGCGTGGTCGGGTTGCTCGCCGCTTCCATCTTTGGCTATCGAGACCCGGCGACGCTTATCTATGCCCATGACCTCGGCATTGCCTTCCAACTCACCAACATCATCCGCGACGTAGGCGAGGACGCGCGCCGGGGACGCATCTACCTGCCGATCGACGAACTGCAAACATTCAACGTCCCGGCCGCCGACATCCTGAACGCCCGCCCCACCGACAACTTCCGCGCCCTGATGCAATTCCAGAAGGAACGCGCCGAACGCTTCTACGCCCAGGCTTTCGCCGCCCTGCCCGCCATCGACCGCAAGAGCCAGCGCCCTGGCTTGGTGATGGCCGCCATTTACCGCGCGCTGCTCGCCGAAATTGCCCGCGATGGTTTCCAGGTGCTCGATCGCCGCACCTCGCTCACCCCCCTGCGCAAGGTCTGGCTCGCCGGCCTGACCTGGCTGAAGGCTTGAAAGCGGCATGACTTCACCCAAGGTTGCCATCATCGGCGCGGGTTACGCCGGCCTTGCCTGCGCGGTCGAACTCGCCCGCCATGACATCGAGGTCACCGTGTTCGAACGCTCCCACACCCTGGGCGGCCGCGCGCGGGTCGTCAAAAAAGACGGCTGGACAATCGACAACGGCCAGCATCTGCTGCTCGGCGCCTATACCGAACTCCTCCGCCTGCTGCGTCTCACCGCCAGTTCGCCGCGCGCCCTCCACCGCCTGCCGCTCACCCTCCATGTTCCCGGCCAGCTCCGTTTTCGCGCCGCCCCGCTGCCCGCCCCGTTTCACCTCGCCTGGGGACTGGCTAGCGCGCGTGGCCTGGGCCTGAAAGAGCGCTGGGCGATGGTGCGCCTGCTTACCCGGCTCAAGCGCGCGCATTACCAAGTCGACCCTGCCACGCTGACTGTCGACGCTCTGCTCGCCGCCCACCAACAACCCGCCCGCCTGGGCGCGCTGATCTGGAAACCGCTGTGCCTGGCCGCGCTCAACACGCCCAGCGCCGAAGCCTCGGCACAGGTTTTCGCCAACATCTTGCGCGATACGTTCGGCGCCAGCGCCACCGCCAGCGAAATGCTGATTCCGCGGATCGACCTCAGCGAGCTTTTTCCGGTTCCCGCCGCCCGATATCTCGCCACCCGCCAAGGGGAAATCCGCACCGGCAACGCCATTACCGCGATTACCCGCGGCTTCCAACTCGAAGGCGACAGCGGCCAAACCCGCTGGTCGCACATCGTCATTGCCACCGCCCCCCATCACGCCGCCCCCCTGCTCGCCCCTCTCGCTGGCTGCGCCGCCCTCGCGGCCAACATCGCCGCCTTGCCCGCCGAACCGATCACCACGGTCTATCTTGCGCTCGGCAGCGGAACCACCTTGGCCGCGCCGATGACCGGTCTGGCAAGCACCGGCCCCGCGCAATGGCTGTTCGATCGCGGGCAAAGCGGCGGCCCGGCGGGACTGCTCGCGGCCGTCATCAGCGCTCGCGGCGAACACGAAGCACTGAGCCATGAAGCGCTGACCCAGGCCATACACGCCCAGATCGAAACCCAGGTCGGTCATTCGTTGCCCGCGCCACAATGGACGCAAGTCATCCACGAACGTCGCGCCACCTTTGCCTGCCGCCCCGGCATCGTCCGCCCCGCCGCCAGCACACCTTTGCCCGGTCTCTGGCTGGCGGGCGACTACGTGGCCAGCGATTATCCGGCCACGCTGGAATCCGCCGCGCGCGCGGGCGTCGCCTGCGCCCGGGGCATCATTG
>JAITCV010000172.1 GCA_031282905.1 Azoarcus sp. | reverse complement strand
GCGAGCACGGTATGACCAAAGCCCACGCCCATGTTGCGCAACACGGTGGAATCGGTGAGGTCGCGCTGCATTCTCGATAGCGGCAGCTTTTCGGCAAAGTGGCGGAGCACCGCGTTGGCCATGCCGAAATTGCCTTCGGCATTCTCGAAATCGATCGGGTTTACTTTGTGCGGCATGGTCGAGGAGCCGACTTCCTTTTCTTTCAGTTTTTGCCTGAAATAGCCGAACGAGATATACATCCAGAAGTCGCGGGCGGCGTCGATGAGCACGGTATTGGCGCGGGCAATGGCGTCGAACAGTTCCGCCATGACATCATGCGGTTCGATCTGGATGGTGTAGGGATTGAATTCCAACCCCAGGGATTCGATGAAACGGCGGTTGAAGCTTTCCCAATCAAAAGTCGGCCACGCGGCGAGGTGGGCATTGTAGTTTCCCACCGCGCCATTGAATTTGGCGGTCAGCGCCACGCCGACGATGGCCTGGCGCGCGCGCAGCACTCTGGCGGCGATATTGGCCATTTCCTTGCCCAGAGTGGTGGGCGTCGCCGGTTGGCCGTGGGTGCGCGACAACATGGGCAAGGCGGCGTGCTGGTGGGCGAGTTCGCGCAGGCGCTGGATGAGCGCATCGAGCGCGGGCAGCAACACTTCGTCACGCCCCGCTGTCAACATCAGCGCGTGCGAGGTGTTGTTGATGTCTTCGGAGGTACAGGCGAAGTGGATGAATTCGGCGGCTCTCGCCACTTCCTGGTTATGACTCAGGCGTTGCCTGAGCCAGTTCTCCACCGCCTTGACGTCATGATTGGTGTCGGCTTCGATCTTTTTCACCTCCGCGCTGTCGGCTTCGGTGAAGGTGGCGATCACGGCATCGAGTTCGGCCAGGGTCGCGGTGGAAAACGGCTTGATTTCGGTGAGCGTCGCCGCGGCGGCGAGCGCCTTCAGCCATTCCACTTCCACCTTGACCCGGTTGCGGATCAGGCCGTGTTCGGAGAAATGGGCGCGCAGCGCGGCAAGTTTGCCGTGATAACGGCCATCGAGCGGCGATAAAGCGGTGAGCGTGGACACAAGGGGGAATGAGACGGACATGACGGAGCTTTCCGGTAAAGATTTTCAGGAACGGTAATCGGCGTTGATCTTGACGTAGTCGTAGGAAAAATCGCAGGTCCACACCGTTGCCTTGGCTTGCCCGCGCGCAAGATCCACGCGTACGGAGAGTTCGGCGTGCCGCATGATCCGCGCGCCGGTTTCCTCGGCGTAGCTGGCCGCCCGCCCGCCGTGTTCGGCGACGAGCGTTTCTTCATCCGGATTGCCGAGCCAGACGCGCAGGCGGCCGACGTCGAGATCCACAATGCCCGCGTAGCCGATGGCGGCGAGGATGCGGCCCAGATTGGGGTCGGAGGCGAAAAACGCGGTCTTGACCAAGGGCGAATGCGCCACGGCGTAAGCGGCCTGGCGGCATTCTTCGCGGCTGGCGCCGCCTTCGACCGTGATGCTCATGAACTTGCTTGCGCCTTCGCCGTCGCGGACGATGGCTTGCGCCAGGCGGACGGCGATCCCGCCGATGGCCTCGGCAAGGGCGCGGTAGCCAGCATCCTTGGCGGTGATTTCGGCCTTGCCCGCCTGCCCGGTGGCGATGAGGATGAAGGAATCGTTGGTCGAGGTATCACCATCGACGGTGATGCTGTTGAACGAGGCAGCCGCCGCTTCGCGGACGATCTCTTCGAGCAAAGGCTGGCTCACCGCCGCGTCGCAGGCGATGAAGCCGAGCATGGTCGCCATGTTGGGATGGATCATGCCCGCGCCCTTGGCGATGCCGGTGACGGTGACGGTCTGGCCGCCGATGTCGACCCGCATCGAGGCCGCCTTGGCGATGGTGTCGGTGGTCATGATCGCGTGCGCGGCGTCGAACCAGCCGTCGGGCCGCAAATCCGCCGCCGCGCGCGGCAGACCGGCGAGCAGGCGTTCCATGGGCAGGGGTTCCAGGATGACGCCGGTGGAAAACGGCAAGACCTGATGGGGGTCGATGGCGAGTTCTTCCGCCAGCGCCCGGCAGGTGGCGTGGGCGTCGCGCAAACCCTGCTCGCCCGTGCCCGCGTTGGCGATGCCGGTATTGATGACCAAGGCGCGGATGTTCCCCGCCGCCAGATGTTCGCGGCAGACGGTGACCGGCGCGGCGCAAAAGCGGTTTTGCGTGAAAACGCCCGCCGCCCGGCTGCCGGGCGTCAGTTCGATGACCGTCAGGTCGCGCCGCCCGATCTTGCGGAGACCCGCTTCCGCCACGCCCAGCCGCAGCCCGGCGATGGGCAACAAGTCCGCCGGGTCCGGCGTCGTCAGATTAACTGCCATGTGTGATTACCTCGAAATGTGCTGCGGGTTGCCCCGCTCCATCACGGCTTTGAAGAAAGTTGACAAACAGATATATTGTCCAGGGTATCGGATTGCCACATCAGATGCTTGTCAGGCCGTAACTCATTGATTCAACAAGACGATTACGGTATTTCCATATTGGGAATGGACGCAATCATGGACTTTTCCCCGTTCGCTGGCAAGTCAGGAAACAGGGGAACAGAGTCAGAAACCGGCTGCCTCTGGGGCGGCCCACTGACCGCCCGACAGACTGAAATGCCTGCTGGAAAACTAGACGAAACGGATTTCCCCTCGCGCCACGCGAAGGCTTCGATCGCGTGCGTTCTCGACGAAGCGACTTACGATAAAGGCATCGAAGTCGCCGACAAGGATTTCAAGGCAATCACGCTTTTGGATTAGGGTGCAGGGTTTGATCGCCAAAGCGTGATGAAATCATGACATCGCAGAACGGGAAAAACCGCGCCAGACTTTGCCTTTTCAGCGGGCTGGGCGCAGACGAGCGCGTTTTTCAATTCCTCGACTTTTCCGGATGGGAGACGACCTCTATCCGCTGGATCAAACCGGAGCCGATGGAATCCATTGCGCATTATGCCCATCGTCTTCTGGCGCAAATTCCCGACGCGCCTTCTATCCTGCTGGGGGTTTCCTTCGGCGGCATGGTGGCGGTGGAAGTCGCCAAGTTGATTGCCGCCGGGCAGGTCATCCTGATTTCTTCCGCCGCGACCTGGCAAGACCTTCCGCGCCACGCGCACCTTGCGAAAATCCTGAACATGAACCGCTGCCTGCCCATGCGCTGGCTGACGATTCCAAACCCGCTCACCGCCTGGCTTTTTGGCGCGCAAACCCCTGTAGAACGAAAACTGCTCGCCGACATTCTTCGGGATACCGATCCGGCCTTCCTCTCCTGGGCCATCGGGCAAATCCTGCATTGGGAAAACACCTGGGAACCGGAAAATCTCGTGCGCCTGCACGGCACCTGTGACCACATCCTGCCCTCGCGCCACGCCGATTTTGAGATCGCCGGCGGCGGGCATTTCATGGTGGTCAACCGGGCGGCGGAAATTTCAGGGATTTTGCGCGAAGAAATCCTGCTGTAATGAAGCATACCTCTACGCCTTGCCGGAATCGCGCAAGGTTGGATAGTCTCCGTGTAGCCCTTGGCGCTGGGCGTAAAGAATGTGGCGTCCGGGGCATTGAACGGTACATTCTGTCGTAATTCCCCATGCACCTTCCACCCTGTTCGCACTCAATCCATACTGAGATACTCAGTCGCGCCCAGAAATCCCGTAGCGAATGTAGCCCCATTTGCCTCCCTCCTCGACCGCCGCCAGACCGTTGGCGGCGAATTTATCCGCGTAGTCGAAGCGCGGCGGGATGACTTCTTCACCTTTCTCGTTGACATAGCCGTATTTGCCTCCCACACAGACCTTTACCAGACCGTTGGCAGCGAAGTAGAAGCTGTCTGCGTCGTCGAAACGCGGCGGGGTGACTTCCTCGCCTTTCTCGTTGATGTACCCGTATTTGTTTCCTACCCTGACCTTTGCCAGACCATTGGGAGCGAATTTATCAGCGTCGTCGAAACGCAGGGGGATGACTTCCTCACCTTTCTCGTTGATGTACCCACATTTGTCTCCCACCCAGACCGCCGCCAAACCGTTAGTAAAGTCTCTTATGCCGTCGAAACGCGGTGGGATGACTTCTTCGCCTTTCTCGTTGATGTACCCGTATTTGTCTTCCACCTTGACCCATGTCAGACCGTTGCTGGAGAAGTCGAAGCTACTTGCGTGGTCAAAACGCGGTGGGATAACTTCCTCGCCTTTCTTGTTGATGTACCCATATTTGCCTCTCACCTTGACCAGCGCCAGACCGTTGGCGGCAAAGCCAAATATATCGACGGAGGTATCCGTGCCATCAAAACGCGGTGGGATGACTTCCTCGCCTTTCATGTTGATGATCCCCCATTTGTTTCCCACCCTGACCCACGCCAGACCCCATGCCAGATCCCGTGCCAGACCAGTTTCGAAGCTATACGCATAGTCGAAACGCGGTGGGATGACTTCCTCGCCTTTCATGTTGATGTATCCGTATTTGCCTCCCACCTTGACCTTTGCCAGACCGTTGGGAGCGAATTTATCCGCGCCGTCGAAACGCGGTGGGATGATTTCCTCGCCTTTCATGTTGATGTACCCCCATTTGTATTCCACCTTGACCCCCAGCGGCGGTACTGCGCCGACAAAGGTCAGATCATCGAAACGCGGCGTGATAACTTCTTCGCCTTTCTCGTTGATGACCCCGCATTTGCCTCCCACCACGACCCGAGCCAGACCGTTGGCGGCGAACTCCACTACCTTACCAAAACGTGGCGGGATGATTTCCTCGCCTTTCTCGTTGATCCACCAGTATTTGTCTCCCAGCTTGACTTTTGCCAGGCCGTTGGCGGAGAAGCTATACATATAGTCGAAACGCGGCGGGATGATTTCCTCGCCTTTCTCATTGATGTACCCGTATTTGCCTCCCACCTTGACCAGCGCCAGACCATTGGCGGCAAACTTCCACGCCTGATCGAAACGCGGCGCGATAACCCACTCGATTTCTTCTGAAGACATGACAAACCCCTTGAGGTGAAAAACGGTGTCATGACAAACACTTTCCTTGATGACATGAACGCGGATGCCCACAACAGAAAGCATGACGGCCGGACAACTATCGCGCTGTGATAAGCGGATTCCCCGTATTTTACAAGAACACGCCGGGTATTGTGGTCAAAATGTCGATTCCCGCGGCGGATTTTTCATGGCAATCACCGGGTGCAATTAAAAGTGGAGGATGTCAAAGTGATCTTGACGCATCGCTGTGGGGCGGTAGCGCTGCCATGTGCCGTTCTTCTTCATCGCGTCGGTAGCCGGGAAAATTCGAGGTAGCGAGAGATGCCGCCGGTGGCGTCGTCCTCCCCCGCATGGGACGTCTGGGCGGCAGAACGCGCCATCCCTGCTGGAGGCGGATTTATAGGCACGAGACAGGTTTGTATACACGCAGAGCGTGTTCTATAGAACACGGGACGTATTCTTCAGAATCCAGGGCGTAGAGATGTCTCTGCGGAGTGTAGAGAGACCTCTACGTCGTCTGGAGAAGCTCCTACTTCATGTAAAAATCGCGCCCGTTATCACCCGAGTGGCGGAAATCTCAAAATTTCCGCCGTAATGGAGCACATTCCTACGCTTCGCCGGAATCGCGCAAAGCGGGATAGTCCGTATAGCCCTTCGCGCCAGGCGCAAAAAATGTGGCGCTGTCCGGGGCGTTGAGCGTCGCGTTTTGGCGGAAGCGTTCGGGCAGGTCGGGGTTGGCGAGGAAGCTTGCGCCAAAGACGCAGGCGTCGGCGCGGCCTGCGGCCAGCAGGGCTTCGGCCTTGGCCTGATCCAGCCCGCCGCCCACCAGATAAGCGCCCGTAAAGCGTGGACGCAAAAGCGCATGATAATCGGTCTTGGTACCGAACAGGGCAACATGCAGATAGGCCAGTCCCAGGTCGCGCAGTGCTTCGACCAGCGTTTGATAGGTTTCCTGCGGCGCGGCATCTTCAATGCTATTGTAATTCATCTCCGGTGCGATCTTGATGCCGACCCGATCACCGCCCGCTTCTGCCACCATCGCCGCCAGTGTTTCCCGCACGAAGCGGACGCGGTTTTGGACAGAGCCGCCATATTGATCGTCACGCTGGTTGCTGCCGGACGAAAGGAATTGTTCCGGCAGATAGCCGGATGCGGCATGTAACTCCACGCCATCGAACCCCGCCTCCAGCGCCAGACGAGTAGCATGGCGATATTCCTTGATGACCGCCGCGATTTCTTCCGTGCGCAGGGCGCGGGGCGTGACGTAATCCACCTGCCCGGCGGGTGTCCACGCCTGTCCTTCCGGCCGGATGGCGGAAGGCGCGACCGGCGTTGCCCCC
>JAITCV010000141.1 GCA_031282905.1 Azoarcus sp. | reverse complement strand
TCCGGAGACGTTTTCCCCACAAGAAGATCGTCATCGGTGAAATCGGCTGGCCGAGCAATGGCCCGGTCCTCGGCAGTGCCGTTCCTTCGCGCGATCATCAGGCCCGTTTCGTGCGTGCCTTCCTGGCCGATCCCCGCAGCACGCAGCTCGATTATTTCCTGATGGAAGCCATCGATCAGCCTTGGAAAGTCGACTCCGAAGGCTGGGCAGGTCCCTACTGGGGCATGTTCGATGCCGATCGCCAGCCCAAATATGCGCTCGAAGGACAGGTCGAACGCGATCCGCATTGGTCGGCCAAGGCAAAGCATGCCGCGTTGATCGCTTTCTTCCCCATGTTCCTCGTCGCCTTTTTCCTTTCCGACTGGAACATCGCCGGACGGATTTTCCTGGCCGCGCTGATCCAGGCGTTCGTGTCGACGCTGATCACCGGCCTCAATGTGCCGCTGGACCTCTATCTTGGCGACCGCGATCTCATCGCCCTTTTCATCTTGATCGGCGCGACCTGCCTGACCGCCGCGGTATTGCTTTCGCATGGCTTCGAGTTTGGCGAGGTGCTCTTCAAGGACAAGTGGCGTCGACGTTTCGTGCCGCTACCCGCCCATTCCCCGGACGAACAGCCTTTCGTCTCCATTCATCTGGCTTGTTACAACGAACCGCCGGAAATGGTCATCGCCACCCTCGACAGCCTCGCCGCGCTCGATTACCAGCATTTCGAGGTGCTGGTCCTCGACAACAACACGCGCGACGAGACCTTGTGGCAGCCACTGGAAAAACGCTGTGCCGAGCTGGGGCCGCGATTCCGTTTCTTCCACCTGATGAACTGGCCGGGTTTCAAGGCCGGCGCGCTCAACTACGGCTTGCAGGTCACCGATCCGCGCGCCCGGGTGGTGGGCGTGGTCGATGCCGATTACGTGGTCGATCCCCAATGGCTCGCTGGCCTGGTGCCGCATTTCGACCATGACGATGTCGCGGTGGTGCAAGCGCCGCAGGCCCACCGCGATTGGGAAAACCAGACCTTCCGCCGCATGTGCAACTGGGAGTTCGACGGTTTTTTCCGCATCGGCATGCACCATCGCAACGAGCGCAACGCCCTCATCCAGCATGGCACCATGACGCTGGTGCGCAGGCGCTCGCTCGAAGAAGTCGGCGGCTGGTCGGAATGGTGCATCTGCGAAGATACCGAGCTTGGCCTGCGCCTGATCGAGCACGGCTACGATACCCGTTATGTCGACCATGTCCTCGGCCGCGGCCTCACCCCGTCGGATTTCGCCGCGATCAAAAGCCAGCGTTTCCGCTGGGCCTTCGGCGCGATGCAGATACTCAAGGCGCATCTGCCGAAAATGCTCGGCCCCAGCCGGCTCGATTTCGCCCAGCGCTATCACTTCCTGACCGGCTGGTTTGCCTGGTTCGGCGATGCCCTCCAGTTGGTCTTCGCCTTCGGCAGTCTGTTCTGGACTTTCGGCATCCTCCACTTTCCCAATGCTTTCGCATTGCCGGTCGTCACCCTCGCATTGCCCATTTTTGGTTTCATGATATTCAAGGCCGCGCTTGGCCCCATCCTGTATCGCCGCGCCATGGCTTGTCCGTGGCGCGACATCCTGGGCGCGGCCATCCTTTCGGCTGGACTGGCCCACGCCATTGCACGCGGGGTATTTACCGGCCTGTTCAAGAAAAAGGGCGTATTCGTGGTCACTCCGAAGGGCTGGAAAGCCAAGGGGACGTTTGCTTTTTTCGGCCCCATCCGTGAAGAACTGGGTTTGCTGGTCGCATTGATCCTTGCCATCGCGGCCTTGGTCGGACAGCAAGGCATCGATCATCTGGAAGCCCGTCTGTGGGCAGGAATCCTGGCCCTGCAATGCATTCCCTACCTTGCCTCGGTCGTATGCCAGGTTGCGGCCTATCTGCCCGAGCGCGCGCCCCGCACCGGCCTCATGCAAGAAAAACCCCAGCAGGAAAAACTCACACAGACGCCCTGATACCAAGCCCCCGGTAGTACGGTTTGTTACGACAACAGTTACAATACGCCCATGAATCAAGGTCATTTCCACTTCCTGTTGTACGGCTTCCTCGCGCTCCTGGCGGCGGCGCTGGTCGCGGTACTCATGCTTCCCGTGGATGAAAGCGCCGAATCCCATCCGGCTTCCGGCGGAATAGACAGCAACAATTCGGACGCCTTGCGCAACATGCGTGGACAGCACAACGCGATCATTCCCATTCCCGTCCGCGCGGCCGATGAAGCCGATGCGGGCAAGATCGCGCTCGGTGACCGGCTGTTCAATGATCCCCAACTTTCTGCCGACGGCAGCATCTCATGCGCAAGCTGTCACATCATCGCCACCGGCGGCGACGATGGACGCAAACGCTCGATCGGGGTCAATGCCGCAGTCGGCGATGTCAACTCCCCGACCGTGTTCAATTCGGTCTACAACTTCCGCCAGTTCTGGGATGGCCGCGCCGCCAACCTGGCCGAACAGGTGGCCGGCCCCATTCTCAACCCGGTCGAGATGGCCAGCAGTTGGCCGATCGTCATCCGCCGCCTTGAAAACGATGCCGATTACCGCAGGGATTTCCAGCGCGAATATGGCGGCGCGATCAATGAAACAAGCGTATCCGACGCCATTGCCCGTTATGAAACCACCCTGGTCACCCCCAACAGTCCATTCGACCGCTACCTGAACGGCAACCCCGGCGCCATTGGCGCCGACGCGCTGGAGGGCTACAACCGTTTCACCGACTACGGCTGCATCAGTTGCCACCAGGGCATCAATGTCGGTGGCAACTTCTTCCAGCGTTTCGGCGTGATGGGCGATTATTTCGCCGATCGCGGCAATCTCACCAAGGCCGATCTGGGGCGTTACAACATCACCGGCCAGGAAGAAGACCGTTATGTATTCAAGGTACCCAGTTTGAGGAACGTCGCGCTGACCGCGCCTTATTTTCATGATGGCAGTATCGCCACCCTGGACGAGGCGGTCGACATCATGGGCCGCTATCAACTGGGACGCTCCCTGTCCGTGGAAGACAGACGCCTGATCGCCGCCTTTCTCGACAGCCTGACCGGTGAATTCCGTGGGGAGCGGCTGCAACCATGACCGAGCAAGAAGCCAGCGTCGCCCCGCCATCGCCATCTCAACCGCGCTGGATCAACATCGGACGCATGCTGGCCATGTGGCTGGTATCCGGGATCGTATTGATCTGGCTGTTCAGCAATGCCGATTCGGTCTCGATCGTCGAACACCAGCGTTACAGCAACGAACTGAGAAACGTCTACCAGGTCGACGCCGAAATCAACGCCTCGGTGCTTGCCACCCGTTTCGGGCTTTACCAAAACTTCGACATCCTCTCCCGTGGCGCCAACGAAATTTCCAGCCTGGTCGAAGCCCTGCACCGCATGCCCGGTTTTCTCGCCAAGGAAGACGTCCCGCTGATCGCCGCCAAGGTCGCGGAACTGGGCGCCCTGGTTCAACGCAAGATCAACCATATCGAGCGCTTCAAGCGCGAAAACGCGGTATTGCGCAAT
The DNA here is from genome assembly GCA_031282905.1 of Azoarcus sp. Classification (GTDB taxonomy): domain Bacteria; phylum Pseudomonadota; class Gammaproteobacteria; order Burkholderiales; family Rhodocyclaceae; genus WRNU01. The sequence goes on along the minus strand of JAITCV010000141.1, from coordinate 12,164 downwards.
TCGACCCGCTATTTTCCCGTGGCGGTGAATTCCATCCAGACGCTGAACATTCCCCGCCTGCGCGCCGAACTCGACGCGCTGGCCAGCGAAGTCATGACCTATATGGTCTCCGGCGGCACCGATCTGGCGCTGCGCATCAACACCCGCATCGAAACGCTCGAACGCGAGGTGGCCACCCTGCCTCCCGCGCTGGGCACCGAACTGCGCAACGTGGTCAAGCACGCCCAGGTCATGGTCGGGCGCAAGGCCACGGTAGACACCCTGCTCCACGAAATCCTCGAAGTCCCCACCATCGCCACCAACGAACAGATCGTCCGGCTCTACAACACCGGTTACAGCCACATTGCGGAACGCGCCCGCATTTACCGCGTGCTGCTCTTCGTCACCGCCCTGCTCCTCACCGCCTATCTGGCGCTGGTCTTCACCCGCCTGGGCCGTGCCACCCGCGCGCTGCGCGAATCCAACCGCAATCTGGAAGAACGCATCGACGAGCTGCACCGTACCGAAGCCAATCTCAGGCTCTATGCCACGGTATTCACCAGCGCGGTCGAAGGCATGGTCATCACCGACGGCCGCGTGCGCATTCTCGTCGCCAACCCGGCATTTACCGCGATCACCGGCTACACCCAGGAAGAAATTCGCTCGCACTCCCCCTCGCTGCTGTCGTCCGGTCGCCACGCCCCCACCTTCTACCATGACATGTGGAAAGCGCTGGAACGTCGCAACAAATGGCAGGGCGAAATCTGGAACCGGCGCAAGAATGGCGAGATCTATCCAGAATGGCTGTCCATCACTTCGGTAAAGGATGCCAACGGCGCCGTCACCCACTACATTGGCGTATTCTCCGACATCACCGAGCGCAAGCGCTCCGAAGCCCACATCCACCACCTCGCCCACCACGACGCGCTCACCAACCTGCCCAACCGCCTGCTGATGCAAGAGCGTCTGGGCGAAGCCATCACCCAATCGCAACGCATCGGCTGTCACACCGCGGTGCTCTTCCTCAACCTCGACCGCTTCCGCAACATCAACGACACCCTCGGCTCCGACCTGGGCGACGCCCTGCTCCAGCAAGTCGCCCACCGCAGTCAAAGCATGCTGAGGGACACCGACACCGTGGCGCGCCTGGGTGGCGACGAATTCGTCTTCATCCTGCCCGACATCAACCAACCGCAAGATGTAGCGGGCGTGGCCAGGAAACTGCTCTCCAACATCGGCCGCCCCTATCTGCTCGGCGAACATGACATCACCGTCACCGCCAGCATCGGCATCGCCATCTCCGGCAACGACGGCGACACCCCCGCCGAACTATTGCGCAATTCCGACCTAGCGATGAGCCGCGCCAAGGAAAGCGGACGCAACAGCTTCCGCTTTTACTCCGCCGACATGAACACCACGTCGATGGGCGATCTGCTGCTCGAAAACCAGTTGCGCAGCGCACTCGACCGCAGGGAACTCGAACTCCACTATCAACCCAAGATCGACGCCCATTCCGGTTTGCTGTACGGCGCGGAAGCGTTGCTGCGCTGGCGTCACCCCGAACAGGGCATGATCCCGCCGGGCCGCTTCATCCACCTTGCCGAAGAAACCGGTCTCATCGTGCCCATCGGCGAATGGGTATTGCGCACCGCCTGCCAGCAAATCCACGACTGGCGCATGGCCGGACTGCCGGTGGTGCCGATCGCGGTCAACCTCTCGGCCCAGCAATTCCTGCAAAATGACCTGCCCGAACTGGTGCGCGACAGCCTGACGACCGCCCAGATCGAACCCGAACTGCTCGAACTCGAACTCACCGAATCCATGTTGATGCGCAATGTCGAGCGCACCCTCAACATGCTCAACCTGCTGCGTGATATGGGCATATCGCTGTCGATCGACGATTTCGGCACGGGTTATTCATCGCTCTCCTACCTCAAGCAGTTCCAGGTCAACGTGCTCAAGATCGACCAGAGTTTCGTCTCCGACATCCACCATGCCGATGCCGACGGCAAGATCGCGGTCTCGGTCATCGCCCTCGCTCATGGCCTGGGCCTCAAGGTGGTCGCCGAAGGGGTGGAAACCGAGGATCAACGCCTGTTCCTGCTTCACCACGGCTGTGACATCTTCCAGGGCTACCTCTTCAGCCGCCCCATCCCCGCCGAAGATTTCGCCAGGAAACTCGCCGAACTGAAAGACAGCCCCTCTGAAACGCGAACAAAAGCCTGATTGCCCCAGCCTTGAGTTTGACATTTGGACGTGTCTTGTTTGTCCGTTGCCCGAATCAGGGTTTGCAGATCGTTATGGTGGTAATAGGTGACAGTATCTTCGCGCCTCTCAAAATGTTTTGCGTGGATAAACATTCCCTGAAGGAATGATTTATGAATCTTGGCATCGAATAGAAGAAGGAATAAGCGATGAAAAATAATTCTATGGAAATAGTGGCCAAATCGGAATCTTCATCTTGCGGACAATTTTATCAATAAAAATCAATGTGTTACATTTCATTTCATCGTTCGCTGGAATAAGGATCTATTCAGCGGTTCTCTAGGGCGTGTTCATGCTATCCATGAAAATATTATTCTTCAATCTGTGGAGGCACACGGCGTTTCATCCGGATGCGAAAGGAGTGGGTATCTCGGTCACCCGATCTACAACGGGCGGCAGGCGGGGCGCTGGCAGAAATGCAGAGTGCCGGATTGACCGGCACTCTGCAAACGGCGTTGGTTGCGGGGGAAGGATTCGAACCTTCGACCTTCGGGTTATGAGCCCGACGAGCTACCGGACTGCTCCACCCCGCGGCGGAGAAGCGGAACTATAGCCAACCTTCGGCAGGTTGGCAAGCAAATTCTCTGGCTTCGTGTCACGGACTTTTGATGTCCACCTGAATGGAAGAGAGCGTTTGAGCCAGGAGGAAGCGGCGCAGTTGCTGGGGATGTGCGCGCGCAGTCTTCGTCTGCGGCTTCGTCCGCAGCTTCGTCGTTACCTGGTGCGCGACGAGGCCGATGGCGAGCCTTGTCTGCTGGGCAGGCGTCCGGGGGGACGCTACGCGCGGAGCATCGGTCGATGAGGTGCTGGCGTTGCAGGAGCAGTGCCTCTGCCGGGAAGATGCTTCCTCGTCCTCGAATCTGCACGACCGCCCGTTCCATTATTTCCTCGTCGTGAGGAAAGCATGACGATCGGACAGCTATCGCGCCATGAAAGTGGACGGAGACGAGGCTCGCGACACTCAGGCAGCTTGCAGGCAATGGAATGAGGCTTTTCGATATAGACAGGTACATTGCGCAATTGAATTGGCCTTCTTCCAGGAATCGTTGCGGCAATGCCCCGATGTTTTGTTCAACCGTCCGATTCCCGAAAACCCTTCTCCAACACGGTTTTTTACGCTATGCTGGTCGCCAGTCACGACTCGCGGCAATAAAAAAAGTTCGCGTATTTTGGGATGGAAATGAATATTGGTCGTCGGATGTTCCTGTTGGGCCGTCGTCCACCTGCCGCCGCGCCGGGGATTCTTCCGTCCTGTCTGCCGGAGCGTGGCGTTTCGTGCCGCTCGTGCGAGGAGCATTGCGAAACAGGGGCCATTCGTTTCGCGCCCCGGTTGGGGCAACCGGCGCGGCCCATCATCGATGTTTCCCTGTGTACGGCTTGCGGCGAGTGCGCGACGGCTTGCCCGGTGCGTGCCATTGTCGTTGCCGAAGTCGTGCCCGAAGGAGCGCGCGCTTGAAGATCGTCAGCCTCGTGCTCAAATTCCGGCCTTGTCACGCCGCCGAAATCGCGGCGGCGGTGGCAAGGGTGCCGGGTGCCCAGGTGGTCGCCGACAGCGGCGACGGACGGATGATCGTTTTACTGGAAGATGGTCCCGGCTATGCCGTTTCCGATTCCATCCTGCAAGTCCACCAGGTGGCGCACGTCATGTCCGTCACCCTTTCCTATGAATATTCGGACGAAACGCTTACGCTCGAGGAGTCCGAGGAGATCTGACATGTCCATGGATCGTCGTGAATTTCTGAAAACCCAAGCCATCGCCGCCGCCGCGGCTACTGCCGGCATTTCATTGCCCGCCACGGTCGCGGCCCAGTCCGCCGACAAGTCGATTCGCTGGGACAAGATTCCCTGTCGTTTCTGCGGCACCGGCTGTTCGGTGCTGGCGGGCGTGCAGGGCGGCAAGCTCGTCGCCACCCAGGGCGATCCGGACGCGCCGGTGAATCGCGGCCTGAACTGCATCAAGGGCTATTTCCTCTCCAAGATCATGTATGGCAAGGACAGGCTCACCCAGCCGTTATTGCGCAAGAAGGGCGGCAAATACGACAAGGATGGCGATTTCACCCCGGTGTCGTGGGATGAGGCTTTCAAGATCATGGCGGAAAAATGGAAGGAGGCGCTGGCGACGTTCGGCCCCGAATCCATTGCCATGTTCGGTTCCGGGCAATGGACGATCTGGGAAGGCTACGCCGCCGCGAAACTGTGGAAAGCGGGCTTTCGCTCCAACAATCTCGACCCGAACGCCCGTCACTGCATGGCTTCCGCCGTGGTCGGCTTCATACGCACTTTCGGCATCGACGAGCCGATGGGCTGTTACGACGATATCGAAAACGCCGACGCCTTCGTGCTCTGGGGCTCCAATATGGCTGAAATGCACCCGGTGCTGTGGTCGCGCGTCACCGACCGCCGCCTGACCCAGGAAAAATGTGAAGTCCATGTGTTGTCGACCTTCGAGCATCGTTCGTTCGAATTGGCCGACAACGCGATGATCTTCAAGCCGCAGGCCGATCTGGCGATCCTGAATTACCTCTGCAACCACATCATCCAGACGAAGCGGGCCAACATGGATTTCATCGGCAAGCACGTCAATTTCAAGAAAGGCGCGACCGATATCGGCTATGGCCTGCGGCCCAACAATCCGTTCGAGCAGAAGGCCACCAGCAACGGCTACGAGGGCCCGGACGGCAAGCCCAAGGGCGACGCGGGCGCTGCCGAAAACATCGGGTTCGACGATTTCGCCCAGTTCGTTGCCGAATACACACTGGAAAAAACCGTCGAGCTCTCCGGCGTGCCCGCCGAAAACCTGAAGAAACTGGCCGAGTTGTACGCCGATCCAGGGAGGAAAGTGGTTTCCTTCTGGACGATGGGCGTCAACCAGCATACGCGCGGCACTTGGGTCAACAACATGATCTACAACGTGCACCTGCTCACCGGCAAGATTTCCTCGCCCGGCTGCGGCCCCTTCTCGCTGACCGGGCAGCCCTCCGCCTGCGGCACGGCGCGCGAGGTTGGCACCTTCGCGCACCGTCTGCCCGCCGACATGGTGGTCGGCAACCCGGAACACCGCAAACTCGCGGAAAAACTCTGGCAATTGCCGGAGGGCACGATTTCGCCCAAGGTGGGCTTGCACGCCGTGGCGCAGAGCCGCGCCCTGAAGGACGGCAAGCTGAAGTGTTATTGGACGTCGACCACCAACAACATGCAGGCCGGGCCGAACATCAATGGCGAAATCTACCCCGGCTGGCGCAATCCCGAAGCCTTCGTGGTGGTCTCCGACGTCTATCCCACAGTGTCGGCGATGGCCGCCGATCTGATCCTGCCCTCGGCGATGTGGGCCGAGAAGGAAGGCGCCTACGGCAATGCCGAGCGGCGCACCCAGTTCTGGCGTCAGCAGGTGAAGGCGCCGGGCGAGGCGCGTTCCGACCTGTGGCAATACATGGAGTTTTCCAAGTATTTTAAGCTCGAGGAAATCTGGCCCGCCGAACTGCTCAAGCAGAAGCCGGAATATCAGGACAAGACGCTCTATGACGTGCTCTTCGCCAACAAGATCGCCAACAAGTTCCCGAAGGAAGATACCGCCGTCGTCAACGCGCACGCCATTGAAGGCTACACCAACGATGAATCCGAGCATTTCGGCTTCTACGTGCAAAAGGGCCTGTTCGAGGAATACGCCGCCTTCGGACGGGGGCGCCAGCATGACCTCGCGCCGTTCGACATCTATCACAAGGCGCGCGGCCTGCGCTGGCCGGTCGTGAAGGGCAAGGAAACCCTGTGGCGCTTCCGCAAGGACTACGACCCTTACGTGACCAGCGGCGACGTCAGCTTCTACGGCCACAAGGACGGCAAGGCAGTCATCTTCGCCCTGCCTTATCAAGCGCCCGTGGAAGTCCCGGACAAAGAATATGATTTGTGGATGTCCACCGGGCGGGTGCTGGAACATTGGCATACTGGCTCCATGACCCAGCGCGTGCCCGAACTGCATCGCGCGGTGCCGGAAGCAGTCGTCTTCATGCATCCGGACGATGCCAAGGAACGCAAGCTGCAACGAGGCATGAAGGTGAAAGTCGTCTCCCGCCGGGGCGAAATCACCTTGCAGGTCGAAACGAGGGGGCGCAACAAGCCGCCGCGAGGTCTGGTGTTCGTGCCGTTCTTCGATGAAGCCAAGCTGGTCAACAAGCTCACGCTGGATGCCACTTGTCCGTTGTCCAAGGAAACGGACTTCAAGAAGTGTGCGGTCAAGGTGGTGCGCGTCTGAGCGCGCGTGGCCAAGGCATGAGAATCTGGCGATGAACGCCATCGATTCCGCCGATCGTGCCCCGGAGAAACCCGTGGTTTCTTCGGCGCGGCGCAAGTTTCTCGCCGGCATGGCGGGCGCGGTGGGTGGCGGCTGTTTCATGACCTTGGGCGTGGGCTTGTCCGCTTGGCAGAATCGCGCTCTGGCGGCACAGGCGCTGCGTCCGCCCGGTGCGCTGCCGGAAGACGAGTTCCTCGCCGCCTGTACGCGCTGCGGTCTGTGCGTGCGCGATTGTCCTTATGACATTCTGAAGCTTGCCGTGCCCGGCGATCCCGTGCCGACGGGCACCCCCTATTTCACCGCACGGAACATTCCCTGTGAGATGTGCGAGGATATTCCGTGCATCAAGCCGTGTCCCACCGGGGCGCTCGACCCCGGACTCACCGACATTGCCCAATCGCGCATGGGCTTGGCGGTGCTGATCGACCATGAAACCTGCCTCAATTTCCTCGGCCTGCGCTGTGACGTGTGCTATCGCGTCTGTCCGGTGATCGACAAGGCGATCACCCTGGAGCGGCAGCACAATGCCCGTTCCGATCGCCATGCCATGTTGTTGCCCACCGTGCATTCCGCGCATTGCACTGGCTGCGGCAAATGCGAGGCTGCCTGCGTGCTGGACGAAGCGGCCATCAGGGTGCTGCCGTTGCCGCTGGCGCAGGGCAAGCTCGGCGCGCATTACCGCAAGGGCTGGGAAGAACGGGAAAAACACGGCGGTTCGCTCATCGGCGAGCAGGTTGAACTCCCCGTGCGCGGCCTGGAAGGCAAGCCCTACGGTGATTCGCGCGTTGGCGACGGTGAGCAGCCGACGCCGGAGAACGCGGCGGAAGCCGCCGATGAGCCGACGCCGCCCGGCATCGATTCGAGGTGGCGGCCATGAGCCGCGCCGCGGATCGCCTGCGGCCCGGCCAGGACGCCATCGCGCAAAAAGGCTGGCTCGCCGCGCACAAGTGGCTGTTGCTGCGCCGCATCTCGCAACTGGGCATCCTCGCGCTCTTTCTCATCGGGCCGGGTTTCCAGCATTTCGCGTCGTGGTTTGCCGCCGGCAACCATGGCGCCGACTGGCCGATGCTTGCGGCGCTGATCGAAAAAATACAGGACGGCGGCGGTCTGTGGCTCGTCAAGGGCAATCTTGCCTCCAGCCTCACCCTCGACACCTTGCCGCTGACCGACCCCTATATCTTTCTGCAGATTCTCGCCGCCGGCTTCGTGCCCGCCGCCACCGCCGTCGTCGGCGCGGCGATCGTCGTGGTCTTCTACCTGCTCGTCGGCGGGCGCGTGTTCTGCGCGTGGGTGTGCCCAGTCAACCTGGTCACCGACGCCGCCGCCTGGATGCGGCGACGCCTCGGCATCAAGGCCAACCATGTTCCGCCCGCCGCTACCCGCTACGGCTTTCTCGTCGGCACCTTCATCGCCGCCGCCGTCACCGGCACGCTGGCCTGGGAATGGTTCAACCCGGTAGCGATCGCGCATCGCGGGCTGATTTTCGGCATGGGCGCGGGGGGGTGTTTCCTGCTCATCGTGTTCATCTACGACCTGCTTTTCGCCCAGCGCGGCTGGTGTGGACACCTGTGTCCGACGGGCGCGTTCTACAGCCTGCTCGGCAGAACAGCGCTGCTGCGCGTATCCGCGTCGAGGCGCGAAGCTTGCAACGATTGCATGGACTGTTTCGCCGTCTGTCCCGAACCCCAGGTCATCCGCCCCGCCCTCAAGAAAGCAGGACAGGAATCCCCGATCATCCGCGCTCCCTTGTGCACGACTTGTGGCCGTTGCATCGATGTCTGTAGCCAAAAGGTCTTCAGACTCACTCATCGTTTCGATCGAAGGAGTTCATCATGAAAAATCGTCTTCCTGGCCTCATCTTCCTGACTGGATTGCTGTCCTTGTCCTGCATTGCCTTTGGCGCGGACGATGGCGGCCTCGTCACCCTGCGCGGCGCGCCCATCCCGAAGACGCTGCCCGCCGACGGCGACGCGCTCAAGAAAGCGATCGAAAGCGCGCCACTGGAACGCGATTTCCTCCAGCAGCCGCCGCTGGTGTCGCACGAAGTGGACAACTATCCCATCACCAAGGGCGCCAACAGATGTCTTGATTGCCATTCCTGGGAAAACTACCGCAAGGAAAGAGCCACCAAGATATCGCAGACGCATTTTCAGGATGCCACTGGCAAGGAATTGCCCAACGTTTCGGCCCGCCGCTATTTCTGCCTGCAATGCCATGTGCCGCAGGTCGATGCCAAACCGCTTATCGCCAATACCTACCAGCGTCCAGGCGGGACACGCTGAACCACGCGGGGAAACACAAGAATGACAACCCCCAGGCACGAGCACGAACGCCATCCAGAAAAAGATAACCGTGATGGCGCAAGCTCCGCGCGCAGGCGGCATCTCATCTCGACCGGCGTGCTCGTCGCCTTCGTTCTCGGCGTCGCTTTCCTGGTGGTCTTCAACACAGCGCTGGAATGGACGAACCGCGAGGATTTCTGCCTCTCCTGTCACGAAATGAAAGACAACGTCTACCGGGAATATCAGGGCAGCATCCACTACACCAACCGCAGCGGCGTGCGGGCGGTGTGCGCGGACTGCCACGTGCCGAAATCGTTCCTGCCCAAGATCGTCCGCAAGCTCAGGGCGGCCAATGAAGTCTGGCACACGTTCCGCGGCACCATCGACACACCCGAGAAATTCGACGCCCGGCGCCCGCAACTGGCCCAACGCGAATGGCGGCGCATGAGCGCCAACGATTCGCAGGAATGCCGCAATTGCCATGACGCCGATTCCTTCGACTACAGCATGCAAAGCTATCGTGCCACCGACCAGCACATGGAAACCAACGGCCAGACCTGCATCGACTGCCACAAGGGCGTCGCCCACCGGCTGCCGACGATCAACCAGGGCGCGGCTGATTCGGCCAATCTCGTGGCGAAGCTCTTCCATTCCGGAACGAATCCGAAAGAAGACTGAACATGACGCACGAGCGGCCCGAAACCCTGGACAGCCTGCGCCGTCCCTTGCGTGATCTGCGCATTTCGGTAACGGATCGCTGCAACCTGCGCTGCGCGTACTGCATGCCGCGCGAAGTTTTCGGGCAGGAATTCGTTTTCCTGCGCCACGCCGATCTGCTGAGTTTCGAAGAAATCGTGCGCATCGCCCGTCAGTGCGTCACCCTCGGGGTACGCAAGATTCGCATCTCTGGCGGCGAGCCGCTGCTGCGGCGCGGCATCGAGCGGCTGGTGGAAATGCTGGCCCGGCTCCATGGCGAGGGCGGCAAACCCATCGAACTCGCCATGACCAGCAACGGCACCCTGTTGGCGAAAAAAGCGCGCGCCCTGAAAGACGCCGGTCTTGCGCGCCTCAACATCAGCCTCGATGCGCTGGACGAAGCCGTCTTTCGCCGCATGAGCGGCGGCAGGAGCAGTCCGGCCGCCGTGCTCGAAGGCATCGCCGCGGCCCAGGCGGCGGGATTCGCGCCGCTCAAGCTCAACACGGTCATCAAGCGTGGCGTAAACGAAAGCGAAATCCTGCCGCTGCTCGATCACTTTCGTCATAGCGGCATCATCGTGCGTTTCATCGAGTACATGGACGTCGGCGAGAGCAACGGCTGGCGGCTCGACGACGTGGTCACGGTGCGCGAAATGCTGACGCGGATCGACGCCGAATATCCGCTCCAACCCATCGACGCCCGCTCTCCGGGTGAAGTCGCGCAACGCTGGGAATACGTTGACGGCGGCGGCGAGATCGGCGTCATTGCCTCGGTGACGCAACCTTTTTGCGGTGATTGCGGCCGTCTGCGCCTGTCGACCGACGGCAAGCTCTATCCCTGTCTGTTCGCCGCCGAAGGCGTCGACCTGCGCGCGCCGTTGCGTGGCGGGGAAAATGACCTGCAATTGCAACGCCGCATCGCCGCCGCCTGGGCCGCGCGCGCCGACCGCTATTCGCAGCGCCGCCATGCCGCCAGCGGGTCGTCGGTACGGAAAATCGAAATGTCGTATATTGGCGGATAGTTTTCAGGGAGTAGTCGCTTGAATGATCTGACGCATTTTTCCGCCGATGGCCGGGCACGCATGGTCGATGTCTCGGAAAAGGCCGCGACCCGCCGCGAAGCAACGGCCAGCGGGGTGATCCGCATGTCCCCGGCGACGCTGGAACGCATCCGCGCCGGAACGCTTGCCAAGGGCGACGTGCTGGCGGTGGCCGATGTGGCCGCGGTCATGGCGGCCAAGCGCACCCCGGAAACGATCCCGATGTGCCACGCGCTGCCGCTCTCCGGCGTCGAGGTCGGGTTCGATGAAATCGGCGAAATCGACGATGGCAAGGCCGCGCTGCGGGTGACGGTGAAGACCCTGTGCACCGCCCCGACCGGCGTGGAAATGGAAGCCCTGTGCGCGGTCTCTGCCGCGCTGCTGACGATCTACGACATGTGCAAGGCCATTGATCGCGGCATGCGCATCGAAAACATCCAGCTTGAGGAAAAGCGCGGCGGCAGGCGCGGGACATGGCTGCGCGGAGCGGAGACATGATCCGCGTCCTCTTCTTCGGCCCGGTGGCCGAACGCGTCGGCGCGCGACAGCTCGACCTGCCGTTTCGCGCCGGTCTGCGCTGGCAGGACGTGCGCGACATGTTGCAGCCGCGCTATCCGGACGCCTTCGCGCTGGTCTCCATCGTTGCCGTCGACGGCGAGCGCGTGCGCGACGAACCTGGCCCGCCGCTGTCCGACCGTTGTGAAATCGTTTTCATGTCGCCTTTTTCCGGAGGATGAAATGCGCGATCCGGTACGCCTGCAACAGGAAGGTTTTTCCCAGGACGAAGAAATCCGCGCGCTGCGCGCCGAATCGAAGCGCATCGGCGGCATCGCCAGCTTCCTCGGCTGCGCGCGCGATTTTTCCGGGGAAGGCAAGGTCGGCGCGATCGACTTCGACGCCTATCTCCCGATGGCCCTGGCCGAACTGCAAAAACTGCGCGCCGAAGCCATTGAGCGTTTCGGCCTGATCGGCGCGCGCATCGTGCACCGGCTCGGCAATATCCAGGCTGGTGATGACATCGTTTTCATCGCCACCGCCGCCGAACACCGCGCCCCCGCGCTGGAAGCCTGCCGCTGGCTGATCGACGAACTCAAGGAACGCGTGCCGATCTGGAAGAAAGAAATCGTGGCGGATGGCGAAATGGCTGGTACGGGAGACCAATGAGCATGACATCCAGGAATGTGCTTGGGCTTTTCAACTACGTAAAACCGAGAAAACTGAAGGCCAAACACCAGACAGATGAATGGGTGTTCGGCTCGTATGTAGAAACCCCGTCACAACGCGAAGATGGCCTTTGGTTTAGTGCACTTCTCTTTCGGGATAAAGAGCGAACCATCTTCGGAGCCTTGGTTTGCTTAGGTAAGGAACTTCCACATTGGGATGCACGACAATGGGCGACACGAGTCCTTCTGGATCAGGAGTATCGTGACAGCCAGGTAACAGAAGACGAATCTCTCGTCAAACTATGGAAACGTCATTGATGACCAACATTTCCTTCCACGGACTGCCTGCGGCAACCCGTGTAGCCAAGAGTTAGGAGGCATCGAATGCAGCAGCAGGTCTGGACGGATGCGGACTTTGATCGCATGTCGTGGCACGACAACGATGTCCATG
>JAITCV010000097.1 GCA_031282905.1 Azoarcus sp. | reverse complement strand
TTTCTTTCAGATTCGGTCAGGTATACCTTGTATTTCTTGGCCTTCATATGCTGCTCTCCTTCATTCAATTAACAGATCGAATATTATACAATAAATTTTAGATGACGCAAGATACTAGGGCGTGGTCTGGAGTTTGGCTGACGAAAAGCGTAGCAGCGGCTTACCTTCAAGAAGAATGATCTCCCCATTGCACGCCTTCTGCAAATACTTCAAGCACAAGGTTTTCCGAGAGGAATAGCCATCTGTAATGCTTGATCCGTCGAGCAATTCCACAGCTTTGACGCCAGTATTCAGTCCAGGTTTGAGCAGCTTCTGATTCCGGGTACTCCACAAGACTCCCAAAGGAAATATTTTCTCCAAAACCTTCCTGCGCCACCTCCGCGTGCGTTCCCTGGCTGAACTCCGCTCGCGCATCTTGCAAGGCATCGACGAAATGAACATTTGCCCTGTTCGATTCCGCAGCTTCCTCACGAGCCACTGTTATCATCCCCACCTTTCTTTTCTGTCCCGCCCCCGTGATCTCCTCCCCTCCGCCACCTGCTTACCGCCTGGCTATCAATGGTTATGGCCGCATCGGGCGCTCGTTCGTTCGCGCCATCCATGAAGCCGGACTCGCCGATGTCCTGCGCGTGGCGGCAATCAACGAACCTGCGGACCTCGCCAGCATTGCCCACCTTACCCGTTTCGATTCCACGCACGGGCGTTTTCCCGGACAAGTGGCGGTCGCAGGCGAACGGCTCATTCTTGATGGACAGGCCATCGCCGTCACCCATGCCACGACGCCGGAAGGTGTGGATTGGCGCGCGCTCGACCTCGACTTGGTCGTCGAATGCTCGGGGCAATACGGCAAGCGCGCCGAGCTGCAACGTTTCATCGACGCGGGCTGTCCCCGGCTGCTGCTCTCCCACCCCGGCGCGAGCGCGGGCGATGTCGATGCCACTATCGTCTATGGTGTCACCCGGCCCGATCCCGGCGCATCGATTCGGCTGCTCTCCGCCGCTTCATGCACAACCAATGCGGCCGTGCCGGTGCTCGCCCTCCTTCAGCAGGAATGCGGCCTTGAACGGGTATTGCTCACCACGCTGCATTCGGCGATGAACGACCAGCCGCTGATCGACGGCTATCATCACGCCGACCTCGCTCGCACGCGCTCGGCAATGCAATCGATCATCCCTGTGTCCACCGGTCTTGCGCGCGGCGTCGAACGCTTGCTGCCCGAACTCCAGGGCCGAGTCGAGGCCAAAGCCATCCGGGTACCGATCCACAATGTGTCGGCCATCGACATGGTGTTGACCCTCACCCGTGACATCGGCGCCGAACGCATCAACGCGTTGCTGCGCGACGCCGCCTGCGGCGCTCATCGTGGTCTCATCGGCTGGACGGACGCCCATCACGCCTCGATCGACTTCAACCACGATCCCCATTCCGTCATCGTCGATGGTCGTCAAACCCGCGCTTGCGGGCCGCGCTTGATCAATCTTTTCCTCTGGTTCGACAACGAATGGGGATTTGCCAACCGCATGGTCGAACTGGCCCGCCACTGGCTGAAACAACTGGCGCGCTGACCATGCCCGGCGCGGCACTCCTTTACCATCTGGCGCGTGATTGGCTGAGCCGCGAAGAATCGCCACGCATCCCCGAATCGGCGTTGATGGACGAATCCGCCGCCGCCCATGCCTTCCTCGACGCCGGCGCTCACGGCCAACTGGCGCCGACTTATCTTTATCACGCGATCCAGGCCAGCGCGCTCATCGCCCCCGGCGCGCGGGTGGTCGACCTCGGCTGCGGCCCCGCCGTCCAGCTCGCCCTGATGGCCCGCCTCGCGCCCGCCGCGCATTTCATTGGCATCGAATGCGCCCCGGCGATGTTGGCCCTCGCCCACGATTACCTGCGCCGTGAAGGTACAACCAATGTCATCCTGATGAAAGACGACATGACTCGCCTCGACGGCATCGCGTCGGCCAGCGTCGACACGGTGGTTTCAACCATGGCACTGCACCACTTGCCCAACCCGGACGAGCTTGCCGCCACCTTCGCCACGATCCACCGCATCCTCAAACCCGGCGGCAGTATCTACGTGGTGGATTTCGGCCGCCTGAAACGCAAGGCAAGCATGTATTTCTTCGCCCACGAACACGCCCGTGAGCAATCGCCGCATTTCACCGCGGACTACCACCACTCGCTTGCCGCCGCGTTCAGCCTCGACGACTGGCGCGCAGCAAGCCAGACGCTGCGCGCGCGGGACGGCATCCGCCTCGTGCACACTTTCCTCGTCCCTTTCCTGGTCGCCCTGCGCGGTCCCGTCACGCGGGCCGCCGCCCCCGCCACATTGACCGCCGCGCGCGGCCACTACGCTACTCTTTCCTCACGCCAGCGCCGCGCCTTCCACGACCTCGCCCGCTTCTTCGCCCGCGGCGGGCTGGAACTACCGTTCAAACCGCAAATTCCGTAATAAACAGCCGTGCGGCCACAAAAGCTTTTCGCGCTGGACATTGCGCCTGGTGGAAGAAAAAACAGTGGAGCTCGGTATTGTCGATCACATTTCTGGCAATACGATTGGTCGCCTTTTAATTTAATTTAAGGAAATATCGATCAAATCGAATTTCTCAACTTATGGGTATTTTTATTCATAAAAATCAATGATCTATATTCCATCTTTCAGCGGAATGGCGATACTATGGTTGCCAGCCTGCGCGCGGTGGCGGTGAAGATGCTTGGCCGACGGATAGTGACCGCGTTGGAGAATGCCGGGGACACTGCGCTTCCATGACAGCATCGATACCTTGCCGCCGAATCTGCGCGATGCCGTTGCCGACGCGGGCGCGGTGGGGGAATTGGGGGAACGGTTCGAGGTGCCCGGGGGTGGCGGCACTACTTGCGGAGGATGATAGCCCGGACCGCGCTCATCAGGGGCACGCCCACGAGCGCGATGGGGACCGATGGGTGCGCGCCCCAATAAGTGGTTATGGTGGCGGCTATGATTGAGAGCGCGGAAACAGCGACGCCTAGCCACGTCCCTCTGCGAGCAGCGACGACTTCCATGCGTTGGGCTTCGACGTTCGCGTCCAACTCACCACGCGCCATGAGCATGCGGTGGGATTGTTCAGCTTCCGCCATGCGGAAAATTCGTTCCGCGCCGCCGGGGAAGCACGTCGTCAAACCTTTGCAACGCTTCCGGGGGAGGAAGCGGCCCCGCCCATGCTGCGTGCACTGTCCGCGTTTCTACACTGACGGGCCGCTGGGTGGGCTGCGCGGGCGGGGTTGGCGAACGACGCCTACCCAAGGTGTTCCTGTTCGCGGGCGATGACGCGGCTGAAATCCCCGCCAATGCGTTCCCAATCGCTGCGCAAGGCGTCACGGCTGGAAACGCGCGGAAGATGAATACGTGTGATGGCCGGGGTAGGCTCAATCATCCCCGGCGCAGCGAGACCCTCCCAGAACGCTTGCCAGAAGCTTCTGGAGGAGTCCTTTTCGTTGCTCGGCTTCATAGCAGTTCCTTCTTTGTAATAACGTCTGCTCACAGTCTAGCAAAACCAACGCATGCAGTCCCGATTTTTACATCCGGGGAACGGCAGCGCCTGTAACACCGAGGGCGGAACGCCCTCGCTCCCATGAGGAAAACAAACCATGGATGCTTTATCTCCGGTGATGCCGAGAGCAATCGGCTTCGATGAATTGCCAGGCGTCTTTGCCGCCTTTATCGAAGGTAAGGCGAAGGGGATTGCGCGCCAGCAAAAAACGTCAGGGGAAACCAAAGGCTTCTCCTGACGTTTTGGGGAGCAATATCCAGGATCAGGCCGTTTTCTTTACAAGCTTGCTGTCGGCGAGACTGTGGACGATTTCACTTTCAATGGTTTGCCACATCGGCTTGACGATGTAGCTCATGTGATCAATCACATCCTGCACGTCGATCATCGATGGCACCCGGATGCCGCGGTGTTCCACCGGGCTGCCGATACGGCGGATGTTGACGCCGAGTTTGGCGAAGTGCGCCGACAGGCGCGGTTCGGTCAGCACGAACAGGATGTCGATGCCACTGTGTTTGGCGAGCGCAACCGCGCCCAGATAGAGGCCAAGCTGGACATAAGGAAAACGGGGATTGCGGTGCGTGCCGAAATCTTCCACGTTGACGGCCAGGGGCAATTTGGCATCGCTGCTGCGACGGCGAAACGCAGAGCGGATGGCCTGGCGGGACACTTCGGCGATGCGTCCGCGCGCGAGTTTCTGCGGGTCGATGATGTTGCGGTCGAGGGTCTTGGCGCAGATGCTCTCGAAAGGCAGGGGCGTGGCGGGGTTGAGCGGGTCGGTCAGGATCAGGCGGGTGCTGCCAACCAGTTGGCGGGCGTCGGCGCTGCGGATCAGGCAGTGCAGACTGTGAGCATCGTATTCATCCGTTTCAAGCTGGTTTGCTTGCACGGGTTCGTACTTCATTTCTTCACAATAGACTTCGTGGCGGATGTGGAGCACATCGTCGAGCGAAGTCCCGCCGGTCGCGGCGGTGATGGTGAAGTGTTTGCGAAAACCTTGTCCCAGATGAAAGCGTTCAGACAGGCGCATGATTGATCTCCTTGGGAATGAATGGATGGGGGGGAATGTCGAACGGTGAAGAGCGAAGACATGTGTATGTTAGCACTCGGCTCGGAGAGTTTTGTGCACAGCAGCAAAAAAGAGACACTGGGCTTTGTTTCAGCCTGTTTCAGGCTGCTCCATGCGGAAAATACGACTGTGCGATGCAGCATGGCGGCAGCGGGAAAACCGGATCGGGTCATCCGGTTACCATCCAGTGCCGTTTGAGCGCGTGGCGAACCATGACCATTCGTTGGGAAAAAGCGGCATTGCCGTGGAATTGGGCCATGATGCCGATGTTCCGGGACATGCCTTTGTGCTTGGCGCTCATTTTTCCGCAGGCTCAGGCGCAGGCTACCCACCGGGGTGGGGCGTGTGAAAATCGGATTGCTGGATTTCATGGCCGAGCTGCTGGCGGACGCGAATGGCCGCCTGTCGCGCAGACGGTGGCGACCACGCTTTTTCTTCCTGTAGGCGGACTCTGATGAAAAAAATCGTCATCCTGATTTCCGGGCGCGGCAGCAACATGGCGGCACTGATTGCGGCCAGCCGGGCGGGACAACTGGGCGCGGCGGAAATTGCCGCCGTGCTCGCCAACCGTTCGGATGCCGAGGGTCTGAAGATAGCGGCCGACGCGGGCATTGCCACCGCAGTGGTGGAACACCGCGCCTACCCCGATCGCGTCGCCTTCGATGCCGCGCTGGCCCAGGCCATCGAGGTTCATGCGCCCGATCTCGTGGTGCTGGCGGGGTTCATGCGGATTTTGACGCCAGCGTTCGTCGAACGGTTTTCCGGGCGACTGCTGAATATCCACCCTTCGCTGCTACCCGCCTTTCCCGGCGTGCATACGCACGCGCAGGCACTGGCGGCGGGCGTGCGGGTGCATGGCTGCACCGTGCATTTTGTAACGCCAGAACTGGATCACGGCCCGATCGTAATCCAGTCCGCCGTTCCTGTTTTCGACAGCGACGACGAATCCACGCTGGCGGAGCGAGTGCTGGCGCGAGAGCATCTGATTTACGCGCAGGCGGTACGCTGGTTCGTGGAAGATCGCCTTGTCATCGAAGGCATGCGGGTTCGCCTCATCGGCGGCGCGCAGACCGACGGCAGTCTGCGTGCGCCAAGTTGGTGTGACATGGCGGATATAAAGGCAGGCGATACCGTACAGCTATTGGGTCTTCCCGACTGGCTGATACATGATCTTCCTGTTGAGGAACAGGAAGAAATGAAGTCATTCGTTGGAGGAATTACCAAAATTACCGAGATCGATACCTATGGATATTTCTGGGTCAGTTTTCCTGGGCACTGTTTTTGTGTTTTACGTGAATTCATAAAACGCAGCCCGGATTCACAGGCTGGACAAGCGTAGAAGAGGAAGACGGTGAAAAGGCTATTTCTTCTTTATCTGCGGGGCGTTATTTGGCATGTTCGCACTCATGATATGTGCGGTCGCATATACAGATTTTCAAACAGGGCTGAAGCGGCGCATGTGCTGAACGATGTCGGTCGTATTCGGAATGATGTTACTGATGCGTTGGTCAAAGGAGCGCATATTTCCGCCCATTTTTATGATGACGCCGAACTGGCTTCCATTTCGCCGAAATTGGCCATGTTGTATCGTGGAAAAGATGGCAGTTTGATTTTCAAGTCTTCGCCGCGAGGAATATTGTTTTGGCTCTACCCAGAAACCGTAAACGGAAAAATAAAATGGAAGTGCTACGGTGGCAGCAATAGAGACGTTCCCACCAGATGCAGGAGCAGGCATGAGTGCTTTGGGTAATAAATACCTTTTATGGCAGGACAAACAGTAGGCTCGTGGCTTTTCCAGTACGCCATGAAGGCGCTTCGCGCCTTCTGGAAAAGCCACGGGCCTGAAGTCCCTCGGTTGTTTGGATTGTCAACGCAGCGCCCCAACTTGGCCAAAGACCAGATCATTTCGCATGCCCTGTCCTGTGTGCTTCAACATAGGAGCGCAACACGGCATTCATGCGCGACTGGTAGCGTGCGCCCGTGCGCTTGAAAAACTCCAACACTTCCGCATCGATGCGCAAGGTGATCTGTTGCTTGACGCACGGCAACTTCGCGGCTTTCACCCAAACAGCATCGGGTAAATACGGCGCGTCTTTGTAGTCGATCTGCGCATCTGGCATTGCTGCCAGCGCATCAAGTCGCTCCTTTTGCGCAGCGGTCAGTACCGGCTCTTTTGCCGGGTCAAGGGTTTGCTTCGTGGTATTGCTCGATTTCTTTGGCATTGGCTTTCCTCGCGGAGATAAGACGGATGTCATCCTCGTCACGGACCGTGTAGACGACGTAGACGAGCACTGAGCCGACGAACCCGATTGTTGCCCAACGATCTTCGCCGTAGTCCTCGCGTTCATCGTAGGTTTCAATCCGTCCGTAGTCGCAAAAAACGTACTTGGCATCCTCAAAGGCGATGCCGTGGTCTTTCAGGTTTCTGGATCATCCCATTCAATTTTCATCATTTAGCCTGCAGCTTCTATTTCCAAGCTCTGAATTGTAACTACAGCGTGTAGCTACGTCAAGCAGTGGCGCGATCAAGGGTGCAAGCCAATGTGGAAGACATTGCGATGGACTTCAGGCCCGTGGCAAAGCGTACAGGTTTTCCCCCATTTTGATTGTGCTCAACTGTTTTGTCCCTGCCTGCTTTCCCGTAAAACATGCCATAATCCACAGTTTTTCCGCTTTCGGATCCAGGAACATGTCGCAGGAAACCCTTTACGAAAAACTCTGGCGCGACCATGTCGTGCACGAAGAACCGGATGGTACGGCGCTGATCTATATTGACCGTCATCT
>JAITCV010000072.1 GCA_031282905.1 Azoarcus sp. | reverse complement strand
GCTATCCCGACATCACCTTCGACTTCGATTTTTCCCCGCGCCAGGTCGATCTGGTGCGCGAACCTTTCGATGTGGCGATCCGCATCGGCTGCCCGGAAGCCGATATTCCCGGCGGCGCGCAACAAATCGCGCGGCCACTGGTCTCCCTCACTCCTTGCCTCTACGCCGCGCCGAATTATCTTGAACGCATGGGCGAACCACGCCTCCCCGCCGACCTGGAAAGGCACGAATGCCTGTGCCTGTTGAAAGCAAGCGCATGGACACTCTCCGATGGCGCGCAAACCCGCACGGTTGCCACAAAAGGCCGCTTCACGCTCAACAACGTCGGCATGATGCGGCGGCTGGCGGTCTTGGGGATGGGCATCCTCCTGACGCCGGAAGCCATCGTCCACGACGAATTGAACCAGGGGAAACTGCGCCGCATCCTGCCCGCATGGCATGGCGCGGCCATCACGGTGTATGCGCTCACCGAAACCCGCCTGCTTCCCGCCCGGACGCAGTGTTTCATCGAGTTCTTGCGCGAGCGGCTGGGCGAAGGCGGGAACTTTGCTCCGTTGCATACCCTGTCCTGACGCCTTATTCTATCGACATTTTCCACAAAGGACATTCCCATGAAACAGCGCGACAAATCGGTCACAATTGCCAATGGTGTCAATGGCGTGCGCGTTGTCGTTGTTGCATCGCGTGCGTTTTTTCAATGCGCCAGCACGGGTTCAGGGGACAGCCAGCCCTGCGACTTCAATCGCTCCTCCGCAATGGCAAGCTGGCGTGGCGTGAACTGCTGTTTGCGGGCGCTCCAATCATGGACGTGACGCGCTATGGCATCCTGCTCGCTCGCGCCCTCGCGACGCATCACCCAATGCACGGTGGCCAGTAATTCCAACCCATGGGGCGACTCGAAGCCTTCGACCAGGCGTGTAACACGCTCGAAACGGATACGGCTGTCCGCGTGTCGCTCAAGGAACGCCCTGGCTTCGTCTACCGCGCCCGGCACGAGGGAGATGGGCTTGTCGGGAGCGTCGCCGCCGTCGGCGTAACCGGCAATGAAGTGGCCTTCGACAGCCTTCAATACGTGGCGCAGGTTTTCCGCATAAGGGCCATAGTGATGCTTGACGTACCGGAGTCGCAGCGGCTCACCCGCCTCCTGCATGAAATACATGAGCTTGTGGACTTCCAGCAGGGTGACAAACGGGTCGAGCAGACCGCCCAGATAGCGCTGTATCAGTTCCACCAGGGCGGCGCGTCCCACCGTCATCCTGGGCGCTTCGCGCACATGCGCCATTTTGTCGTTGGCCGGTGCGCCCTTGGGTTCAAAGACCAGAATCCGAACATCGGCGAGATCCGCTACGGCACGTTCGATCCGTGGTCGCACCTCGTTCCATTCCAGCCCCCCCAGGCCAGCGCCCAGTGGTGGTATGGCAACGGAGCGTACACCGAAGTCACAGATGACCTTGACCAGATCGACAAGCCCCGCCTCGATGTCCTCGATGCGGCTCTTGCCGCGCCAGTGGCGCTTGGTGGGGAAGTTGACGATGAAGCGCGGCGGCGTGAGCTGGCCGGTTTCATGGACGAACATCCGCCCCGGCTGCACGGCGTCGCGCTTGCATGCCGCCTCGTAAGCCTTGAAGTTCTCCGGAAAGGCGTTCTTGAACTGCAAGGCGATACCTCGACCCATCACGCCCACACAATTGACGGTGTTGACCAGCGCGTCCGCCTCACATTTGAGGATATCGCCTGAGGCGTACTCGATCATGGCAGTGTTCCTCTCATTTCAGTAATACCACTCTGGCCGGACTTCGACCCTGGGTCGATGCCCCTGTGCCGGAAGGGTGTTGACCACCCGACCATAAACATTGGCCGACCAAACGCCAATGCGTTCGACCAAATGCCATGGAAAGCGATGCTCAAGCAGGAACTCTGCCTGCTTGCCTTCCTTGTGCGTCCGCCAATCGCGGGACTGCACGGCAGTCCAGTCGATTTCGTCCACACACGCGAGATCGTTGCGGTCTTCAAAAAAGCACGAGCCTGCGTTCGAGAGCGTGAAAGCCCAGCGCAAAGATTGTGCGTCGGCCCATGCGACAGCGGCGCGCAGGTCGGCCTCGAAGTGCAGGATCGGGTCTTGTCCGCCCTGATAGGCAAGCTCCGGATTGTGACGATGTATCAGGAATAACATGACGGAGCGCGGGCAGAAGTAGAACGGCACGCAGTCGCCGACATGCAGACCGGTGTGGCTGCCCAGGGGCAGCGTCAGTCGCCGTTGCTTGATGCTGCGCATACCGATGGTCGTGCCAGGAAGCGCGCGCCGGACAATTTCCGCGTCGCACCACAGAAAGTCGTCGGCCACGATGGAGGACAGACGATCCACATGGGCGATGTGGTAAATCTTCGGTTGTGGCGGCGCGAACATGGCGTTCACGGCATTTCGTCCCCGAACAGGTCAAGCGAGGGGCGGTTGTCCTCCCTGCTGCGCTCGCTGTTGCTACGGCGCGCGCGGATGACGGGATTGAACCGGCAGGCTTGCTTGACCGTCTTGATGGTGACCATAGCCTCTCCAAAAACCACGCCAAATGTACTGCGCTTTACCGCCTCACGTCCACCGCTGCGCGCGATCGGCTTGACCAAAGCCGGGGTGCCGGTGGAAACGCAATTCTCATCGAGTTTTTGTGTGAGCGGCTGGGAAATGCAGACCCCATCGGTTAACATGCACGATCCATAACATGGACATAGGAGCATCCACATCATGCTGAAAAACGCCGAAGTCACCCTTGGCAAATTGATGGATAAACAAAGCGTGTCGCTCATTGGTTCGGTGGATGGCGACGGGTTTCCCAACATGAAGGCCATG
>JAITCV010000039.1 GCA_031282905.1 Azoarcus sp. | reverse complement strand
ACGGTTTCTTGTGAAGCGCGGGCCTGGCGCAATGCGCGCCGCACGCTGTTCAGGCGCATGGCGCGCAGGAACTTCACCGGGGTGAGATCGAGCACTTCCTGGAAACTGTATTGCAGGGTACGGCGCGATATGCCGAGATGGATGCACAGATCGGCGACCGAAACCGGCGCGTCGATGTTTGCCTGGATGAGGTCGCGCGCCTCTTCGACGATATGCTGACGGACTCGCGCCGAAGGGTGGGCGTGGCGGATTCCAGTTTGGCCGAGCGCTTCCAGCATCGCGCCCGCCAGCGCCTGTTCCATGGCCCGCCGCATGGGCGCTGAATCGAGCATCCGGGGAGTGGCGCGTAGCGCGGCGAACAAAGTGTCGAGAAAAGCGCGGTAAGCGTCGGCGCGGGCGCTGCTCACGACAGGGTGGCCGTTTTCTTCCAGTTCCCGGTGCTCCACTTGGCGGGCGTAATCGCCGAGCATGCCGCTGCCGAGCGTGGCCGCCAGCACCTCGTGCCGTCGCGGGGTGCGGAAATCGAAACGTTCTCCGCCCTGGACGAACAGCAAGGCGCCGTTGCTCACGGCGTGGCCATTGAACCAGCCTTCGCCGTCGCCGCCGGTCATGACGGCCACGCTGTGCGCGCCCACCTGGGGCGTGCCGGATTCATATACCGCCTGGTTCATGCGCTCGCGGAAGAGGTGGGCCGTGTCGAAACGGAACTCCTCGAATTCGCCATCGAAAGCTCCCGAGGACAATTGATCGTAACGCTGTCCCCAATCGTTCAGACAGGCGGCGTGTTCGTTGACATCGCGGATGTGGCGGTTGCGGTGCAGAGAAGATTGCGCGGGCATGGCGGGAACCGGGCGGACGGCGGTGGGAGCGGACGGATAGCACAGCATGTTCCATGCCACCACCTCGCCTCGTCATGGATGGCGGGAATCATGCTCCCCCCTTTTTCGCGTCCGCGAACGCCGTGGCGCGTTGGAGCAGCAAAGCCGATTGCGCGTGATGGCACATTTGCTTCGCAATGGCCGGTGATGTTTTCGGCTATTGCCGTTTTTGCGTGCCTTATCGTGGTGCGCGTTTGCCCGATGCTCACCATCCTTGTGCATTTTTCTTTGTCTTGTCCGCCATTTTCGATGGCGGCATTGTGTTTGCGTGGGAAAAATTTCTTTATTTTTCAATGTGTTATGTAATATTTCATTTTGGACTCGATGAAATTGCGCGGCTTGCCGGTTTGGGATAACGGCATTTGCTGCATCGCACTAACATCCATCGACATCAGCGGGCCATTTCCAGGCCCGTGAGATGAATGCACGAACAAAGGAGTGACGACCTTGAACAACAAGCCGATAGCCTGTGCCACGCTGACGGCGCTGGCCCTTGTCGCCAGCGCGCCGGGCGATGCCGCCGAACGCCAGATCAATGTGCCGAACCTGATCATGGAACGCTGTTCCATATGTCATGCAGACGACCTTGGCCGCCTGGTGCGCATCAGCGCCCAGCGCAAGACGCCAGAGGGCTGGCTGATGACGGTGGTGCGCATGCAGCAGCAGCACGACCTTGGACTTTCCGACGACGAGCGCCGCGCGCTGGTCAAATACCTCGCCGATACTCAAGGTCTTGCTCCAGCGGAAACCGAAGGCGCGCGCTACGTCCTGGAGCGGCGGCTCAATACCGTCGAAAACTTTTCTTCGGAACAATTCACCCAGATGTGCGCGCGCTGCCATTCCGGGGCGAGGGTTGCCTTGCAGCGGCGTACCGCGACCGAATGGGAACGGCTGGTGAATTTCCACCTCAGCCAGTTTCCCACTTTGGAATACCAGGCCCTGGGCCGTGACCGCGATTGGTTTGGCATTGCCACCAATGAAATCGTGCCTTATCTGGCGAAGAATTTTGCCTATGGCGATGAGCAATGGCAGAAATGGAAACAGACCCCGCGCGCGCCGGTTGCCGGTGAATGGAGTCTTTCCGGCCATCTGCCGGGCCGGGGCGATTTCAACGCGGTCATGAGCGTCAGCCAGCGCGCCAATGACCACTATGCGCTCGAACTTCGGGGCAATTATGCCGATGGCGGCGCACTCATCGGCCAGGGCGCGGCGGTGGTCTATACCGGTTATGAATGGCGCGGCAAGGTCGAGATCAATGGCGTCGAGATGCGCCAGGTGTTCGCGCTGAAGGGCGATATCCTCGAAGGCCGCATGTTCGTTGCCGATCATGACGAAGTCGGCGCCGACGTCCTTGCCGCCCGCCAGGACGGCGGCGCATCCAGGGTGCTCGCGGTGCAGCCGTCCTATCTCAAGACCGGGACGGCAACCGAGCTGAGCATCATCGGCAGCAATTTCGATGGCGAACTGGTCTTGCCTGCCGGTATCAAGGTCGAGAAGCTGCTCTCGCGCACGCCGGGCCGCATCGTGATTCGCGCCCTGGCCGACAAGCGCGCCCTGGGCACGCACCAGGTGAAGGTGGGCGCGGCCGAAGGCGGCGAACTTGCGGTGTTCGACAAGCTCGACCGTATCGAGGTCGTGCCGCCCTACGCCATCGCCCGCGTTGGCGGCAATGGCGGGCCTGCGCCCAAGGTCGATGCCCGCTTCGAAGCGCTGGCCTGGGCCAAAGGGCCGCGGGGGGAATACCGCGTCGGTTATGTTCCGGCGAAATGGTCGGTTGCGCCCTTCAACGAAGATGCCAAGCGTGACCGCGATGTGGAATTCGCGGGCAGCATCGACGCGAAGACCGGCGTATTCACCCCCAGTTTCGCCGGCCCCAACCCCTTGCGCCACCTGATGACCAACAACGCGGGCAATCTCGCGGTCATCGCCGAGATCAGCGCTGGCGGCAAGCCGCTTACCGCCCAGGGGCAGCTCATCGTCACCGTGCAACGCTGGAACAACCCGCCGATTCCTTGATTGGCCACGCGCGCAACCGGAGAGAAACGATGACTGCCGTACTCAATCTCGTCGAACACAATCTGCATGAAGTCAGGGTGGATGATGAACGCTTGCTCTTCCATGTTCCTTCCTCCTCGCTTTTTGCCCTTGATGCGCTCACCGCGTCGATGATCGACTCATTGCGCGTCGAGGGCCGCAGCGCCGCCCAGTTGCGGGCGCAATTGGCGCGGCTTTTTTCAGCGGAGGAAATCGAAGAAACACTGGCCGAACTCAAGACCCTGGAATTGATAAACGATGGCGGCGAAAGTGCGCCGCCGGTCTTGCCCAGGATAGATCACTTTCCGCTATCCACCGTGGTGCTCAACGTCAATACCGGCTGTAATCTGAGCTGTGCCTATTGCTACAAGAGCGATCTGGCTACGCCCGCGGCGGGGAAAAAGATGGATTTCTCCACCGCGCGCGCGGCGGTGGAAATGATGATTCGTGAAGCGCCCGACGAAAAACGCTATCACGTCGTCTTTTTCGGTGGCGAGCCGCTCACCCATCGCGTGCTGATCGAACAGGTGGTCGAATATTGCGAAGCCCGGTTTGCCGAATTGGGCAAGGAACACGATTTCGTCATGACCACCAATGGCACGCTGCTCACCGATGAAATCATCGATTGGCTCGATGCGCACGATTTTGGCCTTTCGATCAGCATCGACGGTCCCCAGGCCATTCATGATCGCAATCGTCTGACCATCGGCGGACAGGGCACCTATGAAACCGTGAGCAAAAAGGCGCGCCGGGTTTTGTCGCGCTATTCTCGCCCGGTCGGCGCGCGGGTAACGCTCACCCACGGTACCCACGGCGTAGGCGAGGTCGAAAGAATCTGGGATCATCTTTTCAATGAACTCGGTTTTGCTGAAGTCGGCTTTGCGCCGGTTACCTCGGGCGATATCGACCACTTCAATCTTTCCGCGGTGGAAATGCGCGAAGTGTTCGCCGGATTCAAGCGTCTGGGCGAAAAGTACCTGGAAGCCGCGTTGGAAAATCGCAATATCGGCTTCTCCAACCTTCACCAGATGATCACCGACCTGCATGCGGGGCACAAGAAACTGCTTCCCTGTGGCGCGGGGCTGAAAATGCTCGCCGTCGATCACAAAGGGGAATTGAATCTCTGCCACCGTTTCACCGGCTCGGATTTGCCGGTCTTTGGCAATGTGAAAGACGGTATCGCGCGCGAAGCGTTGGGCGATTTTCTCGCCGCCCGTCTCGACCGCGAGCAGACCGGCTGCGCCAATTGCCGCATTCGCAATTTGTGCTCCGGGGGCTGTTATCACGAAAGTCATGCCCGCTATGGCGATCCGGCCCACCCGGTATATCACTATTGCGAGCTGATGCGCGACTGGGTGGATTTCGGCATCCAGACCTACGGACGCATCATCGCCCGCAACCCTGCATTCATTGATACCCACATTTCTCCACGGAGGCCACGTTGATGAAACACCTCAAAGCTCTCAACCAAAAAGCGCGTCTGCTCGACCAGGCGGTCGCCGAAGACCAGGTCGAGGAAGTCATCGCCATGAGCGCGGTTGCCGGTTGCACCGCCACCGTCGACCCCGGCTGGGAAGTCGATGCCTTTGGCGGCGTCGCCGGTTTGTGCCAGCCCATGGAAGCCGATCTTTACGGCTGCGCCGACCCCTGCTGGTGGCCCGCGCAAGTGCCCGACACCATGATGACCTACCCCGACTGGAGCAAGGATGCCCCGAGCGCCAAGGAAAACTGGCGCAATCTCGACAACGTTTTTCCCAAGGATGCGCTGTGATGAAACCCAGGACCGCCACCCTGCTGTGCGCCGCATTGCTTGCCGCCGCGCCGGTTCATGCCGAACATGCCAGCCCCGCCGAATTGGCGAACAATACCGCCGCGCCGCTCGTTGCCGGGCGTGAATACATGGTATTGGCCAATCACCCCAACAACCTCAGCGTAATCGACCTCGCCGATAATACGGTGCTGAAAACCTGCGCCCTGCCCGATGCCTACGGCCCCGGCTTGCTGCAAATCTCACCCGACCATCGTCAGGCGTGGCTGCTCAATAACCGTTTCGGCAGTATTTACGGCGTCGAACTCGATAGCTGCAATGTCATCTTCAGCGCCAATATGTCGCTTGCCGCGGATGAGCGCACCAAATCCGTGCTTTCATTGGCGATCAGCCCGGATGGCAAGGAAATCTATACCGTCCAGAATCCGAGCAGGATTTACGTGGACCGTTACGAAGTCCAGCAGCCGCGCCTTGCGGTCTATGACACCGCCTCCGGCCTGGACGCCAAGCCGGTGCGCACCTTTCCCATGCCGCGCCAATTGAGCGTGATGCAGACCGGTGCAGATGGCACGCTGTATGTCGCCGGGCCGGATGTCTATAAGGTCGATGTCAAAACCGGCAAATACGAAGTGGCCATGCCGATTCTCAACTGGAATCGGCCCGGCTATGGCGCGCCGGACGTCTTGAACGCCTGGCCGGTGCAGACCATTACCCGCGAATTTGCCTTCCTCTATACCGCGCCCAAGTTCAAGGACGACAAACAGGATATCGCAAGCGCCGATTTCGTCTGGGGCATCATGAGCATCGATCTGCGCACCGGCGCGGTATCGGTCGCGGATTTCGCCCCGTTGACCGAAGTCTATTTCACCGGTATCCGCTCGCCGAAGAACCCCAACCATTTGTTTACGGTGCTGAACGTTTTGCGCAAATACGATATCAAGGAGCAAAAGCTGCTCGCTTCGGCGGATGTCGGTCATGCGTATTACCAAGCCAGCGTCAATCACGACGGCAGCCGGGTCTATTTGTCCGGCACGCTTCACGATATTGCCGTGTTCGATGCCGAAACCCTGGAAAAGATCACCACCATTCCCCTGCCCGGCGGTGATCAGGCCACCAATACCGCCCAGGTTTTCATTCGTTGATTCATTCACCGTTGCATTTGGTACAGGCGGCTCACGATGAACAAACTTCTACTTGCCACGCTGGTATTGGGGACGGCGGGCGGCACGGCGCAGGCCGTGTCGCTGTACGAAAAGGATGATCTCTCCGTCAACATGGAAATCGAATCCATGATCGGCGTATTCAGTACCCGCGAGGATTACCTCGCTGATGGCGGCAAAAACTGGCAAGAAGCCTATTTCAAGGCCAGCGTGATCGGCGAAGCCACCGTGGGGCCCGGACTCCGGCTGCGTGGCGGTGTTGGCGGAATCACCGTCGGCACTTGGGGGGATGGCGACGCAGGCGGCTACACCAGGGGCGACGAACGTCGCACTCGTCTTGAAAACGCCTGGGTCGGTCTCAAGACCGCGGATGGTCTGATCGATTTCTCGGCGGGACGGCAAACCTATCAGCTTGGCGATGGCTTCCTGATTGCCGGCGACGCGATCAGCCTTGGTCGTGGTCCCTTGCTCGCTGGCGCCCAGGTCAATCGTGGCGGCGCTTATTATCTCGCCGGGCAAAAGAGTTTCGACAACACCGCCATCCTGCGGCTGAATTCCGCAGGCGAATGGCGTGGCGAATTGTTCTGGCTCAAATCCGATAACCCCTATCACCAGAACACCGAATTGGCCGGGGTGAATGTCGAGCATGTCGACGCCCGCGCCACCCTCGGCGTGAGCTACCTCAACATCCTCGATGTCAGCCAGGACCGTGGTTTGGGGCTATGGAACCAGCGCGAAGGCATGAACGTATTCAGTGTGCGCGGCCAGGGCAACGCCGGGGTGGAGAACCTTTTTCTCTCGTTTGAATACGTCGCTGAACGCGGCGGAGATTGGGAAGTCAAAAACCACGCTCACGCATGGACGGTCGAAGGCGGATGGACTTTTTCCGCCTTGCCATGGAAACCCAGCCTCAATTATCGCCATGCCCATTTCTCCGCCGACGACCCGGAAACCCGCAGGAACGAAGCCTTCGACCCCTTGTTCTTCGGGCTCTCCCGGGGTTTCGGCACCTGGTTTCAGGGCGAAATCGCCTCCAACTACGCCGGGCCGGCGAACAGCGGCAACCGTGTCGACCGCTTGGAGGCCGCGATCCAGCCCCGCGAGGATCTTTCCGTCACCCTGCAATACTGGGACATCCGCCACGTCGCCCACGCCCCCGACCTGGATGGACGAGAAATCGATCTTTTCGCGATGTGGCAGATAAACGATTACGTCACTTTCATTCCCCTGGCCGGTTATTACAAACCCAGGGGCGACGATGTCATCGCCGCCCAGGGCAACCGGCACGGGAACTTCTTTGCGAAAGCGATCGTGTTGTTTTCATACTGAATCGGCGCCTTCTCCGCTTTCGCCCCGTGGGAAACACTGATCGAATCGGGGCGTTTCATCTGGATGGCAAGGAAGAATGAAATCATGCTTTTATTTCGCTTCCTTTCCATCCGCTTTCATGCGTCTCCTTTATCGTTGCTCATTGACCAGCCGGGCCTGCGTTTCGGCGCTGACCGGCTCGTAGCCGCCCGCTTCGATGACGAAATCGCTTTCGCCCGCGCAGAGTGATTTCAGCCGAGCCTCGAAACCATCGAGTTCGGCCATCGGCATCGTGGCCGAAATCAGCGTCCATCCGCCCTCCGGACTGTCGGTGGCGGTGACGCGGCCTCGTCGCCCGGCGATTTCGGCGCTGACATTGCCGAAGTGTTCGTCGGCGACCCGCAATTGAATCGCCAGCATGGGTTCGAGAATCTGCGGATGGGCGGCGAGAACCGCTTCGATCAGGGCGTGACGTCCGGCAGTCACAAAGGATATTTCGTTGGAATCGACCGGGTGATGCTTGCCATCGGTCACCACGACCCGTAGATCATGGATCGGGTAACCGGCCAGCGCGCCTTCGGCCACCGCTTGGCGCACGCCTTTTTCCACTGCGGGCATGAATTGCACCGGGATGGCGCCCCCCTTGACTTCATCGGCCAGTTCCAGCCCGGCGCCACGGGGCAGGGATTCCACCCGCAAGGCGACTTCGCCGAATTGTCCGGCGCCGCCGCTTTGTTTCTTGTGGCGATAACGCGCTTGCGCGGTCGCGGTGATCGTTTCGCGGTACGGGATGGACGGGGGCGCGGTGTCGAGTTCGAGATTCCAGCGCCGGGAGAGCTCTTCGAGCACAAGCTTCAGGTGCTGCTCGCCCAGTCCGCGCACCACGGTGCGGCGACCGCGGGTGTCATAGCCGACTTCCAGGCAGGGGTCTTCATCGGTGAGGCGGGTGAGCGCCTCGGCCAGCCGCTGCTCGTCGGCGGCTTTCTTCGCGATGAGGGCCAGGCCGAAAACCGGCTGTGGATAGGCGGGCGGAACGAGATGGAAAAAGTCTTCGTCATGGGAGTCATGCAGGACGACATCATAATGCAGTTCGTCGATGCGCGATACCGCGCACAAATCGCCCGGCACCGCGAGCCGGGTTTCCAGCGTGCTTCCGCCTTGCAGGCGGAAGAGGTGGGCAACCTTGAACGGCTTGCGTCCATCTCCCGCGAACAGTGATGCGCCTTGGGTGATCTTGCCTTGATGCACGCGAAATAGCGCGATCTTGCCGCGATAGGGGTCGTTGCTGATCTGGAAGACGTGGGCGAGCACATGGGCATCGGGGTCGAGCTTGACCGCGACCGCCTTGGCCGTGGAGCCTTCGCCTTTCAGGAATTGGGGCGGATTGCCTTCGGTCGGATCGGGGGCGAGTTTGCCGAGGACATCGAGCAATTCGCGCAAGCCGGTGCCGCGGTGGGCGGAGACGAAGCACACCGGAATCAGGTGGCCCTCGCGCAGCGCGGCTTCGAACGGGGCGTGAAGCTGGTCGGGGTCGAGCGCTTCGCCTTGTTCGAGATAACGCGCCATCAAGGCTTCGTCAAGCTCGATCACCTGGTCGATGATGGCTTCATGGGCAGCGCTGACGCTGGAGAATGCGGGCGTAGCGGTGGTATCGGGCGCGAAGAAACAATCGACCACGCTCTTGCCATCAGCCCCCGGCAGATTGAGCGGCAGGCACTCGCGGCCAAAGACCGTGCCCAGTTCCGATAGCAGCGCGGCGCAGTCGACGCCGTCCGCATCGATTTTGTTGACCACGATCATCCGGCATTTGCCTTCGGCGGCTTTCATCATCCGCCGCGTGCCGCTTTCGACGCCGGCGGTGGCATTGACGACGATCAGCGCGGTTTCAACCGCGGGCAAGGTCGCCAGCGCCCGCCCGGTCAAATCGGGCAAACCCGGGGTGTCGAGCAGATTGATCCAGTGTCCCGCCCATTCGAGGTGGGCCAGTGTGGCCGCCAACGTATGGCCAGCGGCGGCTTCTCCCAGTTCCGTGACTCCGGCGGCGGTCAGCAGCGCCCGCAGCAGCGTGGTCTTGCCGCTGCCCGCGTGACCGAGCAGGCAAAGATTGCGAATGTCGAGTACCGAGTTCGGCGTCATGGTGTTTCTCCCCTGTTTGTCATTGTGCGTTTGTGCTGGTTGCCCGTCATCGGCTGGCGGACAACCGTGCTCGACCCGTGTCCACGTTGGCGAGTCTCCGCCTTTCGTGAAACGCTGGCAAATGCCGCCGCTGGCGCGATCAGAGCATTGTCATGATGCGCCGCCTGTGGCTTCATCCTCGATGCGCACCACGATGCGCACCATTTTGGTATCGGCCTCGCCGCGCTTTACACTGACGTTTTTTCCCGACGCTCACGCCATAATGAAAAACACGTCCACCCCAACCATCCATCGCGCCGATTACCAACCACTGGCCTGGACGGTCGACAAGATCGACCTGCGTTTCCGCCTTGCCCCCGCCGCAACCGTCGTCACCAACGAGATGGCATGCGCGCGAAATCCCGCCGCGGCCCCCGGCCCCTTGCGCTTGTGGGGGGAAGCACTGGAACTGCTTTCCATCACGGTCGACGGCCAGCCCGTGGCGATGCGCGAAACCGAAGGCGTCTTCGAAGTCGACATGCCGTCCGGCGAGGCGCGCGCCATCGTCGAGATCGTCACCCGCATCGATCCGCAGGCCAACACCACGCTCTCCGGGCTGTATCTGTCGAATGGCGGCTTTTTCACCCAGTGCGAAGCCGAGGGCTTTCGCCGCATCACCTTCTTCCCCGACCGCCCCGACGTCATGGCGCGCTACACCGTGACGCTGGAGGCGGAGCGGGCGCGTTGTCCGGTACTGCTGTCCAACGGCAACCTGGTCGAATCCGGTGAACTGCCCGATGGTTGGCATTATGCCAAATGGCATGACCCTTTCCCCAAGCCCTCCTATCTGTTCGCGCTGGTGGCGGCGAATCTGGTCGCGCACGAACGCACGACGCGCACCCTGTCGGGCCGCGATGCGTTGTTGCAAATCTGGGTGGAAGCGCACGACCTCGACCGTTGCGCCCATGCGATGGATGCGCTCGTCCACGCCCTGCGCTGGGATGAGGAACGTTACGGGCTGGAACTGGATCTCGACCGTTTCATGATCGTGGCGGTATCCGATTTCAACATGGGCGCGATGGAAAACAAGGGCCTCAACATCTTCAACACCAAGTACGTGCTGGCAAAACCCGACACCGCCACCGACGCCGATTACGCGGGCATCGAAAGCGTCATCGCCCACGAATATTTCCACAACTGGACGGGCAACCGTGTGACTTGCCGCGATTGGTTCCAGCTCACCCTCAAGGAAGGGCTGACCGTTTTCCGCGATCAACAATTTTCCGCCGACATGCTCGCCCGCGCCGCGGGCGAGGAAGGCGCCGCCTCGGCGCGGGCCGTCGCGCGCATCGATGATGTGCGCGCGCTGCGCGCCGCCCAGTTTCCCGAGGATAGCGGGCCAATGGCGCATCCGATCCGCCCCGAGAGCTATCAGGAAATCAACAATTTCTACACCACCACCGTTTATGAAAAAGGCGCCGAAGTCATCCGCATGCTCCATACCTTGCTGGGCGCCGAAGGCTTCCGCAACGGCATGGACTTGTATTTCAGCTATCACGACGGCCACGCCGTGACCTGTGATGATTTCGTCGACGCGATGTCCGAGGCCAACGGCGTCGACCTCGGCCAGTTCATGCGCTGGTACAGCCAGGCGGGCACTCCCCGGCTGCGCGCGCGCGGCCAGTGGCAAGCGGCAAACCGCACTTACACGCTGACCCTGGCCCAACACACCCCGCCCACTCCCGGCCAGACGATCAAGGAAACCTTGGTGATTCCGGTCGCGGTGGGGCTGATCGGCCCCGACGGCCAGGACATCGCGCTCAAGCTCGAAGGCGAAACGGCGACAAGCGCGACCACCCGGGTACTGGTACTCAGGGAGGCGGAAAAAACCTTCCGTTTCGTTGGCGTCGAGGCCGAACCGGTACCTTCGGTGCTGCGCGGTTTTTCCGCGCCGGTGATTCTCGACGAAGACGAGGACGAAGCTCGGCTGGCCTTCCGCATGGCTCACGACAGCGACCCGTTCAAACGCTGGGATGCCGCGCAAATCTACAGCGAACGGGTGCTGCTGGCGCTGGCCGTCCAGGGCGGAACGACGGTGGCGGAAGCCTATGCCGCTGCCTTCCTGGCGCTGTTGAGCGACGCCCGCCTCGACCCCGCTTTCCGCGCCCAGGCGCTCACCTTGCCGGGCGAAGCTTATCTGCTCGAACGCAGCACGCCCGCCGATCCGCTCGCCCTGCGCGCGGCCTCGATCACGCTCACCCGCCAACTGGGGCACAGGTTTACCCACGAGTGGCGGCGGCTGATCGATAGCCTGCGTATCGACGGCCCCTATCGCTACCACCCCGTCGACGCCGGTCGCCGCGCGCTCGCCAACCTCGCCCTGCGTTATCTGGTCGCGGGCGGCAGCGCCGAGGGCATCGCCCTGGCGCGGGAAAAATTCGCCACGGCCACCAACATGACCGAAAGACTGGGCGCGCTCAACGCGCTCATGGCCCATGACGGTCCCGCCAGGGACGCGGCGCTCGCGGAATTCAGACAGCATTACGCGGACGATGCGCTGGCGCTCGACAAATGGTTCGCCATCCAGGCCAGCGCCTGGCGCTGGTCCGACACCGCCGCGCCCACCCTCGAGCGCGTGCGCGCCCTGCTCGACGATCCCGCGTTCCAGCCCGGCAACCCCAACAAGGTCTACGCCCTGCTGGGCACCTTCTTCCGCGCCAATCCGGGCGAATTCCACGCCGGGGACGGCAGCGGCCATGCTTTCTGGGCCGACGAGGTGCGCAAGCTCGACGCGAAAAATCCTCAGGTTGCCGCCCGCATGGCGCGGACGCTGGAAAACTGGCGGCGTTATACCCCCGCCTTGCAAGCCAGCATCCGCCCCCACCTGGAAGCGCTCGCCGCCAGTGAGCTCTCCCCCGATGTCACCGAAATCATCAGCAAGGCGGTCAGGTGACAGGGGGAACAACCAACCAGTATTCCCCAAGCATTGCCATGGCATTTCTCCACCAAGCGCGCTAAGGTAGCGGACATTTCCTTCACGGGGTTTTCGCACATGCCCACTGTTCATCCCATTGCGGTCAAGGTCGAACATCTCACCTTCGACTACACCAGCCATCGCGCGCTCGATGACATCAGTTTCGAGCTGTCGCCCGGTTCGGTCACCGCGCTCGTCGGCCCCAATGGCGCGGGTAAAACCACTTTGTTGCGCAGCATCGCGGCGCTCGACGAACCCCGGCGCGGACAGATCTTCGTGGGCGGCGTGGATGTCTGGCGGGAACCGCGTCACGCGCATCGGATGATGGGCTATCTGCCCGACCATTTCGGCCTTTACCAGACCCTGAGCGCGCGCGAATGCCTGTTCCATGCGGCGCGCTCGCGGGGCCTGGATGTCAATTGGGCCAAACAGGCCGTGGCCTGGGCCGCCGAGCGGGTCGAACTCGTCCACAAACTCGATGAGCTCGCCGGAACGCTTTCGCGCGGCCAGCGCCAGCGTTTGGCGTTGGCGCAGGCCATCATCCATCGCCCCTTGCTGCTTTTGCTCGATGAACCCGCCTCCGGTCTCGACCCCCAGGCGCGCGCGGATCTGTCCGGGCTGATGCGCGGACTCGCCAAACAGGCGGGCGTGACCATCCTCGTCTCTTCCCACATCCTTGCCGAGCTGGAGAACTATTGCACCGCGATGCTGGTGCTGGACGACGGCCGTCTGCGCACCCATCAATCCCTGGACGGCGGCCAGGCCACCACGGGCACGGCGGAGATCGCGCCACGCCTGCGCCAGTTGCGCATCCGCCTGCTCGAGGACGGCATGCAAACGCCAAGGCTGCCCGAACTTCAGGATTGGGCAGCGTCGCAAGGGTGGCGCGCCTGGACAAACGATAACGCAATCATCATCGAAGGTGAATTCGACGACGTCGCGCAAAGCCAGGTGCTGCGCAAGCTGCTCGATGCCCACTGGCCGGTGCTGGAATTTTCCGCCTCGGCCCGCGCCTTGCAGGATGTATATCTGGAAGCCGTCGGCCACAAGAAAACCGCGCAGGGAGAACACCAATGATCGCCATGCTCTGGGGTAATCCGGAATTCCGTCGTAATGTCCTGTGCGAATTTTCCGCCTCCCGCCTACTGGTCGACCCGTTGTTGATCGGTCTCACCCTGGCCGTGATGGTCTCCTCGGAAAGTGATGTCAAAGGCATCGTTATCGGCATATCGCAGATAGGTTTCATTTTCCTTACCGTCATATGGGGCGCGCGCCAGGCCGGCAAGGCGTTTTCCCGGGAATTCGCCGAGGGCACCTGGGATGGCCAGCGCATGTCCGGCCTCACGCCCTGGCAGATGACCTGGGGCAAGCTGCTGGGCTCGACCCTCAACGCATGGTATGACGGTGCAATCATGATGGCGCTTTTCCTGATCGCGGTGAGCATCAAGGAAAATTTGTACATTGCCGTGCTCGGCGCTCTGGGCTGGATCGGGTTCGCGGTGGCCATTCATGTCATCAACATGATCCAGATACTTTTCAACCGCGACCGGCTGGTCCAGCAAAGACGTTTGTCGAGCTTGATCGTCTTCGCCATTTTGCTGTTCGGCTGGGGAGTCGGCTCCTTTGCCTACGACACCGACGTTTTTACGTTGGTCCAGAAGATCCACTGGTGGGGCATCGAATTTTCCGGCGCGTTCTTTGCCGTCGCATCCGTGCTGGCAATGAGCGCCTGGGCGGTGACCGCCTTGTGGCAGGCGATGCGACGAGAATTGCTGGAACGCAATCACCCCGGATGGTGGCTCGCGTTCCTGCTCTTCTGGCTGTTCTGGGCCATGGGCTTGCTCGTCAGGCCGGATGCCTCGTCCAAATCCTGGCCGCTTTTCTTCCTTGCCTGCGCCCTGGTGGCCTGGGGCAGCGTCTATCCGCCGCTCCTTATCTCGCGCAAGGACCCCGGCTACTGGCTGCATCTCTTCACCGCCTGGCAGCGCCGCGACCGCGCCCTGCTCCTCCACCTCTTTCCCAACTGGATCACGAGCATCGCCCTGGGTCTCATCCTCAGCCTGGTCGCGGAATTGTCCGCCACCGTGCTGCAAAGCGACCGGAGTTCCCTTTCTTTCCCGGCGATGCTGCTCTCCAGCCCACTGGTCCTCATTCCATTTGTCATACGCGACGTGGCCATCGTGCTGTGGTTCAACCTCGCGCCCCGGGCCAAGGCGCCCGATGGCGCCGCCCTCGTCGTCCTGGCGGTGCTCTACCTGCTCATCCCCCTGCTGCTCGATATCGGCAAGGGCAATCCATCCATACTTTATTACGCTTTCATCCCAGGTATTTTCCACGAACATTCATCGTCGGGCGCGCTCATCTGCGGCACCTTCTTCCCTCTCCTCCAGGCTGCGGGCGCGCTGTTCCTGCTGCGCCTGCGCTGGCAAACACATTGGGCAGCGGCGGCGCGTTCTTGAAAACGAGTGCTCGAAGCCACCTGGCACGCGCTCGGATGCGGTGTCCCGCTTGTCCGATCCGCAAGTCGAACGTCGGCTATAATCGCCTGCTTTTCCCCTTGATCGCCATGCCATGAGCGTCGACCCAAAAGTTACCCTCACCGAGCTGATCCGTTCCGCCCTGAAAAGTGTGGTTCCGGAACATGCCGACGCCCCTGTTCTGCTGGAACGCCCCAAACAGCCAGGACATGGCGATTTCGCCACCAATATTGCCATGCAACTGGCCAAGGCGCTGAAGCGCAGTCCGCGCGATCTGGCAAGCCTGCTGTTGGCCGAATTGCCTCCGTCGACGCTGGTCGCCCAGGCCGAGGTGGCGGGCGCGGGGTTCATCAATTTCACCTTGGCGCCGGAAGCCAAGACGGTCGTGGTGGGCGAAGTGCTGGCGCGCAAGGCCGATTATGGGCGGGGCGCGGACAAGAAGTGCTCGGTGCAGGTCGAATTCGTTTCCGCCAACCCAACCGGGCCGCTGCACGTCGGCCATGGCCGGGGCGCGGCTTATGGCGCGTCGCTTGCCGCAGTGCTTGCCTTTGCCGGCCATACGGTCAGCCGTGAATATTACGTAAACGATGCCGGCCGCCAGATGGATATCCTGACGCTGTCGACCTGGCTGCGTTATCTGGCGCTTTTCGGTATCGAAATCGGCTTTCCAGACAATGCCTATCAGGGTGATTACGTGATCGACATGGCGCGCGAACTGAAGAACGCCCATGGCGAACGGTTCGCCGGGGTCGATGCGGCGGCTGTGCTGGCCAATACGCCGGGTTTGCCGTCCGCCGAACGCGAGGACGATGAGGCCAAGGCGCAGCGCGAGCAGCACCTCGATGCCCTGATCGCCAACGCCAAGCGCCTGCTTGGCGAGGATTATCAATGGGTGCATGGTTTTGTGCTCAATGAGCAGCTTGGCGATGGCCGCGACGATTTGCAGGAATTCGGCGTCGGTTTCGACAAATGGTTTTCCGAACGCAGTCTGTTCGATACCGGACTGGTCGAACGCGCGGTCGACCTGCTTGAAAAAGGCGGCCACATCTATCTGCAAAATGGGGCGAAATGGTTTCGTTCCACCGCTTTCGGCGATGAGAAGGATCGCGTCGTGCAGCGCGAAAACGGCATCTATACCTATTTCGCTTCCGACATTGCTTACCACCTCAACAAGTACGAGCGCGGGTTCGATCGCATCATCGACATCTGGGGGGCCGATCATCATGGCTATATTGCCCGGGTGAAGGGGGCGATCAAGGCCCTGGGGCTGGATCCGGCCAAGCTCGATGTGGCGCTGGTGCAGTTTGCCGTGTTGTATCGCGGCGGGCGGAAAACGTCGATGTCGACGCGTTCGGGTGAGTTCGTCACCTTGCGCGCGCTGAGAAACGAGGTGGGTAACGATGCCTGCCGTTTTTTCTATGTGCTGCGCAAAAGCGATCAGCATCTCGATTTCGACCTTGATCTCGCCAAGAGCCAGGAGCGCGAAAACCCGGTGTATTACATTCAATATGCCCATGCGCGAACCTGTGCGTTGCACCGCGAGTGGGGAGGCGAGGTCGACGATCTGGCCGCCGCCGATCTTCGCCATCTGGGAAGTGAACGGGAACTGGCGTTGTGCGCCCGCCTGTCCGCTTTCCCGGAGATCGTCCAGATTGCGGCGGCGGATTACGCGCCGCACCAGATTGCGTTCTACCTCAAGGATCTGGCAGCGGATTTCCATGGCTGGTATAACGCAGAACGCATATTGGTCGCCGATGAGGCAGTGAAACTTTCCCGCCTGGCGCTGGTCGAAGCCATTCGTCGGGTGTTGTCCAACGGACTCGCCCTGCTCGGTGTATCCGCGCCCGAGTCCATGTAACCGAAAAGAGTTTCCCGTGAGTTCTCCTGACAAACCCGATAAACACAAATCCGGCAAAACCGGGAATCCCCGTCCGCGCGCGCGCGCGGCGGCTCGTCCTTCCGCGCGCAGCGGCGGCGGTACGCTCGTCGGCATTTTCATCGGCTTGGTTCTGGGGTCGGCCATTGCCGCCGCCGCGGCATGGTATTTCACCCAGGTCAATCCGTTCCACGAAACGCCCGATGCGCCACGGATAGCCGCAGGCAGCGCGCCCGCGGCCTTGCCCGGCAAACCTGGCGCTCCCCCGGTCGTCAAGTTTGATTTTTACAATGTCCTGCCCGGAGGCGAAAACGCGCCCGCGTCCCAAGCTCAGCCTCAGCCTCCTCAGTCCCTGCCTCAACTTCAGCCGATCTCGCCACCCCAGGCGCCGGCGGCGGAGGGGAAGATTTTTTTGCAGATTGGTTCATACGGCAACCTGAACGAGGCCGATGGTCTCAAGGCACGGCTGGCGTTGATGGGCATGGAGGCCAGCCTGCAACGCGTGCAACTGACCGATGGCCGGGTCGTGCATCGGGTGCGTGTCGGGCCGTTCTCGGGGCCCGAGGAGATGGTTCCTGTACGCGATCGCCTGTCCGCGGCGGGTTTTACCACCACCATCAACCGGAATCCATGAGTTTCACGAGTTTTCTCAATCCCGGAATTCCCGGCATCGTTCAACTATTCAGGAAGAAATCATGAATCGTCGCACCGCTCTTCAGCAATTTGGCGCCTTGGCGTTGCTCGCCGGTTCCGCTGGCCGCGTCCTGGCCCAGGTCAGCCAATCCTTCAAGACGCTGGATCGTGCCATTCCGAGCGAGGTGGAAGGCAAGATCGAAGTCCTCGAATTCTTCCATTATGGTTGCCCGCATTGCCGCGATTTTGATCCATTGATCACGCAATGGGAAAAGAAACTTGCCGCCGACGTGGCTTTCGCGCGCGTTCCGGCGACCTGGGATGAAGGGCTGCGTGGCCTGGCGCGGCTGTATTACGCTCTCGACATTTCCGGCCATGCCGACCGCGTGCATAAGCTGGTTTTCGCCGCCATCCAGGACGAGCGGGTGCCGCTCAACAAGGAAGACGCGGTGCGATCCTGGATCGGCAAGCAAGGGGTCGATGCCAAGGTTTTCATGGAAATCTACCAGTCATTCGGGGTACAGGCCAAGGTGCAACGCGCCGACCAACTCATGCGCGCCTACCAGATCGACGGGGTGCCGGCGATGGCGGTCGCCGGGCGCTTCCTCACTTCCGCCTCCATAAATGGCAACAGTCACGCAACCGCGCTCAAGGTCGTCGACCAGTTGATCGCCCGCGTGCGCGCCAAGCAGTAATGATCTGACCGAAGCGGCATGCGGCGCTCCGGTGCGGGAAATCGTCGGTTTGCCGTTCCGGCTGGACAATATAATCATACGACATGCTGCATGATCATAAAATCATCGTCGTCCTGCCCGCATACCATGCCCGGGATACATTGGAGCAGACCTATCGCGCCTTGCCGCTCGATTTGGTCGACGAGGTGATCCTGGTCGATGACGCGAGCACCGACGGTACCGCCGAACTGGCCCGCGAACTGGGAATATGCACTTTCGTCCACGCGTCGAACCAGGGTTATGGCGCCAACCAGAAAACCTGCTATGCGGCGGCGCGCAGTGCCGGGGCGGATATCGTGGTCATGGTGCATCCGGATTATCAATATGAGCCGCGGCTGGTCTCGGCGATGGCGGGCATGATTGCTTCCGGGGTCTATGATGTGGTGCTGGGGTCGCGCATCGTCGGCGGCGGCGCGCTGAAAGGGGGCATGCCGTGGTGGAAATACGTCGCCAATCGCGTGTTGACCCTGGTGGAAAACTGGCTGCTCGGGGCGAAGCTTTCCGAATATCACACCGGCTATCGCGCTTATCATCGCCGGGTGCTGGAGAGCGTGCCGTTCACGGACAACTCCGACGATTTCGTCTTCGACAATGAATTTCTGGCCCAGATCATCATTGGCGGTTATCGGGTG
Source organism: Azoarcus sp. (assembly GCA_031282905.1). GTDB lineage: Bacteria > Pseudomonadota > Gammaproteobacteria > Burkholderiales > Rhodocyclaceae > WRNU01. The sequence continues at coordinate 7,684 of JAITCV010000039.1, read as the reverse complement.
GGGGAACTTTCCTGCCCCACCCGTTATTTCCCCGAGGCAAGTTCGATCGATTTCCGCCATTCGGTGGTCTATGGGCTGGGCGTGTTGCGGGTGGCGCTGGAAGGCGCGCTGCATCGCCTGGGAATCAAATCCCATCCGCGTTACAAGCGGGCAGCGCCCGCCGATGCGTTGGAGAAATACCGGTGAATCCGGGACGCTTTGCCGAACCGCTGCGCTATCTTGCGGGGGGCGGCTGCGTCACCTTGGCCGCACATGGGGTGTATCTGCTCGCCTTGCGGATGGCCGAGCCTTATCTGGCGTGGACGCTGTCCTTCATTTTCGGCACTGCGCTGGGTTATTACATTCACCGCCGTTTTGTTTTTCGTGTCGAGGCGCTGCGCCATCATCTGCTCAGTTTTCCGGCTGTTTACCTGCTGCGTTTCCTCGCTGGTCAGTGCATGCTCGCCACCTTGTTGTGGATGGGTTTTTCCGATGGGTGGGCGGGTTTCATGACCAACGTGGGCATGGCGCCGGTGGGGTATCTCTTGTTGCGTGTCGTGTTGCGGGGGAGCTTGCGCTGAGCATGGGGCACGGCCGCTGGCTGTCGTGGAGCGGATTTGCCGCGCTGGCGGTGCTGGCGGCATTTCTGCGCTTTCAGCAGATCGACATCCAGTGGGTAACCGATGATGAATGGCACGCGATCCACAAGGTGCTCTCCGGGACGGACTATGGCGAGATCGCGCTCGCGGTCGGCGGGGCGGATTTTTCGATTCCGCAGACGCTGGCCTATAAATGGCTGGCCGAGCATGGCGGAATCAATGAAATCGGCATGAGGTTGCCCATGCTGGTGGCGGGCTTGGCGCTGGTGATCGCGGGCGGCGCGTGGGGCTGGCGTCATTTTGGCGTGGCCGCCGGGCTGGGCTTCATGAGCTTGCTGGCAATCTCGCCCCTGCTGACGTACCACAGCAGGGTGGCGCGACCTTATGCCATCACCGTGTTGCTCGCATGGGGGGCGTTGCTGGCGCTGGCGCGCTGGCGGCGTGAGGGCCGAAGCGGGCAAGGCAAGGCGACGCGCTGGATTTGGATCTATGCGGCGACGGCGGTGATGGCGTGCTGGTTGCATATGGCGGTCGCGCCTTTCGTGCTGATTCCGTTGGCTGCGCTTGTTGGTGTCGACACGTGGGCGGCCTGGCGCGGACGCAGCCTGGCGCCGTTGCGCGCCAGCATCTTGCCGGGGTTGGGCGTGGCGACGGCGGTGGCCTTGCTGGCCGGGCTGCCGATGTGGCTGCATCGGGATGCGATGGCCTCGCGGATGGGGCAGGATTTGCCCATGCTCGATACTTATGCTGGCGTGTGGTTCAGTTGGCTGGGGGGCGACGCGCCCTGGCTGGCGCTGGCCTGTCTGCCGTTGGCCGTGCTCGGTGGCATCGAATGGTGGCGTTGCCGGGCCGATGTGTTGGGGCTGGCCTTGGTGGGGATCGCGGCGACGTTGGCCTTGATCTATCTGGGGCGTCCGGCGCTGGTTCATGCGCCCATGGTCTTCGCGCGTTACCTGCTGCCTGCCGTACCGCTCTTGTTGCTGTGCATTACGTTGGGGGCATTGCGCGTGCTGAGGTCGGCGGGAAAGGGCGTCGTCGCGGGATTCGCACTGCTGCCCGCAGTCATGTTGGCGCATGGGCCGGGCATGGAAATGCTGGTTCGCCCCAACAATTTCACCCTGCACTGGTGGCATCAACTCGACTACCGCGTCGCGCACAATCCGGTACGCGCGGTTTTTTCCACGCTGCCGGTGTCGCCGTTCTGGCAGCGGCTGGCGGCGCTGCCGCCGGGCAGTGTGCATCTGGCCGTGGCCGGGCGCGCGTTACCGTCGTTTACCCAGACCGATGCGCGCTGGCAGGGGATGCATCGTCAATTGCTGTGGAACGCGCAGATCACGGCTTATTGCGCGGCCGCGCCCGTTCTTGGGGAAGCCATGCCGGATTCGGGGTTCAGGCTGGAAAATGCGGTTTCACTCGCCGATCTCGATTCCCTGCGCCGCGCAAGGATAGATTATGTCGTGTTCAACCTTGGTCCGCGGGAAGGCGATGTCAAGGAAATCCTTGTCCGGTTTTTCGGACGGGCCTTGTCGGTGGATGAGAATCACGCCGTTGCCGTCGCCATGAGCGCGATTCCTCCGCAGCCGTGCATCGAGCGTTTTGCCCGCGAACATGGCGCGGCGGCCTATGAAGATGAGGACGTGGTGGTATTCCAAATGCCTGGCACGGGAGAAAAATGAGTGCGGATGTGGGGTCATGCGCCGGTGACTGTGTAGATATCATCGTGCCGGTCTACAACGGCCTGGCGCAGGTTCGGCGTTGCCTGCTGGCAGTGGCCGCCGCGCCATGCCGGACAGCGCGGGAGATCGTGGTCATCGACGATGGATCGGATGACGCGGCGCTCGTAGCCTGGCTCGACGGGGAAGCGGCGGCGGGACGAATCACCCTGCTGAGGAACGAGCGCAATCTGGGTTTCGTCGCCACGGTCAATCGCGGCATGGCATTGCATCCTGACCGTGATGTGGTGTTGCTGAACAGCGATGCCGAAGTAGCGAACGACTGGCTCGACCGGCTGCTTGCCTGCGCTGGCTCGGCGGCGGATATCGGCACGGTCACGCCATTTTCCAACAACGCCACCATCTGTTCATACCCGTTCGAGGGTTGGCCGGGGGAAGTGCCCGGTGCCCTGGGGCTGACCGGGCTCGATGCGCTGTTTGCCGTCACCAATGCCGATGAAGCAAGGGATCTGCCGACGGCGGTGGGCTTTTGCATGTTGATCCGCCGCGCCTGTCTCGATGCCGTGGGCTTGTTCGATGCCGACCGCTTCGGACGCGGTTATGGCGAGGAAAACGATTTCTGCCGCCGCGCGCTCGCATTGGGCTGGCGCAGCGTGTTGGCCGCCGATGTGTTCGTGTATCACGAAGGCGGCGCGAGTTTCGGCGCGGAAAAGCTCGCGGCGATGCAACGGGCCGGAGAGGTGATGGCGGCAATCCATCCAGACTATGATGATGTGGTTGGCGCTTTCGTCCGCGCCGATCCGCTCGCGGCCTTGCGCCTGCGGGTGGATCAGGCGCGAGCCGCGCTGGGCGGAGCGGAATTCGCCGCGGTGATGGATGAGCAGCGCCTGGCGCGGACCATGGGGCGCGCGCAGCCGCCGCGCCCGGTGACGCTGCACATCGTGCATGGCTGGGGCGGGGGCACCGAACGTTGGGTGAAGGATTACGCCAGCGCCGATCTTTCATGCCGCAATCTCGTGCTCCATGGGGTGACGACCCGCCGCCACACCAACGCCGAACTGGCGCTGGCCGATCCGTTGTCCGGGCTCACCCTGATGCGCTGGCCGCTGGCAAATCCGATCGACGGCACGGCGATCGAACATCCAGAATATGCTGAAATCATTGACTGGGTGTGTGCCATGTTCCAGGTGCGCGTGCTGTTGGTGTCATCGCTGATCGGGCATGCGCTCGACCTGTTTGCGCTCGCACTCCCCACGGTGCTGGTCACGCACGATTTCTACCCTTTCTGCCCGGCGCTGTTTGCGACTTTCGACGCGCCGTGCGCGCGCTGCGGCGACGCGGAGCTGGCATCCTGTCTGGCCGGGAATCCGCACAATGCCTTCTGGCATGTGGGCAGCGTGGCGCACTGGCAAACGCTGCGCGCCGCGTTCGCGGCCAGGCTGGCCGTGCCCCACGTCCATCTGGTGTGTCCGAGCACGAATGTGCATGAACGCTGGGCCGCGCTGCTGCCGGATCTGGCCGCGAAACCGTGGCATTGCATCGGCCATGGCCTGGGCGGGATATTCACCCGGGGAAACGCGCCGCTCGCGGCCGAACGCGCGACGGCAACGCCACGGCGCTTGCGCATCCTGATTCCGGGGCGGCTCGCGCCGCACAAGGGCTTGTGGTTGCTGCGCCAGATTTGCGATGAAATGCGCGCTTTTGCGGATGTGCTGCTTCTGGGTTGCGGCGATTTCGGCATGGCGTTCGACCGGCTCGAAGAGTTCGAAGTGGTCAAGGATTACGCCCTCGATGCGTTGCCCGCGGAAATCGAACGTTGGCAGCCGGATTGCGCGTTGTTGTTGTCGATCCTGCCGGAGAGTTTTGGCTACACCCTCTCCGAGATGATGGCGTTGCACATCCCCGTGGTGGCGACCCGCCTGGGCGCTTATACCGAACGCATCGAAGATGGCGTGGATGGCTTCCTGGTCGAACCCGAGGCCGCCGCCATCCTGGCGAAACTGCGCGCACTGGAACAGGCGCGGACGCAACTTGCCGACATCGCCGCCCGTCTGGGTGAAAAAGCCGTGCGCACGGCTTTCGACATGGTGGTGGATTATCGTCGGCTGCTGCCGTCATGCCATGCGGAAGAAAAGTCGGGAGAAAGCCAGCAAGACCCGCGCGGCGTGGCGAATCTGCTCGAAACTCTCGCCAACGGGGCGCTGGCCGCGCGCAAGGCCGCGCATGTGGACGTGCAAATGGCGAAAGCATCTGCACGATTGGCGCAATGCGAGGCGGAGCGGCAGCGGCTGACGGAGGAAGTCGCGTGCCTTGCCGCCCGCCACGAAGCAATCTTGCGGTCGACGTCGTGGCGGGTCAGCGCGCCGCTACGAATGTTGCGCCGCTTGTCGAGGCGACTGCAGCGCGGGCCGCGCGACGATGAGGCGGCGCAGGCAAGCGAACCGGGCGTCGAAACGGACGTCGAAGCGGGCCTGGAACCGGCTCTCGAAACCCGTCCGGTCTCGCCGCCAATGCCGTCCCGTTCGCGCGCGGCGATGCGCCACTGGCTGCATGTGGAAACCGGCAAGGTAGACGAAGCGATCATCATCGCAGGCGGAGGCGTGGCCGCGACCAACGCGGATCTGCATGTTTTCTCCCTGATCGCCGACGCAACGGTGCGGCGCTCGAATCGGGCAGTCTTTGTCTGGTGCAGTCGCAACCACGGCACGTTACATCCCGATGACATGCTCGTCCTGCGCATGCTGTGGGGGATGTGCCGCATGTTCTGGCCGGATGCCAGCCAGGCGGAACAGGTATTCGGCGGCGCGGACGTGCTGTTGTTGCCGCTTGCGGCGCGGGAGCGGGACGGCGCGGACGCGCCCGTGGTCGATTTACCGCAAACTGGCGAGGGGGACGCGCTGGATGCCACGGTGATCCGTTTGCTGCAATACTGCGCTCATTGAGGCGATGTTCCTCTACCGCGGCTGTTGGAAACCAGAGGCCGATGGAACATCACGGCAGACAAGCGTCCGGATCAAGTGCAATTTGCCGTGGAAAAAATGATCCGCGCCGGGCAAGACGATGACCGGCAAATCCTGCGGACGCGCCCAATCCAGCACGTTGGCAAGCGGCACGATGTCATCGGCTTCGCCGTGGATGATCAGTGCCGGGATGTCTTGCGGCAGCGCCGGGGATTCATATTGGCGCGCGCCGCCAGCGGCGGAGCCCGTTGCCATGCCGACCAGCACGAGTTGCCGCGGGCGCATCGTGCTCGCGGGATGGCTGGCGATCCGGCTCTGGACATGCGCGCCGAAAGAGAAGCCGCCGAGGACGAGCGGCAGCTCGCCCCAGCGTGAGCGCGCCCAGGCGAGCACGTCGAGCATGTCGGCGGTTTCGCCTTCGCCATGGTCATGGACGCCCTCGCTTTTGCCCACCCCGCGAAAATTGGGACGCAGCGCAACGTAGCCAAGTTCACGGAAGGCGCGGGCGAGGGTGTAGACCACCTTGTTGAGATTCGCGCCGCCGTACAACGGATGAGGATGACAGATGAGCGCAATGCCGTGCACGGTCTCGGGAGCATCGATCAGCACTTCGATGTTGCCTGCCGCGCCGCGGACAGCAATGGATTCGGTGGGCAAGGGGCTCATGTGTTTTCTCTCGATGATGAATGGTTGGATGCGTCCGGCTGTTCGTGGCGTTTCTCGCCCTGCCACAGCCCGAGAACGGAAAGCCAGCCCAGCGCGGCCATTGGCCACAGGCTGGCGACCAAGGTGCTCAGACCATGGAAATGGAGAAAGTTGCCGCGCGTCACGATCGTGTGGCCGCTATCCAGCAGGTAAGGGCTGATCGGCATCAGGTTGATGAGCACCGTGGCGGCGAGCAGGCTGGTGCCGGCAAGCGCGCGCTGGATGATACGCGGCAGGCACAGGGTGATGGCGAGCGCCAGGCCGCCGATGGCCAGACCATATCGCGCGCCCGGACTCAGCCAGGCCAGCGGGTTGGCGGGGATGAAAAAAAAGGTCGTGGCCAGTACGCGCGCGCCGATCCCCGCAGCGAGCAGGGCCAGGACCAGGATGGGCCCGAGGCGTGTGCGCGACAGGCAACTGGCGGCGAGCCCCACGGCGAGCATGATGCTTGTGGTTTGCGCGGCTTCGAACGCGATCAAGCGTCCAGCCTGGAAGGGCAGGGGCTGCGCGCTGCCGAACAATCGGCGCAAGTCGCCGATGGCAAAAAGCAGGCTCTCCGGCGTGAGCTGGGCCAGCAGCCACAATCCGAACAGGATCAACCCGACATCGCCGCATGGACCGGCGATGATCACGCGCTCGCGCCAGCGCGCCAGTCCATGGGGTGACGAGAACAGACTTTTTCCCCAGCGCTCGCCAATCAGCGCGCCCGCGAGCGCGCCGGTGAAATTGGCGGCGATGTCGAGGTTGCTGGCAATCCGGCCAGGAAGAAAAACCTGGATCGTCTCCAGGCCGAAACTCAGCAAGCTGGCCAGGAGGATGGTGATGAGCACTTTTCGCCTGCCCGTCCACGCCATCGGCAGGGAGGCCACGAGCGTCAGGCCAAGCGGCAGGTAGCCGAGGATATTGAAGACCATATCTTCGGCACTGAAATATTTTGGCCAGGGCGCAGCCAAGTAGTCGAACACCGGCAAGCCGCTCGATTGCCAGCCACTCATCGGGTGCAGGCAGGCGTAGATCACCAGCACGGCGCAGGCAAGGGCGCATTGTCGAGGCAGCGGAAAAGAAAAACGAGGCACTTCGCAGAAAAGTCGGTGAGAGTGAAATGAAGCAGTCTAGCGGAGATGAGCCAGATCAGGGCAATCGCCCACGCAAACGTCGTACAGTGGGAAGACATCGGTTGAGTGTGTCATGGAAACCACACACATCGTCTCCACAATCGGCTACAACGGGCACAATGACAACGCATCATCATCCCGAACGCCAGCCCGCAGAACAAATCATCATTTTTCCATTGCATGACTTTTTATCCATGGTAGGCTTCGTGGATTCATCGTCACCCCCATTTGGAAGCGCGTCATGACAGCAAAACTTTCCGCCGAAATCCTCAAGATTCCGCTGGCGCAGCTCGTGCCCTCGCCCTACAACGTGCGCAGCATCCGCACGCAAGCGCGGATCAAGGAGCTTGCGCACAGTCTTGCGGAGGATGGGCAGAAGGAGCCGATCACCGTGTATCCGGGGGAAAAGGATGGGGGAATATCTGATCCTGTCGGGCGTGACGCGCTATCTTGCGGCGCAGTTCCTGGGTTGGGAGACGCTGGACGTGCGGGAGACGCTGGATTTTGCGGATTCACCGCTGGCCGTGGTGAAGGCCAGCCGCCTGCACAATGACACGCAGCGGGAAACGGAACTGGATCACGCAATTCTGGCGCGGACGCTTCAGGAAGCGGGGCATACGGCGGCGGAAATTGCCAAGGCGCTGGGATATGGC
>JAITCV010000028.1 GCA_031282905.1 Azoarcus sp. | reverse complement strand
ACACGCTTTTTGAACCACGCGCTCTTCGATTACGAAGACCGTCTGCGCTGGAGCACCGAATTCAACGACAAGGTTGAAACCTGGTCGCAGAGTTTGCCCGATGCGCGTCTCTCCCCGGCAAGCGTCGATACGACCAAACGGCAGTTGATCGACCATATCCTGTTTACCCAAGCCTTGAGCGGCGCGGGCAACGGCCCCAAGGTGCGCGCCCGTTCCGGTTGTGTCGAACACACGATTCACGAGCGCATCCAGGCAAGTTTGAAGAAGATCACCACCAGCGATCATCATCCCGTTTCGATGGTGATCGAGTTTCGGTGAGGATGGTGTTGCATGTGGTGTCACGATGACTGGCTTGCCGGGGCAGGACGGTATATTCTTACCAAACTGTGATCGATACCGAGGATACGAAAATGACCGCTACCGCTACCCCACAATAGTCTCCTGATCCACGGTGGGCTGGAGGCAGGTCTCGTCGCCAAACGCTCATTCTGCACACCCCGATATGTCAACATGTCTGCAAATTTTCATAGGGCAACCGATGACGTAGAGATCGACGTTGCAAAAATGACGGACAAGCATTGTCGCAAGCCGCTCGAATTCCAAGAATACGGTATGCGCGAACTCCCGATTGTTCGCTGACATCCTTCCCTTTTGACAGTTAACTCCCAGGACAGGCAAAAGCCTCTCGTCTTCAGGAGTCAACCATGTCGCACCGTCTTCTTTTTTTCGTCTTCACCTGCGCGTTTGCGGCGCATGTCCAGGCCGCCGACATCCGCGTTTATACGGATCATTCGATCACGCTCCAGTACACCAAGGGCGCGCAGATCGTCTTCCTGGACGCACCCCGGCGTCTCGAACAGGATTTAAGCGCCGCGCTCCCCGCCGATCCCAAACACGCCGAAGCGATGGCCCGCAAGCGCCTGCAAACGGGCGCAAACCTGCAACGCGCTCTTGCGAATGCCTGGCAGGGCGTGACCGATGCCTGGGCGCGGAAAATCACGCATTTGCCCGCCGTGGTGGTCGATGGTCGCTACGTGGTTTACGGCGAGCCGGACGTGGCGAAGGCCGCGGCCCGGATCGCGGCGTTTCGGAGCCACAAGCCATGACACGCCGTCACACCCCGCGTCTGCACGCCGCAATGCTCGCGCTCCTGGCTTCCCCGGCCTTTGCGCTCGATACCGCAACCATCGTTGGTTCCGTCGTTTCCCCGGACTGCCTCGATTATCGTGTGGTCGGCATCTGTTATTGGCTGCACTGTACCTCACACGGCTGTTCGATCCGAACCTCCGTCAAGGTGCGCCACTACGTGCCCGATGCCGTGGTGTCGAGTTACGCCAACACAGGAGAAAACCCTTGGGAAGAGGTGCGAGTCATGAGCTTGCCCAACAGCACGGCGCAGGGCGGCAATGACGGCACGACCAACCACGACAACGAGAACAATCTCGCCAAATTCAAGAACGCGGATGTGATCGGACATCCGGGCAGTCTCTTTTCCGATTTCGCCAGTCAATTCGACTACTCCTGCTCCGGCGCGGGCACGGCCTTCATGCCTTACCTTCTGAGCACTCTGGACACCCTGGCCTGGCGTTACAACCTGCCGGAAATGCTCTATCCAGAATCCCTGATACCGGGCCTGCGCGAGATTGGTTCGCGTCTGTCAGGCAATCTCTGGGGCAATGTCTATCCGCGTGGCGGGTTCCTGCACCAGACTGACGACTACAAGAGCGGCGCGGTTGTCGCCCAGCGCGCCGGGGACATCGTGACCCGCAGATGGCAGCCTCATGTCTATTGGCCACTTCTGGCGAGTGCAAAAGACGGTTACTGGCCTGCGGGCGAGTTGATCGAGGGTGATGCCACGACCGGAAAATGGCAGGAATTGACGCCTACGCTCTCGCAAACCTGCGCCGTTTTTCCCCATTCCGACACGCGCGTACAGGCCCAACAGGGCGACTACGCCTGGGCGCTCTGGCGACCCTATGCCTGCTGCGCGCGTAAGGGACAAGTCTTTTTGGGCAGTACCGATTTCGAGTGAGGATAACCATGAAACATTTGATTCAGGCTTTTTGTCTTTTGGCGTTTGCAACCTGCATCCCGGCCCAGGCGCAATCCAACAACGATTACAGCTTCCAGTACCAGGGCAGTATCCACGATGACGTGCTCTACTCGATCGGTGGCGGGCGGGCGGTGACGATGACGAACACGGCCAACATGTATTCGATCGAGGTCGGCGTGGGCTGGAACAGCAATCTCATCTGCGGCGACATGAGCCTCACCGCCACCTTGCAGAATCAGTTGAACGGCATCAGCAACGGCTTCCAGCGCATCATGAGCGAGATCATCCAGAACGCGACCGCCGCCGTCGCCTCGTTGCCCGCCCTGATTATCCAGCGCGCCGATCCTGGGCTGTACAACCTGTTGACCAACGGCATCCTGCAAGCACGGCTCGATTTCGATCGCTCGAAACTCACCTGCCGCGCCATCGCCGAGAAAATGGCGGACATCGCGGGCGGGCAGACGGAATGGGATCGACTGGCCGAGGGCATAGCGCTGAAAGGAGCCGTGCAGGGCGCGGACACGGATGCCGTCTCCGCGATCGAGGCGGCGGAAGAGAGTAAGAGGAACGAGGGCGTTCCCTGGGTCGGTGGCGGTAATGCGGGCGGTTCGGGACAGCCGCCGATCCGCATCGTTTCTGACGTGACTCGCGCCGGGTACAACCTGGTCAATGGCCGGGGGGTCGGGGATACCTCATCCATCTCCAAGTCCTCTTGCAACAATCGTTTGGCCTGCCAGACCTGGGAATCGCCCCAGGCGGCGGTGAAATTCGCCACGCGCGTTTTGGGAGAGACCGAACAACGCACCTGCGAAAACTGCACCAAGACGAAGACCATTCCCGGTGTCGGCCTTACGCCACCGATTCAGGAAGAGTACGAAGCGAAACTGAAGGCTTTGCGGGAACTCATTTCCGGTGCGAAACCGATGACTGTCGCAAATTTGCAGGAAGCAGGCAGCGTTTCATTACCGATCACCCGTGGCGTGATCGAAGCCCTGCGCGATGAACCCGACCGGAATGTGCTCGCCGAACGGCTGGCTTCCGAAGTCGCTTTTGCCAGCACTCTGGAGAAAGCATTACTGCTGCAACGCACGATGCTGACCGGACGCATGGAACCGAACGTGGCGGCCAATGAGTTGGCACAGAAGGCGGTCACGCAGGAAACCGACATCCTCGACCGGGAAATCCAGAATCTGAAAACCGAACTGGAAATTCGCCGGGAACTCTCGAACAACGCGCC
>JAITCV010000026.1 GCA_031282905.1 Azoarcus sp. | reverse complement strand
CAGCTTGCGTCCATGTCGTTCGCGATATGCGCGGCCAGGGCTTCGCCAAGATAACGGGAATTTTCATTCATATACCGCTGACGCTTGGCTTCTGTCATGTAGCTTCTGGGCAATTCTTGTGTAGCGGCAGACATCGTTTTTCCTTTCGGCTGTCCGGTTGAACGCGGGCAAGTATAGCAAGACCACCTCACCATCCATGAATCCGCTTGAACGAACCTGGCGCGCGTGGTTTTGTCCGGCTTGCCGCATCTGGCTTCGCCAGACCAGCCTCCGCCTTGTCTTCCTCCTTGACAAGGGGCGATTGAGGGGCGGCGGCGGGTCGATCCGCATCAGACCTTGGCGGTTTTCCACCGCTGCCAAACCCATGCCCTTGGTTCCTGTCACCAAAAGAACATCTCCAAGGCATAACAAACGATGAGGATTTCTCGCAATCCAGCCAGCCAAGGCCAGGCAGCGCGTGCGCACTGGACTTTTCTATCTTCCGCCCTTTTGTCTTCTGGTTTGACCATGCGGCGGCAAAAGGTTAAGTTTCACCACCTGACTTTCGGAGTAAATGATATGCGATTGATTTTGCTGGGGCCGCCGGGCGCGGGCAAGGGCACGCAGGCGAATTACATCAAGGAAAAATTCGGCATCCCGCAGATTTCCACCGGGGAGATGTTGCGCGCGGCGGTGCGCGCGGGCACGCCGCTCGGGCTCGAAGCCCAAAAAGTAATGGATAACGGCCAGCTCGTATCCGACGACATCATCATCGGCTTGGTCAAGGAGCGCCTGAAGCAGGACGATTGCAAGGCGGGTTACCTGTTCGACGGGTTCCCGCGCACCATTCCCCAGGCAGAAGCGCTCAAGGAAGCCGGAGTGCCGATCGATATCGTGCTCGAAATCGACGTCTTCGATGACGAAATCATTGAACGCATGAGCGGCCGCCGCGTGCATCCCACCTCGGGACGCTCATACCACATCAAGTTCAACCCACCGAAGGTCGAAGGCAAGGACGACGTGACCGGCGAGCCGCTGGTGCAACGCGATGACGACCGCGAAGAAACGGTCAAGAAACGCCTCGACGTCTACCACGCCCAAACCGAACCGCTGGTGGCGTTTTATCGTCAATGGGCCGCGCTCGACACCCCGCGCGCACCGCGGATACGCAAGATCGTGGGATTGGGCACGGTCGACGAGATCACCGCCCGGGTGTTCACTGCGCTGAAATAAGCGTTTGCCCATCAACTTGGCGGGGAGGGAAAACAGAAGCGTCGCCGTGCTTGCTGGATTACCACGTCGCTGCGAACCTCCTCGCAAAGCACTGACGCTGTCATGCCCCCCTGATCGCCATTGCCAGGACCGCAGGCCGTGGCAATCGGGATCGGGAGCGGCGGAATCAGGCGCTGTGATGTTAGTGGAATAGGTGGGAGATGAACACGATGTTGAAAAAAATCTGGTCGCTTTTTACGCCTGCCGAGCAGCGCAAGGTGGTGTGGATGCTGGTGCTGTGCATATTGATGGCAATGATGGAAATGAGCGGCGTGGTTTCCATCGTGCCGTTCCTGTCGGTACTGGCCAATCCTGATGTAATTCAGGAGCAGCCACTGCTACAGACGGTTTATCGGTATTTCGTCTTTGCGGATACGCGTGGTTTCATCGTGACGCTCGGTTTGGCTTCTATTGCTTTTGTCATTTTCTCATCGGCATTCAAAACGATCACCCTGCATGTACTCAACCGTTTCATGCAACTGGAGCGCGCATCCATCAGCTCTCGTCTCCTGGCGCGCTATCTTGCCCAACCTTATGAATTTTTTTTGACGCGCAATGCTGCCATACTCAGCAAGACACTTCTGTCCGAGACGGATGATCTGATCGGGAATCTGCTGTTGCCATTGTCGCAATTGGTTGCGCATGGCGCGATTGTGTGCGCGGTGCTCACGCTGATCATCTATTACGATGCGGCAATGGCTTTTTGTATCATCCTGGTGGTCGCAGCGCTTTATGGTATGATTTTCGGTCTGGTGCGCAAGCGTCTTGATCGAATCAGCAAGGAATGGCAGATGGTAAACGGGCAGCGTTATCAAATGTGCAACGAAGCCCTGAGTGGCATCAAGGATGTGAAAATCACACATTCTTCCTTGGGATATCAGCAGAGTTATTTCCAGGTGTCACGCACGTTTTCCAGATATTGGGCGGTAAACAATACCCTGAGCCAATCGCCGCTTTATATCGTGGAAGCTGTGGGATATACAGGATTGATTTCAATTACGCTATGGCTCTTGTTCAAGAACAATGATATGGCCCACATTCTACCAGCCCTGGGGCTCTACGGTTTTGCGGCATATCGAATGCTGCCTTCCGTGCAGATCATGTATCGAGGCGCGGCACAATTAAGATTTGTCATGGCTTCCCTGGACACCATCAGCCACGATCTGAATCTGCCAAAAACCACGGTTTCCGATGCTGCGACATGTCTTGCGCCACAACGTGAAATTCGCCTGGAAAAGATCAGTTACGCTTATCCTGCTTCGCCGGAGACGCCCATATTTGAAGATTTTGATTTGGTCATCGACGCCAATTCCAGCGTCGGCATCATCGGAAAGAGCGGCGCGGGGAAAAGCACGTTGATGGATATCTTGCTGGGATTGCTGCAACCTCAACGCGGTTGCCTGCTCATAGATGGTATTTCGATTACTCAAGAAAACGTGAGCGCTTGGCAACGCGCCATTGGCTATGTGCCTCAGCATATCTTTCTGTCGGATGCAAGCGTGCTTGAAAATATCGCTTTCGGTGTGCCACGGGAAGAACTTGACATGCAGGCGGTCGAACGCGCCGCCCGCGCCGCGCAGATTCATGACCTCATTGTCAATGAACTGCCGGATCGATACGAAACAAAGCTTGGGGATCGCGGCATTCGACTCTCCGGCGGGCAGCGCCAGAGAATCGGTATTGCCCGCGCACTTTACCGTGATCCTCCTGTTTTATTCATGGACGAGGCAACGAGCGCTCTGGATACGCAAACCGAGGAAGCCGTAAATGAAGCCATCCGGAGCCTCACCGGCAGCAAGACTCTCGTGGTGATCGCGCACAAGGAATCTTCCTTGCGATATTGCCAGAAGATCATTTCCGTAGAAGCGCATCCCACTTCCCGAAATCGCCTATCCCCAACTTGATGGCTGGGCGCTCTCGCGTTGCATACCGATCGCGTCCTGTGCAAACGCGCAATAGGTTTCATGAACGCGCGTCATTGTGTGTTTGCAACCTCAACGAAACACGATGGTCTTGTTGCCGCAGGTCAGCACGCGGTCTTCGAGGTGGTAGCGCAGGCCACGGGCCAACACGGTCTTCTCGATATCCTTGCCGTAACGCACCATGTCGGCGACGGTGTCGGTGTGGTCGATGCGGATCACGTCCTGCTCGATGATCGGCCCCTGATCGAGTTCGGCGGTCACGTAATGACAGGTCGCGCCGATCAGTTTCACCCCCTTGGCCCATGCCTGGTGGTAAGGGCGCGCGCCCACGAAACTCGGCAGGAAGCTGTGATGAATGTTGATGATCCGCCCCGGATAGGCCGCGCACAATTCGGCAGGAAGTACTTGCATATAACGCGCAAGCACCATGGTGTCACCGTCTGCTTCCTCGAAAATGTGCCTTATCCTGGCATAGGTCGCCGTCTTGTCGCCGGAATCGATTGCCACATGGTGGAAGGGAATGCCATGCCATTCGACGAAACCGCGAAAAGTATCGTGGTTGGAAATCACGCACGGGATTTCGATGTCGAGTTCTTTCGATTGCCAGCGCGCGAGCAGGTCGTAGAGGCAATGCTCCTGTTTGCTGACGAGGATCACTACCCGTTTTTTCACTGCTGAATCGGTGATTTTCCATTCCATACCGAATTCCTCGGCAATCGGGCGGAAACGCTCGCGCAATTCCGAAAGCATGAAAGGGAGCGAGTCGGCCCGCACTTCGATGCGCATGAAATAATGACCGGTGGCATCGCCCTCGTCGGGCGGCTGGGCGTGCAGGGAGGTCTCCAGTATCCAGCCCTTGTATCCGGAGATAAAGCCCGATACCCGGGCGACGATCCCCACCCGGTCGGGACAGGAAGCGATAAGCGTGTAGAAGCGGTCGCGGTGCATGGCAGGTTCCGGTCCGTCAGGAGTTTGGCTGAATATCGGACGACGTGAACGCCAGATCGATCTCGTGGCGCAAGGCGGCGTAATCGCGCGCCACGGGGTATTGCGGGAATTCCCGCGCCACGTTGTCGGGCGGACAGAACAGGATGCCGCCATGTGCCGCGCCCAGCATCGCGGTGTCATTATAGGAATCGCCCGCGGCAACCACCTTGAAATTGAGTTCGCGGAAACGTTTCACTGCCTCGCGCTTCTGATCCGGCATGCGCAGATGGTAATCCACCACGACGCCATCAGCATCGACTTCCAGGCTGTGGCAGAAAAGCGTCGGCCAGCCAAGCTGCCTCATCAGCGGGTGCGCGAATTCGTAGAAGGTATCGGAAAGGATGACCACTTGGTAAGTCTCGCGCAGTTCGGCGAGAAACCCCGCCGCCCCCGGCAAGGGCTCCATGCCAGCGATCACCACCTGGATGTCGGGCAGACCCAGGCGATGCTTTGCCAAAATGTCGAGGCGATACTTCATCAGCGTGTCGTAATTGGGTTCATCCCGCGTGGTACGCCGCAAATCCGGAATGCCGACACGCCCGGAGAATTCAATCCAGATTTCCGGCACCAGCACGCCTTCGAGGTCAAGACAAACGATATGCACCGCGAAACTCCTGTGGGGTTTGCGCCTGGGAGGCCGCAAAGAGCGCGATTCTAGCAGTTACCCGTCCGTGCCCACGAAAATAGCTTTGCCGCAGGCGCGCGGCTTTTCCAGACGTTGCGGATGGGGCTGGCCGGAACGTCTTCGTGATGAATACCCAAATCGCATTGACGCGTGGCCCTGGATGGTGAGCTTGCCAGGTTTGGCGGTGCCCGCTATGCCGTGGTTCTTGGCTTTGGTCCTGCCAGCCGCCTCTGCGTTGGTACCGTTCCAAGAGGCTTCAAGCAGCTTGATGGCGTCTCCGTCATGCATCGCGTACCGGGTGCGACCGATGTCCCCCAGACTTTGAGGTGCATATCACGCTTGCACGACGCCGCGCGCTCGATCTCATCGAACCCCAGACACCCAATTCTTGCCGCTCAGGAAAATTCGTCTGGGGGGAGGAACTTCAGCTTATAGGTTTGCCCGTATGCCACGATACGCCAAGCTTGCTGGAGACGCCTTTTCCGCTTGCGAGTCTCGCGGTCCGGGCACAGAATCCGGAGGAAAGCTACCCTGGAACCGACATGGACACTTTGCAACGCCGACACTATTCACGTATCCGCTTTCGTGGCAATGCCCGGTTCCAGACCGGCATCAATCAGTGGGCATGTGAAATTCTCGATGTCTCACTGCGTGGCGCACTGCTCGACGCCGATCTGCCGCCTGAAATCGCTCTCGATACGCCTTGTCTGCTGGAGATGATCTTGTCCGACGATACCTGTGTGCGCATGAGCGGACGGCTTGTTCATCGCGCTGGCCGCCAGATCGGCATGGCTTGCGATGAAACGGATCTGGATAGCCTTTGCCACCTGCGCCGCCTGCTGGCGCTCAATCTTGGCAATGCCGACCTGCTGGAACGCGAATTTGCCGAATTGATTTCGGCTTGAGGCCGGGGGGCATTTCATTTTCAGGCGCGCAGCAGCCCTTCGCGTTCGCCAAGCCAGCGTTTGAGCAGGGCGTCCGCCACGGTGGGCGCGGAGGCGAGCAGTTCATTGGCCAGTTCGCGGGCGGGGTCGAGCAGGTCGGCATCGGTTTCGAGATCGGCATAACGCAGTAGCGGCAGGCCGCTTTGACGCGCGCCGACGAATTCACCCGGGCCGCGGATGCGCAGGTCTTCGCGGGCGATGGTGAAACCATCACTGTGCTCGAAGATGGCCTTGAGCCGCGCGCGCGCGATCGGTGAGAGCGGTTGGGCAAAGAGCAGCACACAGGTGGATGCCGCCGCGCCGCGTCCTACCCGGCCACGCAACTGATGCAGTTGTGCCAGCCCGAATCGCTCGGCGTGCTCGATGACCATCAGGCTGGCGTTGGGCACGTCGACCCCGACTTCGATGACCGTGGTCGCCACCAGCACATGGATTTCGCCGGCGACAAAGGCCGCCATGACCGCCGTTTTTTCATCGGTCTTGAGACGGCCATGGATGAGCCCGACCCGGAGTTCCGGCAAGGCGACCTGCAATGCCTGCCAGGTTTCGGTTGCGGTCTGCAATTGCAGGACTTCCGATTCCTCGATCAACGGGCATACCCAGTATGCCTGGCGTCCATCGACACAGGCGTGACGCAGGCGGTCGATCACTTCCGGGCGGCGCTCGGCGGCGACCAGACGGGTATGCACCGGCTGGCGTCCGGGCGGCAGTTCGTCGAGCACGGAGACATCGAGGTCGGCGTAGTGGGTCATTGCCAGGGTGCGCGGGATGGGGGTGGCCGACATCATCAGCATATGCGGGCATGGCCCGCTGTCCTGCGCGTCGTTTGTCGAATGTCCCGCTCCTTTTTCCCTCAGCGCCAGGCGCTGGCGCACGCCGAAGCGGTGTTGTTCGTCGACCACCGCGAGCGCGAGCCGTGGCAGGGCAACCGGATCTTCGATCAGGGCATGGGTGCCGACCGCGAGCAGACAATCCCCGTTTTGCAGGAGAGCGAGCGCGGCTTCGCGCGCGCGCTTGCGTTGGCTGCCCGCAAGCCAGACGAGCTTTACTCCCAAGGGTTCCAGCCATGCGGAAAGCTTGCGGTAATGCTGTTCGGCAAGGATTTCGGTGGGCGCCATCAGCGCGGCTTGCCAGCCGTTTTCGGCGACTTGCAGCATCGCCAGCGCGGCGACGATGGTCTTGCCGCTGCCGACGTCGCCTTGCAGCAGCCGTTGCATCGGGCAAGGGGTGGCCAGATCGGCGGCGATTTCCGCGACGACCCGCGTTTGTGCCGCGGTAAGGCGGAAAGGTAGATGATCGAGCAGGGCAGCGGTGAGCACGCCACGCGGCGGCAGGTTCAGTGCGGTCTGGGCGCGGCGAGCGTTGTAGGCGCGGCGTAGTGACAATTGCTGGGCGAGCAGTTCTTCGAACTTGATGCGCAACCATGCCGGATGGCTGCGATCCTCCAGCGCGGCGGTGTCGACTTCGGGCGTGGGCTGGTGCAGGCAGCGGATGGCGGCGTTGAAACCGGGCAAGCCCAGGCGCTGACAAAAGTTGGCGGGGAGCAGGTCGGGGGCGTCCGCCGACAACCCGTTCAAGGCGGTATTCACCAGTTGGCGCAAGGCGGACTGGCTGAGTCCGAGCGTGGTGGGATAGACCGGGGTCAGGGCTTGGGGCAAGGGGGTGACCGGCTGCAGGCGCGGGTGCACCATTTCGAGACCGAAAAAACCCATGCGCGCCTCGCCGAACAGGCGGATGCGGCGGCCAGCGACCAATTGCCGTTGCAACGAGGGATAGAAATTGAGCCAGCGCGCGACGAGCTTGCCGGATGCATCGCACAGGCAGGCGACAAGCTGACGGCGGGGGTGGAGGACGATTTCACACGAGACGATGTCGACTTCGACCTGGGCAGGTTCTCCCAGGCACAGGTCGGCAACCGGGGTGAGCCGGGTTTCGTCTTCGTAACGCAGGGGCAGGTGGATGAGCAGATCGGCTGGCCCGTATATATCCAGCCGGGCCAGCAAGCCTGCCAGCCGACTGCCTGCTTTGGGCCAGCCGCGCGGCGTCGGACTCACGTTTCCGTTTCAGTCACGCCACTCATGCGAGAACGAGAATGGCATCGGCCTCGACCAGCGCGCCCTTGGGCAATTCTTTCACCCCCACTGCGGCCCGGGCTGGGTAGGGTTCGGAGAAATAATGCGCCATGGTTTCGTTGACCTTGGCGAAATGGGCAAGATCGGTCAGGTAGATCGTCACTTTCACCGCCTCGGCCAACCCGCCGCCCGCCGCCTCGGCTACCGCCGCCAGGTTGTCGAACACGCGCGCGATCTGGGCGTCGAAGCCTTCGACCAGTTGTCCGCTGGCCGGATCGAGACCGATCTGTCCGGAGAGGTAGACGGTGTTGCCCGCCCTCACCGCCTGTGAATAAGTGCCGATGGCGGCGGGGGCCTTGGAGGTGGAGACGATGTTGCGACTCATGCCGATCTTTCCGTTTACCCGCGCACGCGCAGGATGATGTCGACACCGAGCTTGTCGATGACTTTTTGCAGGCCGCGTTTCGCGGCGGTGTTGATGACCAGCGGGGCCATGAAGTTGGCGCGCAGGCCAGCGGACGAAGGGGCGTCATCGCTTTTGCGGATGATGACCGCCACGGCCGCGTCTTCGGGCCTGGCGAGTTTCAGGCTCTCCGTTTCTTCGTCCGAGAGCGGGAATTCATAGGTGATGCCGAGCTGTTCCGGCCCGGTGAGCGAGAACGCAAGGTTGGCGTCATCGACGCTCTGGAGCAGGAACACATTGGCCTCGCTGCCTTCCTCGTGCACGAGCACGAAGCGTCGACTGGTTTCGAAACCCGGCAGACCCGCCGGGAATTCGATTATCTTGTCATCGGAAATCTCAACCTTGCCCAACACCGGACTTTCGATCTTCATCTGTCTTGCTCCTTTCTGGTTGAATGCTGCATCTACCGCGCGGCGGATCTGTCTGGTTGGGCGGTATTGGTGACATTGGTGGTTTTGCCTGGCGTTCCCGACCTGTTTCTCGCGGCATGTCGTGGCGGCACCACGATTCCTTCGGCAATTCCTTCACGCTGTAATTGTTCGCGCATTGTCTCGGCTTCGGCCTTGTCCTGGAATGGTCCGACCACGACTCGGGATTCGATGCGGACGGGCAACGCGCGCGAGGCGATATCATTACGCAGTTTTTCGGCATTGTCCATGGCGCCAAAGACGCCAAGCTGGACCATGTAACCATCCGCCAGCGGCGGCTTTGCCGCTTGCTGTTCCTGCGGCGCGCCAACGCTCTCCGCTGTCGCCGCCACGCTCGTGTCCTGAGTGTCCTGCGTCGCGCCTTCGTCCGTGACGGTTGGCGGGGCTTCGTCCGTGGTCGCAGACTCCGTGGCGGCAAGGTGTGATGCGGGCGATGGCTCCCCTGGCGTGTCGGTTCTTGATTCCTCGAACCATAAAACGAGCAGCAACAACACCATCGCCACCACCACGGCGACCCCGGCGCGCAACAAGGCGGTCTGGCGCGAGCGGGGTCTGTCGTATCTGTAACTCATATGCGGTTCTCCTCATGAACAAGGCGTCCCGGAAACTCCTGGAAACCAAAGCGCAAGAAACCAGTGATAAAGTGAGCCATCGTACCGTAACCTGACGGCGTTTCGCGGCAAACACCTTTATTTGTTTTCAGTCATGACTCTCAAGATTCTGCCGCGCCACATCATGAGTTTCCGGTTTGCAGGAGCGCTGCGTTGCGCACGTGGGATGATTCGTCACGAGACCGCACAGGAAGTTCCTGATGAGCATGTCCGTCATCTCCTCGGCGCGCTGCCCATCCGCCAAATCCATGCGTTGGCGGATTTTCAGTGTACAGATGCCTTGCACGCCGGCCCACAGGACGCGGGCGGTGTAGCGCGCTTCGGCGTCATCGCGCGTGAGTGGGCGCAGGGCAACCTCCACGAGGCCGAAGACGTGTTCCAGTTTGTGGTTATACCATTCAGGCAGATTCGCCTTTCCGGCAGAATACTCAAAAAGCATGTTCCATCGCGGAGATTCGGCCTCGGCGTAAGCAATGTAGGCGCGGGCCAGCGCGAGCAGCGTTTTTTCGGGATCGCATCGCTCGTCCGGCGGCGTTGCTGCTTCGAGACAGGCGCGCAGTTGGTCCAGCGTGCGCCCGTTGATTTGCAGGATCAGATCGTCCAGATTCTCGAACAGCAGATACAGTGTGCCGACCGTGTAGCCGATGGCAGCGGCCACTTTCCTGGCGGACAGGCCGGCGTAGCCCTCGGCGGCGGCGATGCGTTCCGCCGTAGCGAGCGCTATGCTGCGAATTTCGTCACGGCTGTGTTCGTTTCTGCGTGCCATGGTATTCCCCATTCAGATTGGGGCAGTCTAACAAACAACAGGTTATTGAACATTGTTCAGTTCCATGCTACCTTTAGTGAACAGTGTTCAATTTCTCTGGGAAACGGACTTTGGCCGTGCCGGGAAATCAGCGCGGCAGCAGACATCTTTGTACGGCGCTCTCCGCATGCGGAAATTGAACAGTGTTCATGTTGCGGCGGGAAGGCAAGGTCGGTGAACGGGCTTGCCGTTTTGGAATTTTTTGTGGAGCGAGTATGAACATGACCGGCAGCCTATATCGCATTGGCATCGACATTGGTTCGACGACCGTCAAGGTGGTCGTGCTGGACGGGCAAGACGCGGTGATGTTCAAGTCCTATACCCGTCACTTTTCCGAAGTGCGCCAAACAGCGGCGCGCGCCATGGGCGCGCTGGCGGAGGATGGCGCGCTCGCGCCCGCTGCCGGAGTTTCCGTGGTGCTGACCGGCTCCGGCGGCGTGGGCGTGGCCGAGATGCTGGAGCTGCCTTTCGTGCAGGAAGTCATCGCCTGCGCCAAGGCGGTCGAGGTGCGCGCGCCGCAGACGGATGTGGCGATCGAACTGGGCGGCGAAGACGCCAAGATCACCTTTTTCACCAACGGCATCGAGCAGCG
>JAITCV010000014.1 GCA_031282905.1 Azoarcus sp. | reverse complement strand
GCACGCAGCCATGCGCCGCCGGATGCGCGGGCACCCGGTCGAGGATGCCCCGCAGGATGCGGCGCTGGATGGCGCGCAGTTCTTCCTTGGGAGCTTCGATCAGGCGGATGCCGCCATTGGCCTTGGCGACCCAGCGGGCATGGTAATGCTCCAGCTTCGGCGCGGTCGCGCCTGTATCCCAGCCCGCCACGTTGGCGAACCAATCCAGCCTGTTTGGCGAGATTCCCAGCCAGTCGGCCAAATCTCCCGGCGTCGCCAGGGTGGGCAGTCTTACCTCGAAAAGCGCCGCGGGCGGCGTGCCCATCGGGGGATGGTAGGGATAATGGCCGCGTACTTGCGGGAGTTCTTGCGGCGGCTCTTGACTGAGCAGGAAAAAATCGTCCTCCTCCTCGGGAGGCTCAAACGCCGCCAGGAAAGGCGGAAAGGCGAGAATCAGCGCGACGATTTCGTCATGCAGTCCGGGATGCCAGGCGTTTCCCTGCGTCAGTTGAAAATGCAGGTGCAGGGTGAGGGGAATCAGCCAGGGCCAGGAATGTCCCAGCGCCCGTGTGCCGCGTTCCCGCATGGCGCCCGGCGTATTTTCTCCCGCCAGGAAGGCCCGGGCCAGCGCCACGGCCACCTCGCGCGCGGCTGCTTGGAACGGGAGATCGGGATATTCGTCCACGGCGGCAAGGGAGGAATGAAGGGATGCGTGGCGCGCTCTCCAGCCTGTCGTGTCGCGCCTGAGCTGTTCACGCCGCAGGCGTGGGGGGCTCAGGCAAAGAATAGCGGAACTACCGGAAAATCCCCGGGGTAACCCCGGAGTGGTCAGGCCGAAACCTGACACCCGCCTGGGAAGGCGCCACGGGCGCAGAGTAAAGCATCTTCATTCCTGGCTCAAGTTTGGCATGCAAAATGGCAGTCTTTGCGGAAAGTGCGGATGCAGCCAATGATTTTATTTGCATTTGTGGATGTCCGCCTCCGGTGATTTTTCCTGATCCCTGATCAAGCCACGCCCAGGCTGGCGAGGTATTCCTCGTAAGTGCCGTGATAATCGACGATGCTGCCGTCGAGCTTGATCTCGATGATGCGGGTGGCAAGCGAACTGACGAATTCGCGGTCGTGGGAGATGAAGATCAGCGTGCCGTTGAATTTTTCGAGGCCGCTGTTGAGCGACTCGATCGACTCCATGTCGAGGTGATTGGTGGGTTCGTCCATCAACAACACGTTGGGACGCGAGAGCATGAGCTTGCCGAACAGCATCCGTCCCTGTTCGCCGCCCGAGATGACCTTGACCGACTTCCTGACCTCGTCGCCGGAAAACAGCAGCCGACCCAGCGTGCCGCGCAGGAGCGTCTCGACTTCCTCGCCAGTGGCGGCGGCCCCGATGCGGGCGTAATCGGCAATCCATTCGGTGAGGCTCATGTCCCCGGCGAACTCGGCGGCGTGATCCTGCGCGAAATAACCGGGCCGGGCCTTTTCCGCCCATTTCACGTTGCCGTGCTGGGGCACGAGCCCGCCGAGCGCCTTGCCCGCCAGCAATTTGATGAGGGTGCTCTTGCCCACGCCGTTTTCGCCGACAATGGCGACCTTCTCGCCCGCCTCGATGGCAATGGAGAAGCGGTCGATGACCGGGCGATCCATTGCCGGATAGGCGTAACGGATATTCTCGACTTCGCAGGCGAGGCGGTGAAGTTTGTCCTTGGCGTCATACTCGAAACGAATCCACGGATATTGGCGGGATGAAGGCTTGACATCTTCGGGCTTCAGCTTGTCGATGAGCTTGAGCCGACTCGTGGCCTGCTTGGCCTTGGATTTGTTGGCCGAGAAGCGCCGCACGAATTCCTGCAATTCGGCGATCTTTTCCTTCGCGCGGACATTGGCCGCCGATTGGCGCTGGCGCGCGAGGGTGGACGCTTCCATGTAATCGTCGTAATTGCCCGGATAGACGGTGATCGTGCCGTAATCGAGGTCGGCCATGTGGGTGCAGACCTGATTGAGGAAATGGCGGTCGTGGGAAATGATCACCATCGTGCAATCGCGCTCGTTCAACACGTCTTCGAGCCAGCGGATGGTGTTGATGTCGAGGTTGTTGGTCGGTTCGTCGAGCAGCAGGATGTCGGGATCGGCGAAAAGCGCCTGGCAGAGCAATACCCTGAGCTTCCAGCCCGGCGCGACGTTCTTCATCGGCCCATCGTGCAATGCGGTGGCGATGCCGACGCCATGGAGCAGTTCTCCGGCGCGCGCTTGCGCCGTATAGCCGTCGTATTCACCGAATTTGCCTTCGAGTTCGGCGGCGTGCAGGTAATCTGCCTCGCTGGCTTCGGGGTTGGCGTAGATCGCGTCCTTCTCGGTCAGGCAGGTCCACATTTCCGTGTGCCCCATCATCACCACGTCGAGCACGCGCATGTCTTCATAGGCGAATTGATCCTGTCGCAGATAGGCCATGCGTTCGGCGGCATCCTTGCTTACGTTGCCGGCGCTCGGCTCCAGCAGGCCGCAGAGGATTTTCATGAAAGTCGACTTGCCCGCGCCGTTGGCGCCGATGAGGCCGTAGCGGTTGCCTTCGCCGAATTTGACGGAAACGTTTTCGAACAGGGGCTTGGCCCCGAATTGCATGGTGATGTTGGCGGCGATGAGCACTGGAATTTCCGTGGATGAAGCAAAACGAAGCGGCGGATTATAGAGCAGATCAATTGTGGGGAAGGTCGACAGGCCGGATGAAGAGGGGCGGTGAGCGCAACGCTCCGGCACGATGCCCGATGCTTCGTCAACAGCGAAGGCCGCAGGTCCGTCCCTCAATACCTGGTACCTGGGAGCGAGGGCGTCCCGCCCGCGGAAAAGAGGCAAAGTTTCGCAGGCGAGGGCCCATGCGCCACCATGATGGAGAAGGAAACATCGCGCGGGCCGCGGCAGGCGAAAAAAACGCCGTCCTGAAGGACGGCGCTAAATCCACACCAAAGGAGGAGGGTGGAGGAGACACCGGTAACCGCGTGTCCATTGCCGTGCGCGTTTTCTGTCGATGCGGCAATGACAATTACAATAATTGCGCCAATCGCGGTCTGAACTGGCCGCCAATATACGCAAAGCCAGGATGGTAAGCAAGTTTTTTGTGCGTTGCACTATCCGAGTTTCCATTCCCACAAACGCATACAGGGCGCGCCACAGGGTCTTGAAATGACCTTTAGACGACGATTATATATTATATGTCTTTTATATTAATAAAGAATAAAGACTGCCATGATTCGTCAGAAGTCGATTATTTGTGCGTTGCGCAATGACGTATGCTCATACCAAGAGAAATGAAACATGAAAATATCTTAAATTTTGCTCAAAAAACCGTCCATGAGGGGCAATCCAGCGTGGAGCAAACTCGTGCGTTGACCTCCAATCCCGCCATGTTGTGAGGAGTGCATCTGGCAATCCAGACAGAGCAGTTCAGCCAACGCCAAGCCGCTGGGTTCGAGCGGTTTCGTGGTAGGGGCGACGCATGCGTCGCCTTGAAAGGCTGTCTGGAAAAGCCACGGGCTGCGGCCAGCGCTTTTGACGAAGTGTCGGGTTTGTTGCGCTCACCGAGCGCGAGGCATGCCTCGCCCCTACGGCGCATGTGACGGGCATCCTGTCGGCCCTTGTATCTTTTTCTGTCTTCTGTTTACGGCACGGGCAAATCTTCGAAAATCTGCTGGTAAGGCGCTTCGCCCATGAAGTTGCGCCATTCTTCGCGCGTCAGGTTGCGCTGGTCGATCCTGAGGTCGCCCGCCATGTTCCAGAGATGGATCATGTTGTCATTGCCTGCCGAGGCGAGGAGGCGGCCATCCGGGCTGAAGGTCACATGCCTGACCCCTTCCGTGTGCCTGCGCAGCGGCTCGCCTCGCGGCTGCCTGCTCGCCACGTCCCAGAGACGGACCGTGCCGTCTTCGCTTGCCGAGGCGAGGAGGCTGCCGTCCGGACTGAAGGTCACGTAATTGACCCAGCCTTTATGCCCGCGCAGCGGCTCGCCCCGTGGCTGCCTGCTTGTTGCCTCCCAGAAACGGATCGTCTCGTCCCTGCCTGCCGAGGCGAGGAGGCTGCCGTCCGGACTGAACGACGCACACGTGACATTGCCCTCGTGCCCGCGCAGTGCTTCACCTCGCTGCTGCTCGTTTGCCACGTCCCAGAAAAGAATCGTGTCGTCATCGCTTGCCGAGGCGAGGAGGCGGCCGTCCGGGCTGAACGACACATGATTGACCCAGCCCGTATGCCCGCGCAGCGGGTTGCCCCGTTGCTCTTCGCTGGCCACTTCCCAGATGCGGATCGTTCTGTCCGCGCTGGCCGAGGCGAGGAGGCTGCCGTCCGGGCTGAACGACACGTGATAGACCGCGCCGCCCTTGTGCCCGCGCAGCGTGTTGTGTGGCTGCCCGCTCGCTGCTTCCCAGATGCGGATCGTCTCGTCCGCGCTGGCCGACACGAGGACGCGACCATCCGGGCTGAACGACACATGATGGACGTCGCCCTCATGGCCGCGCAGCGCCTCGCCTCGTTGCCGTCCGCTGGCCACGTCCCAGAGACGGATCGTGCCGTCCCCGCTTGCCGAGGCGAGGAGACGGCCATCCGGGCTGAACGACACGCGCGTGACATCGCCCGTATGTCCGCGCAAGGCTTCGCCCCGCGGTTGCACGCCCGCCAGATTCCAGACGCGGATCGTTTTGTTGGCGTCCGCCGAGATCAGGCTGCGGCCATCCGGACTGAACGATAGATATTTGACCGTGCCCGCATGTCCGCGCAGCGCTTCTCCCCAAGGTTGGCCGCTTGCCGTTTCCCGAAGCACGATGCTGCCATCCTCGTTGGCCGCGGCGCGGAGACGGCCATCCGGGCTGGCTGCTTCCAGGGGTGTGGTCGAGGAGGACAAACCGAAGGACAGCGCAACCACCGCCACAACAAGCACAACGAGCGCAACCCAAAACACCTTGCCGACAACGAAGGAAGTCTTTCGGGGTTCGGCCTGCGGCGGCGGGCTTTCCCCCTGTTGCGCCTTGTGCCTGGTTTTGCCATGTTTTGTCCGTGTTGCCTCATGCCCGGTTTTGCCATGCTTTGCCGCTTCGTGCCCGGTTTTGCCGTGCGCCGTTTCTTTGTGCCCGGTTTTCTCTTGCCACGCCGCGCGCGCCGCCGCCAGGCGGTTTCCATGGTTGCGCAGCGTCTCTTCCTTGCTGCCGGCAAGATGCACGGAAAAATCCCATCCACATACATGGCAGGTTTTCACCGCTTCGGGGCGGGGATTACCGCATATAGGACAAAGTACATTCTTCATCATGAAACCAACTCCAACGTGGGGCCGGCTTCCAGCCGGCACTGCTTGTTCGGATCACTTTGTTCGGATCATGTTCGAGGCACGGGCAAATCCTCGAAAATCTTCCGGTAAGGCTGCTCGCCCATGAGGGTGTGCCATTCTTCGCGTGTCAGGTTGCGCTGGTCGATCCTGACGTTGCCCGTCATGGCCCGGAGGGGCGTCGCTTCGTCATAGCTTGCCGAAGCGAAGAGGTGGCCATCCGGGCTGAACGACACCTCCCAGACCCAGTCCTTATGCCCGCGCAAGGTTTCGCCCCGCGGCTGTGCGCCTACCACATTCCAGAGGTAGAGCGTCTTGCCGGCGTCCGCTGAAATCAGGATGCGGCTATCCTGGCTGAACGACAGATATCGGATCGTGTCCTCATGCCCGCGCAGTGTTCTGCCCCAGAGCCTGCCATTGGTCTCTTCGCGCAGCACGACGATGCTGCCGTCCTCTCTTGCCGACGCGTGGAAGCGGCCATTCGGGCTGAGTGCTTTCAGCGGCTGTGCTTCACCGCCGCGAAAAGGCCATGCTTGCCCACGAACAATTTTCTCCCGCCACGCCGCGCGCGCCGTCAGCAGACGGTTTTCATGGTCACGCGATGTCGCTTTGGCCAGCAACGGGGAAAAATCCCAACCGCAAATCGAACACGCTTTCGCTGTTTCGAGGCAGGGGTAGTCGCAAACCGGGCAAAATTCTTTTCCCATTGTGAGATCAACTCCAATGTCGGGACCGGCTTCCAGCCAGCGTTACCTGTTCGGATCATGCTCAGGGCTCGGGCAAATCCTCGAAAATTTTTTGGTAAGGTTGCTCGCCCATGAGCTCACGCCATTCTTCGCGCGTAAAGTTGCGTTGGTCGATTCTGACGTCGCCCGCCATGCTCCAGAGACGAATCTTATTGTCATCGCTTGCCGAAGCGAGCAGGTGGCCATCCGGGCTGAACGACACGTGCCCAATTGCGCCCATATGTCCACGCAGTTCGCCTCGAGGCTGCCCGCTCGCCACGTCCCAGAGATGGACCGTTTTGTCCGCGCTGGCCGAAGCGAGGAGGCGGCCATCCGGGCTGAACGCCAGGTGGTTGATGTAGTTCTCATGCCCGAGCAGTTCCCGAGCTTGCCTGCTCGCCACGTCCCAGAGGCGGATGGTCTTATCCATGCTGGCCGAAGCGAGGAGGCGGCCATCCGGGCTGAACGACACATGGTGGACGAGCCTCCCATGCCCGCGCAGCGCATCACCCTGCGGCTGCCCGCTTGCCACGTTCCACAGACGTACCGTATTGTCATCGCTTGCCGAAGCGAGCAGGCGGCTATCCGGGCTGAACGACACATGGCGGACGAGCTTCTCATGCCCGCGCAGCGCATCACCCCGCGGCTGCCCGCTTGCCACGTTCCACAGACGTACCGTATTGTCATCGCTTGTCGAAGCGAGCAGGCGGCCATCCGGGCTGAACGACACATGGTTGACCCCGCCCGTATGCCCGCGCAGTTCTCCCCATGGCTGCCCGCTTGCCACATCCCAGAGGCGGATCGTACCGTCCGCGCTTGCCGAAGCGAGCAGACGGCCATCCGGGCTGAACGACACATGGTTGACATCGCCGGTATGCTCGCGCAGCGCGTCGCCCCGCTGCTCTCCACTCGCCACGTCCCAAAAACGGATGCTCCTGTCCCCGTTTGCCGAAGCGAGCAGGCGGCCATCCGGGCTGAACGACACTTGCTTGATGTTCGGCGCCGGATCGAAGCTATGGCCATCCGGGCTGAACGGCATATGCCTATATCTTGATCTTGTCGAATCCACATGCAGTTTGCCTCGCGGCTGCCCGCTCGCCACGTCCCAGAGGCGGATATTTTTGTCATTGTTGTAGCTTGCCGAAACGAGGGTGTGGCCGTCCGGACTGAACGACACATGATCGACACGGTCTGTATGCCCGCGCAGTTCTTTGCCCCAAAGCTTGTCGTCTGCCACATCCCAGAGGCTGATCGTTTTGCTGGCGTCCGCTGAAACCAGGCTGCGGCCATCCTGGCTGAACGACAGATATTGAACCGCACCCTCACGCCCGCGCAGCACGCCGCCCCAAAGCTTGCCGTTTGCCGTCTCACGAAGAACAATGCTGCCGTCCTCGTTTGCCACGGCACGAAAGCGGCCATCCGGGCTGAGTGCCTCCAACGGGCTGGTTCGTGGGTTGGCGGCTTGTGGGTTGGCTTGCCGCACTGGCTTGGCCCACCACGCCGCCAGGGAAAAGATCAAGCCCAGCAACAGGAACAGCAGCAGCCAGGTGGATACGCCCGTTTGCCGCGAACGTGCCGCCAATCTGTCCATGGAGGCTGGGGCGGGAAAGGAAGAGCAAGCGGTGCCCATGGCACGCGAAAAACGGGCATCGTGCTCAATGGGCTCATGACATCCGCAAATCTGGCAAAATTCATTGTCCATCGTGTGATTCGACTCCGTGACAGTCTTGATCCGTTTTGAGCAGCAAGCATGCGGCGTAAAACACCGGTATGTAAAGCCCCCCCTGATTTCAGTGGGCCCGTTGTCTGGCGGTTTACATGTGTTGCAAACCACCGATCGTGTCCGTTTCTTCAAATCCTGGCGGCGTCAGACGGTGGAAAATCGCCCGGGAAAAGGACCCGCCCACTTGTTGCCATTCTTGATTGCTTTCGCTTTTTTCTTGCCCGTATGAACGAGTATCGGCGGGCAGAAATTCAACGGCTCACTGTTGTCGAAGCATTGGGTATCGTGCCGGGTCGTTGTGCTCGCCGAAGCTCCCTTCATCCAGCGCTTCGCGCCGCAGGCCCAATACCTGGGAGCGAGGGCGTCTCGCCCTCGGGAAAGCGGCAAAGTGGCCGACAGGGCCGGCTGGACGCCCGGATATTTCTATTCAGGACTACCCGGCTGGGCGCTATGGAGCCTGACGCAATTGCGTCCGGCCTGTTTGGCGTCGTCGAGCGCCTCGCCGGCACGGCGCAGCGGGGCGTCGACGTCGATGTCGCTGGCGTAAAGTTCGGTGATGCCGATGCTTGCCGTGGTTTGGATGGGGGTGGTGTCGTCGATTTGCGCCGGGTTGGATTCGATGGTCTGGCGTAGCCGTTCGGCCAGTTGCTGGGCGGTGGTGAGACCGTCGCCGGGCAGCAGGATGGCGAATTCCTCGCCGTCGAGTCGGCCAATGATGTCGGTGTAACGTAGCGCGGAGCGCATCTGGGCGACGTAATGCTTGAGCACGGCATCGCCCGCCACATGGCCATAGCGGTCGTTGATCTGCTTGAAGAGGTCGAGGTTGGTCATCAGCAGCGTGGCCGGATGATCCCGCCGTCGCAGCCGCTGCATTTCGATTTCGAGTTGTTTGAGGAAGTGCTGGCGGTTGGGGACGCCCGTGAGCGGATCGGTCTCCGACAGATGAATCAGTTCGTCCTGGCGTTGGCGCAATTCGGAGATGTCGCGGAAAGTGATGATCGCGCCCTGGTATTGATCCGCGTCATAGATGGGGGAGATGTTGACCAGCACGTGAAAACCCCGGCCATCGCGGTCGATGAACCATTCTTCACCTTCCCAGGGCCGGCCTTCATTCATGGTTTTTGTGAGCGGGCACTCTTCGATCGGGTAGGGCGTGCCGTCGGCGCGGTGGTGGTGGAAGATGGGGTGGGGCACTTGGCCGAGCACGTCCGCGGGGCGCAGGCCGAGCATGGTACAGGCGGCATGGTTGATGAAATTCACCTTGCCTTCGCGGGTGACGCCATAGATGCCTTCGCCGGTGATTTCGAGCAGCAGGTTGTTGTAGCGGGTGAGGGCGTGAATCATGGCGGCGCGTTCGTCGTCGGCGCGCCGGGAGGCGCGCAACGCGAACGGAATACAGGCCAGGGACAGGACATAGGCCAGGACGATGCCGCCGAGGAGCATGAGGCGATGGCTTTCGTGGCCATGGACCATGGCGGTGTCGTCGCGCCAGAGCAGCACGCTGCCCACCGCGGGGGTGCTGGGGCCTTGCCAGTCGTGCAGGGGAAAAGCGATGACGTGGAAGCTGCGGTCGTTCCAGCGCACCAGCTTGTTTTCGGGCGCGCCGACAAGACGAACGAGGCCCGCTTCATACCAGGCGACGCCTTCCGGCTGGGTCGCCGTCAACAGCACGGCGGTGAGCAGGGGACGCTGGGGTTGATAGCGCGTCGGCATGGCGGCGTCTACCGCGCGCGTGTCGAGCAGCACGGCGATATTGGCCGAAATCTGTTCGGCAATCCGTTGGGATTCCCTGTTCATGTCGAAACCGATTTCCAGCGTGCCCACGTGGATGCGGCCGCCATCGGCGGCGGGACGCATGATGGGCACGACGCCGCGAATGCCCGCGTTGGTGCGGCCGATCTGGAAACCACTGCGGGGAACGAGATCGTTGCCGAGTTTCGTCAATGGGCGAATGGTGGCCAGGGAATCGCCGAATTCTTCCGGTTCGTGCATGCGCAGGAAGACATTGGAATCGTCGGGAAGAATGAAGGTCATCGACGACACGTCGTAATGCGTGTTGAGATTCTGCCATTGTTGCAGCATTTCATCCCTGAGCCGCTCGCGCAGGATCTCCGCCCGCTCTCCGCCAGCGCCGCCGCCTTCACGGCGCACGGTCTGGGAGATGGTCTCCATCAGGGATTGGACATTCACATCCGCCGCGATGGCGAAAGCCAGCGTGCGCGCGGAATGGGCAAGCGAGAGATGCGAGATTTCATGGACGCTGCGCAGTTGCTTCGCTTCGTTTTCCAGCGCGCTCCGAAAACGCTCCTCGTCCCGATCCATGATGAACCAACCCCCCGCGCCAAAGAGGATGGATAGGGCGATGCTGGAAACAACTATAACAAAGGCATTATTGGGCACGATTTCACTTTTAACGATATTGCGATTGACTCGCTATTATAAACGGGTGCAGCGCCGATTACGGCGTATCGGATAAAAAAGCAGGATTATTCCTCAAAAAATCAAGATCGTGGTTTCCGCATTCATTGGTAACCCGCGCTCCTCGCAATGGCGATGTAGGTGAGATCGGCCGCGTTCGCCATGGCCTGTGCCGGCTTCTTCAATGCGGTTGTCCTGCGATCGGCTTCAGGACGATGCCGCCAGTTCCGCGAGCAGCAGGTTTTGCGCGTTGCGCGGCGTGCTGCGCGGGTTTTGGCGGCTGTAGCTGCCGTCGGCGTGCATCTCCCAGGCTTGGCAGTTGTCGCCCAGATAGGCGCGCAATCCCTCGCGCATGATCCGGCGCTTGATTCGGGGGTCGAGCACGGGAAAGACGATTTCGATGCGGCGAAAGAAATTGCGTTGCATCCAGTCGGCGCTTGACAGATAGATGTGATGTTCGCCATCGGCAAGAAAATACAGGATGCGGTGGTGTTCGAGGAAACGCCCGATCACCGAGCGCACCCGGATGTTTTCCGACAGTCCCGCCACGCCGGGGCGCAGCGCGCAGGGACCGCGCACGATGAGGTCGATCTTCACGCCGGCGCACGATGCTTCGTAGAGCGTTTCGATCACTTCGGGTTCGAGCAGCGCATTCACCTTGACGATGACGCGTCCCCGCCGTCCGGCGCGAACGTTGTCGATTTCTCCGCGGATGGCGGCGATGACCCGTGTTTGCAGCGAAAACGGCGCCTGCCACAAATGACGCAGCGTGGTGGCCTGGCCCAAGCCGGTGATTTGCTTGAACACTTCGGCGACGTCCTCGCCAATGCCATCGTCACAGGTCAGCAAGCCGAAATCGGTGTAGAAGCGCGTGGTGCGCGGATGATAATTGCCTGTGCCCAGATGCATGTAGCGCCGTAGGACACCGCTTTCGTTCCCATTTCCGTGCTCGCGTCTCACCAGCATCAACAGTTTGGCGTGGACCTTGTAGCCGAACACGCCATAGACGATGTGCGCGCCCGCGGCCTCCAGCCGGGTTGCCCATGAGATGTTGGCTTCTTCGTCGAAGCGGGCCATCAGTTCGAGCACGACGGTGACTTCCTTGCCTTTTTGTGCCGCGCGCACCAGATGTTCCATCAACACCGAGTCGGTGCCGGTGCGATACACGGTCATCTTGATCGCCACCACTTGGGGATCGTCGGCGGCGGCGCGCAGCAGTTCGATGACCGGGGCGAAACTCTGGAACGGGTGGTGGAGCAGGATGTCCTGGTTGCGGATGGCGGCGAAGATGTCGCTGCGTTTGTCGAGCACGCGCGGCAGACCGGGCTGGAAGGGCGGGTATTTGAGTTGCGGGCGGTCGACCCAGTCGGGCACGTCGATCAGGCGGACAAGGTTGACGATGCCGGGCACGCGGTAGAGATCGGCGGGGCCGAGCTTGAACTGCTGGAGCAGGAAATCGGCCATTTTCCCGGAGCAGTTGTCGGCCACTTCCAGCCTGACGGCATCGCCATAGTGGCGTTGCTGCAATTCGCCCTTGAGCGAGGCGCGCAAGTCCTTCACTTCTTCTTCATCGACGAACAGGTCGGAATTGCGGGTGACGCGAAACTGGTAGCAGCCGAGCACGCGCATGCCGCTGAAGAGTGCGTCGACGTGATCGTGCAGCACCGAGGACAGGAAGACGAAGGTATAGGGCGCTTCGCTCAGTTCGCCGGGCAGGCGGATGACGCGGGGCAGGGCGCGCGGGGCCTGGACGATGGCCGCGCCCGAATTGCGTCCGAAGGCGTCCCGGCCTTCGAGTTCCACCGCGAAATTGAGACTCTTGTTGAGCAGACGGGGAAAGGGGTGGGCGGGATCGAGCCCGATCGGAGTCAGCACAGGCAGCATCTCACGGTGGAAATAATGGCCGATCCATTGCTGCTGGGCTTCGCTCCATAGTTTGCGGCGCAGGAAGACCACGCCTTCGCGCTCCAGCGCGGGCAAGATATCGTCATAGAGCAGCGCATATTGCCGGGCGATGATGTCGTGCACTTCGGCGCTGACCTTCGGCAGCAGTTCGGCGGGGGTGAGGCCATCGTCGGCGACCGTGCCGTTTTCCTGGCGTTGTTGTTCGCGGATGCCCGCGACCCGGATTTCGAAGAATTCGTCGAGGTTGCTCGATACGATGCACAGGAAACGCAGCCGTTCGAGCAGCGGCACCGTCGGGTCGGCGGCCTGGGCGAGCACCCGGCGCTGGAACTGCAGCAGCGCCAATTCTCTGTTGAGCGTGAGGACAGTCATGATGTTTTCGCTTTTCCGGAAGTCTTGATTATGTGATATTCGAGCGTCGCGCAAAACCATGGCGAGTGGAAACGTACACTGCGGAAGGCAACGGCCATCGGCACTAAAGAATTTCCCACCCATGCCGTTAGAGCATCCAGGCAGGTGAAACAAAATCAACTGCGAACCGCCCAACACTCCGAAGGAGAATCAAAATGGCACAAGTAATCAACACCAACATTCCTTCGCTCAACGCGCAACGGAATCTGAACACCTCCCAATCCGCGCTCAGCAACTCGCTGCAACGGCTCTCCTCGGGCTTGCGGGTGAACAGCGCCAAGGATGACGCGGCGGGCATGGCGGTGGCGGAAAACATGAACGCCCAGGCGCGTGGCATGACCGTGGCGATCCGCAACGCCAATGACGGCCTGTCGCTGGCGCAGACCGCCGAAGCGGGGATGAACATCATCACCGAACACCTGCAACGGATGCGCGAACTGGCGGTGCAGGCGGCCTCGGAACAATACGATGATGACAACCGCAGCGCGATCGATACCGAATACCAACAACTGGCAAACGAAATCAACCGCGTGATCAGCGCGACCAATTTCAACGGCAAGACGCTGCTCAACGGCGATTTCACTAGCGGACTTACCTTCCAGGTCGGGGCGACTACAACCGACGAGTCGAAGATCGCCATCAGCATCGCCGAACTGTCGTTGAGTACGGGTAATGTCCTGAGTGCGAACACCGCACTCGACGAAATGTCTAAGCTCGACGGTCTGATCAAACAGATAAACAACAACCGCGCTGCGCTGGGTGCGGTGCAGAACCGCTTCGAAGGCGTGCTGACCCAGTTGTCGGCGGCGCACGAGAACACGGAAGCCTCGCGCAGCCGGATTCTGGACGCGGACTATGCTTCCGAAACCGCCAAGCTTGC
>JAITCV010000003.1 GCA_031282905.1 Azoarcus sp. | reverse complement strand
GCAAGGCGGCGGATGCGCCCGCTAGCGGAGCTGACGGGCGGTGCCCGCCGGGCGCCGCGCAGCCGCGCGGCGATTGTCCGACACCCTCCTAGATCACCCCAAAAAGCGTCCTCCCTCCGCTTCGCTCCGGTCCGGTACTTTTCGGGGGCCCCGAGAGAACACCCCAAAAAGTGTCCTCCCTCCGCTTCGCTCCGGTCCGGTACTTTTCGGGGGCCCCGAGCTTGAAAACCTCGGCGCATTTGCACAGGTTTCAGTTCCCTAGTGGCCTGAATCACCCGCCGCGCGGGTCAGGCGGCGGCCAGTTGCTCGGCGGCCGCGAGCTCCGGGCAGGCCAAGCGGCGCGCCGCCGCCACCAGGGCCTCGGTGTTGGCGCCAATCACCACTTGCACCACCCAGCCGGAGATCACCACGCCGTAGGCGCCCATCGACTTCAGCCCGGGCACATCCACGAGCGCGGGGTTGACCACCTGAACCCTGACCCGATTCTGGCAGGGCTCAAGATGTGTGACGTTGGCCGCGCCGCCTAGGCGCTGCACCAACTTCGCGGCTAACTCCAACTCTGTTTCCTTCGCAGGGGCGACCGGCTTGGGACCGGCGTTCGGGCTTCGTGACGAGACTAACACGTGATCTGCGTCACGTCTGCGCGCGCGGCCCTCCGCAGCCGAATCAGTACCGCCGAAACTGGGCTCTTCGCGCCCGATGGCTGGTGGAAGCTTCAGTCGCGGCGCAGGCGGCGGTAGGTCACGCGGTGCGGCCGCGCGGCCTCCGCCCCCAGGCGCTCGACCTTGTTGGTCTCGTAGCCGGCGAAGTTGCCCTCGAACCAATACCACTTGGCCGGCTCCGCGTCGGTTCCCTCGTACGCCAGGATGTGGGTCGCCACCCGGTCCAAGAACCACCGGTCGTGGGACACCACCACCGCGCAGCCGGGGAACTCCAGCAGGGCGTTCTCCAAGGAGCCCAGAGTCTCCACGTCGAGGTCGTTGGTCGGCTCGTCGAGCAGGAGCAGGTTGGGGCGCTGCCAGATCAGCAGGGCGAGCACCAGGCGCGATTTTTCTCCGCCGGAAAATGGTCCACAAGGCGTGGTCGCCGGGGTCGAATGCGCCGTGGCGCCCAGGCCATCGCCACGAAAGTCGAAACCGCCGAGGTAATCGCGCAGTTCCTGTTCGCGGGTCGCCGGAGCTAGCCGCGCGATATGCTGCAAGGCTGATTCGTCCGCGCGCAGGGTTTCGAGTTGGTGCTGGGCGAAATATCCCACTGCCAACCCCTTGCCTTCGCGGCGTTCTCCCGCCGCCAGCGGCAGCTTGCCGGCGAGCAGCTTGATCAGGGTCGATTTGCCCGCGCCGTTCTTGCCGAGCAGTCCCACCCGTTCGCCGGGCCGCAGGGTGAGGTCGATTTGGTCGAGCACGCTGCGTTCGTCATAGGTCGCGCGTCCCGCTTCGATTTGCAGTAAGGGGTCGGGCGCGGGCGGCGCGGCGC
This sequence comes from Azoarcus sp., assembly GCA_031282905.1. Classification (GTDB taxonomy): domain Bacteria; phylum Pseudomonadota; class Gammaproteobacteria; order Burkholderiales; family Rhodocyclaceae; genus WRNU01. Next base: position 17,352 of record JAITCV010000003.1, on the reverse strand, counting down.
GGAAAGCGAAGGAAAATGGCGTGTCGATGTGGGCGGCGGCGATGCGTTCCATGCGTTCCAGCGCCTTGATCCGGCTTTGCGCCTGACGGGATTTGGTCGCCTTGGCGCGAAAACGGCGGATGTAATCCTCCATGTGGGCAATCTCGCGCTGCTGGCGTTCGAACATGGCTTGTTGCTGGAGCAGACGCTCGCCGCGCTGGCGTTCGAAGTCGGAATATCCGCCGCTGTAGAGCGTCAAGCGCGCTTGTTCGATGTGGGCGATGTGGTCGACCGTGGCGTCGAGAAATTCCCGGTCGTGCGAAATCAGCAATAAGGTGCCGCGATAGTCCCGCAGCCATTGTTCCAGCCAGATGACCGCGTCGAGGTCGAGGTGATTGGTTGGTTCGTCGAGCAGGAGCAGGTCGGAACGGCACATCAGCGCTTGGGCAAGATTGAGCCGCATCCGCCAGCCGCCGGAGAAATCGGCTACCGCCCGGGTCAGGTCGGCGGGACCGAATCCCAGTCCGTCGAGCAGTGCCGCCGCCCGCGACCGTGCCGCGTAAGCGCCGATTTCCTCCATCCGCGCATGCAGTTCGCCGATCATGATTCCATCATGGCTGGCTTCGGCGGCGGCAAGATGCGCCTCGATCTGGCGCAGTTCGGCATCGCCATCGAGCACGTATTCGATTGCCGCCTGGGGCAGGGCGGGCGTCTCCTGGGCCACATGGGCGATGACCCAGTCGGGCGGCAATTCCAGTTCGCCCTGTTCAGGGTGCAATTGAGCGCGCAGCAGCGCGAAGAAACTCGATTTGCCGCTGCCATTGCCGCCGGTGAGTCCGACTTTCCAGCCGGGAGCGATTTGCAGGCTCACGCCGTCGATCAGGGTCTTTGCGCCACGGGCCAGGCGCAGCTTATGCAGGCAGATCATGCTTGAAGGACAACGCCAAGCTGGAGGAAAGGGCGTTATTCTACGCATCCGCTCTTCACCTTGTCGTCGCCCGTATGTTCGCTCGTGCCCTGTCCGCCCTGTTCGTTTCCCTTGTCGTCGTCCTGCTTGCCGTCGTCCTGCACGGCGTTTCCGCCATGGCTGCCGAAGCCACCAATGAAGATACGCAGGATGTCCTGAAAACTTCGGAAGACACCGCGCGCCGCATCGGCGCGTTGCGTGACGAGGCCGAAACCCTGCGCGCCGAGGCCGAGACTGTCTATCAGCGTACCGAAGCGGGCTGTTACCAGCGTTTCATGGTCAACCATTGCATCAACAAGGCCAAGGCCGAACGCCTTGCCACCATCCGCCGCGCCCGTGAACTGGAAGCGGAGGCGCGTCGGCTCGATCTGGCCGAACGTCAGCGCGTGGCGGCGAGGATCGTCAACAAGGCCGCCGAGAACGGTGCCGCGCCGCTGGTTCCCACCCCGCCTTCACCCGACATCGTGATCACGCCGCGGCAGAGCGCTCCGGCACGGACGGGCTCACGGACGAGCGCGGGCTCTCGCGCCGCTGCCGAGGCGCGCGCCAAGGCCCGGGAAGAAGCCGCCCGCCGCGCGGAGACCGCGCGGCGCGATCGCGAGCGTTATGAGGCTCGCATCAGAGAATACGAGGAGAAGCGGGCGCGCGACGCCGCGGGACGCTGATTCCCGGTCATTCAATGTTTTGGACAATTTCCCTTCCCCCGCCTTACTACATCAACATGAGGAACCATGCAATGAAACTCACCAGCCTATCTTTCGTGGACGGCGCGCGCATCCCTGATGTATATGCTTACGGTAATCCCGCCACGAGCGCTCATGTCCGTCCCGGCGCCAACCGCAATCCACATCTGGCCTGGAGTGATGTTCCGGTCGGCACGCGCTCGTTCGTGCTCATCTGCCACGATCCCGATGTGCCCAGCCGCAAGGACGATGTCAACCAGGAAGGCCGTGGTGTGCCCGCCGATTTGCCGCGGGTCGATTTTTTCCATTGGGTGCTGGTCGACCTGGCCGCCAATCTGCGCGAGATCGGCGAAGGCGTTTTTTCCGACGGTATCACCGCAGGCGGCAAGCCCGGCCCCACCGCGCCTTTGGGCACACGCCAGGGAGTCAACACCTATGGCAGCAGCAACCATGGTTATGACGGCCCTTGCCCGCCGTGGAACGATGCCTTGTTGCACCACTACGTATTCACCCTCTACGCGCTCGATCTCGCGTCTTGCCCGGTCGAAGGCGAACGCTTCGGTGGCGCCGAGGTTCGCGCCGCGATCGAGCGTCATGTCCTGGCCCAGGCAAGCCTTACCGGCACTTACAGCCTCAACCCTGCCGTGCGCTGATGCGTTCAAACAGTTTTTGAAATCCATGTAAATCCATACTTGGCCCGCGCGGCGGGCTGTGCCCGGTTTGCGTACAACCGTGCGCTGGGCGTGATCGATGCTTTTTGCATGGATTCGGCCCTTCGGGCTTACCCCGATCTGTAGGGGCGCGTTGCACGCGCCCGCATCCGCGCTTCTTCCAGATATGCCGCGATCTGGAGCTTGAAGCGCCAAAGATGCGCGTTCAACGCGACGCGCTCTTTGGGCGCTGGTCCCTGCGCCAGGGCCGCGCCATCCACTTCGATTACCCCGCAATTCACCATCGCGCGGATTTCGATTGCGGGATATCTGCCTTTGGGGTGCGGGTGAAATGGATATCTTCCAGGCACCCCGAGATCGTGGCTCCAGAAAGAACTAAAAGTTATATCGAGTAAATTCCGGATTACGGGTTTCGTACTGACGCCTGTATACACTGCGCCGCATTTGCAACAGCCGGGAGATCGGGATGCGGAGCGGTTTGATGGTGGCATTGGTGGCGGGGGGCTTGGTTTTCGGGGTGACGGGCGCTGGGGCGGAGGTCAGTGGGACGGAAGTCAGCCTGCTCAATGTGTCCTATGACGTTTCGCGCGAACTCTACAAGGATATCAACCCGGCCTTTGCCGCGAGCTGGCAAGCGGCGCATGGCGAAACGGTGACGATCAAACAGTCGCATGGCGGTTCGAGCAAGCAGGCCTTGTCGGTCGCGGCGGGGCTGGAGGCCGATGTGGTGACCATGAACCAGGCCCCCGACATCGACATCCTGGTCGAGCGCGGCGGGCTGGTCGATGGCAAATGGCGTGAGGCGTTTCCGCATGGCGCCGCGCCCTATACCACGGTCACCGTGTTCCTGGTCAGGAAAGGCAATCCCAAAGGCATCAAGGATTGGTCCGATCTGGTGCGTGACGATGTGCAGGCCATCGTGCCCAATCCCAAGACATCGGGCAATGGCCGCTATACCTACCTGGCCGCCTGGGGCTATGCGCTCGACAAGTTCGCTGGCGAGGCCGAGGCGCGCGCTTTCGTCACCCGCCTGTTTGCCAACGTGCCGGTGCTCGACGGCGGCGGGCGCGGCGCGACCACGACATTTACCCAGCGCGATGTCGGCGACGTGCTGATTACTTTCGAGAACGAAGCCGCGCTGATCGCCAGGGAACTGGAAGGGAGCGGGCCGGGTTTCGACATCGTTTATCCCTCGGTATCGATCGAAGCCGCTGCGCCGGTCGCGGTGGTAGGCAAGGTTGCCGCCAGGCACGGCACGAAAACGCAGGCCAAGGCTTATCTGGATTTCCTGTTTTCCCCCGAGGGACAGGAGATCATCGCCCGTCATGATTTCCGTCCGCGCGATCCCGAAGTGTTCGCCCGCCATGCCGCCAAATATCCGGTGATACGGACGTTCTCGGTGGAATCCGCGCTCGGGGGTTGGGACAAGGTGCAGAAACTGCATTTTGCCGACGGCGGTCTCTTCGACCAGATCATCATCGCCGCGAAACGCTGATGCGCGCCGTTCGCGGTTTTTCTCGTGGTTTCCATGTCCTGCCGGGATTCAATCTGACCCTGGGCATTACTTTGGCATGGCTTGCGGTCATCGTGCTGCTGCCCTTGTCGGCGGTTTTCCTCAAGGCGGCGGATCTTTCGCTTGCCCGCTTCTGGGAGGTGGTGACCGCGCCGCGGATCGTGGCGTCCTACAAGCTTTCGTTCGGCGCCTCGCTGGCGGCGGCGGCGATCAACGCGGTGTTCGGCCTGATGCTGGCGTGGAGCCTCGTGCGTTATCGTTTCCCGGGCAAGCGCCTGGTCGATGCGTTGATCGATTTGCCATTCGCGCTGCCCACCGCGGTGGCGGGCATCGCCCTGACCGCGCTCTATGCCAAGACCGGCTGGGTGGGGCAGTATCTCGACCCCTTTGGCATCAAGGTGGCGTTCAAGCCGCTGGGTGTGCTGATGGCGTTGATCTTCATCGGTTTGCCTTTCGTGGTGCGCACGGTGCAGCCGGTGCTGGAAGACCTCGATGTCGAATTGGAGGAAGTCGCGGCCAGTCTCGGGGCGGGGCGCTGGCGCACCTTTCGTCATGTGATCCTGCCCGTCCTGCTGCCCGCGCTGTTGACCGGCTTTGCGCTCGCTTTCGCGCGCGCGGTGGGGGAATATGGCTCGGTGATATTCATCGCCGGCAACATCCCGATGTTGTCGGAAATCACCCCGCTGATGATCATCACCAAACTCGAACAATATGACTATGTCGGCGCGACGGCGGTGGCGGTGGTGATGTTGCTGATCTCCTTTGTCTTGCTCTTCGTCATCAACGGCCTCCAGGCCTGGACGGCGAAAAGGACGGGGAGGAATCGCTGATGGCGACGCTCGCAACGTTCGGAACGCTTATCGACGCCGCAGGCGCATTCATCGACGCCGTGGGCGCGTCCATTTTCTCCATGCCGGTTCCCCTCGGTATCGTGGCCGCTTTTTTGCTTGCCGCGCTGTTCCATGGCAGGAAAGCGGCCATCAGATGGGTCGCCGTGACGCTCGCCGCGATTGCGGCGCTCCGCCTGTCGCCGCTGGGCGCATATACCGTGTTCGTGGTTTTGCCGTTCGCATTGATTGCGCTGATGCTCGGAAGACAGAAGATAGCGGGCGTGAAACGCCCGGCGAATCGGTCATCGGTCATCGGTCTTCTGTCCTCTGGAGTGGTCATCGCGCTCCTTGCCCTGTTGCCGCTGACGCCGCTCCAGCAGGGCATACCGTTGATTGCATTCATCGTATTCGTGTGGAGTGATGACTCGATCACGCATTTCGAGGCGCGCGCGGCCACGCGCGAAGTGCCCTGGGTGAAATGGCTACTGGTCACGGCGGCGCTGTCCTTTTTCGCCTTCTTCCTGCTGCTGCCGCTGGTCGCGGTGTTCGTCGAAGCCTTGCGCAAGGGCTGGAATGTCTATCTCACCGCGTTGCTCGAACCCGACGCGCTGGCGGCGCTCAAACTCACCCTGCTCGCGGCGGCCATCGCGGTACCGCTCAATCTGGTGTTCGGGGTGGCGGCGGCCTGGGCGATCGCCAAATTCGAGTTTCGCGGCAAACACTTCCTGATCACCCTCATCGACTTGCCATTCTCGGTTTCGCCGGTGATTGCCGGGCTGGTATATGTGCTGATGTTCGGCGCTCAAGGCTGGATACCGCCGGGGCTCTACGAATTCGCCTTCGGCGGCATCGAATTCTCCATTGATCTCAAGGTCATCTTCGCCGTGCCCGGTATCGTGCTCGCCACCGTGTTCGTCACCTTTCCCTTCATTGCCCGCGAACTGATTCCGCTGATGCAGGCACAGGGCAAGGAAGAGGAAGAAGCCGCGGTAGTGCTCGGCGCCAACGGCTGGCAAACCTTCTGGCATGTCACCCTACCCAACATCAAATGGGGGCTGCTCTACGGCGTCATTCTGTGCAATGCCCGCGCCATGGGCGAATTCGGCGCGGTATCGGTGGTCTCCGGTCACATCCGCGGCGAAACCAACACCTTGCCGCTGCATGTCGAAATTCTCTACAACGAATATCGCTTCGCCGCCGCCTTCGCGGTGGCCTCACTGCTCGCGTTGCTGGCGCTGGTGACCCTGGTGATCAAGACCTGGGTCGAACGCGCCGCCCGCGCCAGCCTGAAGACAGAGGACGGGATGGCATGAGTATCCAGGTACGTCATATCAATAAACGCTTCGGCGCGTTCGTCGCGCTCGACGACATCAGTCTTGAATTTCCCACGGGGGAACTGGTGGCGCTCCTCGGGCCGTCGGGCTGCGGCAAGACGACCTTGCTGCGCATCATCGCCGGGCTGGAACAGGCCGACAGCGGCCAAGTGTTGCTCGAAGGCGAAGACGCCTCCGACACCCATGTGCGCGAGCGCCAGGTCGGCTTCGTGTTCCAGCACTACGCGCTCTTTCGCCACATGACCGTGTTCGACAATGTCGCGTTTGGCATGCGAATGAAAGCGCGCCGGGCAAATGCGCAACAAATCCGCGACAAGGTGCACAAGCTGCTCGAGTTGGTGCAGCTCGACTGGCTCGCCGACCGCTTCCCCGCCCAACTCTCTGGCGGCCAACGCCAGCGCATCGCGCTGGCCCGCGCGCTCGCGGTCGAACCCCGGGTCTTGCTGCTCGACGAGCCTTTCGGCGCGCTCGACGCCAAGGTCCGCAAGGAATTGCGACGCTGGCTGCGCAACCTGCATGACGATCTCCACATCACCTCGATTTTCGTTACCCACGACCAGGAAGAAGCGTTGGAAGTGGCTGATCGCGTGGTGTTGATGAATCGTGGCCGCGTCGAGCAGATTGGTGCGCCGGAAGAAGTCTGGCATCACCCGGGCACCCCTTTCGTCTACAGCTTCCTGGGCGCCGTCAACCTCTTTCATGGACGGGCGGATGGCGGCGGGGTACGGGTCGGCGAGGATGTGCTGCCGCATGCCAGTGGTGGATTCGCCGATGGCGAAAAGGTGTTCGCGTTCGCGCGACCACACGAAATCGACATCGTGCCGGAAAGCGGGGCCGGCTTGCCTGCGCGGATCGGGCGCGTGCTCTCGTTCGGGCTGGTTTCACGGATCGAACTCGATAGCCTGGACGAGGACGGTCGCCATTTCGAAGTGGAACTGACCCGCGAACGTTTCGAGGCGCAAGGGCTGGCCGAAGGCCAAGTAGTGCGCCTTGTGCCGTCGAATCTGCGCGTGTTCGTGGATGAAGGCGCCGGAATCTGAACCGGCGCAAGGAGGGACGGATCATGAATTTCCAGCAATTGCGCATCGTCCGCGAAACCGTGCGGCGCGGTTTCAACCTCACCGCGGTGGGCAATGCGCTCTTTACCTCGCAATCCGGCGTATCCAAGCACATCAAGGATCTGGAAGACGAGATCGGCCTCGAACTCTTCGTGCGCCGGGGCAAGCGCCTGCTCGGCCTCACTGAACCGGGCAAGGAAGTCGCGGCGATGGTCGAGCGCATGCTGCTCGATGCCACCAACATCAAGCGCCTGGCCGAGCAATATGCCAGCGCCGATTCCGGCCAGCTCACCGTGGCGACCACCCATACCCAGGCGCGTTATGCCCTGCCCCAGGTGGTAACCGCGTTCAAGCGCGCCTATCCCCGCGTGCATCTCAAGCTGCATCAGGGCAGCCCCGCCGAAATCGTGCAGATGCTGCTCGATGGCGAAGCCGACATCGGCATCGCCACCGAAGCCATTGCCGATATTCCGGATCTGGTGTCCTTCCCGTACTACAGTTGGCGGCACATCGTGGTGGTGCCCGTCGGCCATCCGCTGGCGGAAATGGAAAAACCGGCCCTGGCCGACGTGGCCGAATACCCGATCATCACCTACCACGAGGGCATCACCGGCCGCGCCCGCATCGACAATACATTCGCGGCGGCCGGCCTCGCGCCCGAGATCGTGATGTCGGCGCTTGATGCTGATGTAATAAAATCATATGTCGAACTGGGCTTGGGAGTCGGCATCATCGCGCCGATGGCCTTCGACCCCGCGCGCGACATTCACCTTGTGCGCCTGGAGACGGACGCGCCACTTTTCGCCGAAAACGTCAGCCGCATCGCGGCGCGGCGCGGGCAATACCTGCGCGGTTTCGCCTACCGTTTCATGGAATTCGCCTCGCCGGAACTGACCGAAGAGCGCGTCATCGCCAGCCTCGCCGTCGACGCCAGCACCATCGTGTGATTCCTGCGGCTCGTCTTCGCGTCGCAGATGACCTGAAAATGGAATGATGTGGCAATCGCACACGCAAACGTCGTAATCCTTGCCCAAAGATCATTCACGATAGATCAGGCAGGGCAAATCCGGAGTGGAGCAAACCCTCCATTGCAAGGCACGAAACGTGGCAATCCAGGCAGATTCGAACAGCGGCGACAAAGCCGCCGGATATTCATTAATCATGATCGGGCGCGCGGCGAAGTCGACAAAGTCGCGGATGATCGGAAAATGGAATGAAAAGCGCGGGCACATTGCCAATATACTTTGTCCACTTTTTCCTTCGCGGCTGTCGCCATGGTGCTTCCTCTTTTGCTTGTCGCGCTCATCCTCGGCACCGTCGAGGGATTGACCGAATTCTTGCCGGTTTCTTCCACCGGGCACCTGATCCTGGCGGGGGAACTGCTCGGCTTCAATGACGAACGCGGCAAACTGTTTGAAATCGTCATTCAACCCGCCGCGATTCTCGCGGTATGCTGGGAATATCGCGCCCGGCTCGGGGCGACGTTCGCCGGACTGGGGCGAGCGCGCGCGGCCAACCGGCTGGTGCTCAATCTGGCGTTCGCGTTCATTCCCGCGGCGGTGCTGGGGCTCCTTTTCGGCAAACATATCAAGGCGGCGCTGTTCCACCCCGTGCCGGTGGCGGTGGCGCTGATCGTCGGCGGGGTGTTCATCCTGTGGGCGGAACGGCGCGCGCACGAGGTAAACATCCAGACCGTCGACGATATCCGCCCGCTGGACGCGCTCAAGCTCGGGCTGGCCCAGGCATGCGCGCTGATTCCGGGCACCAGCCGTTCGGGCGCGACGATCATCGGCGGACTGTTTTTTGGCCTGTCGCGCAAGGCGGCGACCGAGTTTTCCTTTTTCCTCGCCATTCCGACCCTGGCCGCCGCTTCGGCATATGAAATCTACAAGGAGCGCCACCTGCTCTCCCTCCAGGATTGGGACATCTGGGCGGTGGGCTGCGCCGCTTCCTTTGTGTCGGCCTTCCTGTGCGTGCGCTGGCTGCTGCGCTTCATTTCCAGCCACAGTTTCGAATTCTTCGCGTGGTATCGCATCGTGTTTGGCTTGGTCGTGCTCGCAAGCTGGCATTTCGGCTGGGTCGGCTGGGACGAGACATGATCATTTATCTCCACGGCTTCTGTTCCGCCCCGGCCTCGCCCAAGGTGCGGGCCTTGCGCGAGCATCTGGCCGCGCGCGGGCTAGCGGCGGAATTCTGGTGCGAGCAACTGCCGTGGTCGCCGCGCGCGGCGCTCGAACTCGTCAACGGAAAAATCGAAGAGCAGCTTGCGCGTTGCCGTCTGGACCGCCATGCGCCCGCGCCGCTGCTGGTTGGGAGTTCGCTAGGCGGCTTTTATGCAAGCTGCCTTGCCGAGCGCCATGGCGTCCGCGCCGTGCTGATCAATCCTGCTGTCATTGGCAGACTCGATCTCGATGCCTGGCTTGGCACCCATCACAACCTTTACACCGGCGAGCGTTTCGAACTGGAGCGCGCCTACATCGACGAATTGCGCACGTTCGACTTTCCGGCGATCACCCATCCCGAACGCTACTGGCTGCTGGTGGAAGAGGGCGACGAGCGGCTCGATTACCGCCACGCGCTCGCCCGCTATGCCGGCGCGCGCCAGAGCGTGGAGGCAGGGGGAAACCATAGTTTTTCGAAGTGGCAAGATTATCTTGACGGCATTACCGACTTCGCCGGGCTGGGCGCGCGGACATCGGCATGACGGCGGGAAGGTTTCGGGCACGGCGCGCGTGGCAAATCCACGGCCGTTCAGTCATCCGAACCGCTGGGGTTGGGTTAGGGGCATGCCTCGCCCCTACGAAATCTTGAACAGGCTTTCAGAAACCGCCTCCAGTCTTGAATCCACCGCCGCCAATGCTTCCCCTGGAAGCGAATCCGCCACCGGATATTCCGCCGGAAGTGGACCAATGATTGCTGCTGGGCTTGGGACGCGGGAGGTAATTCCTGTCCAGTACTTTCCAGAATTCGCCGAATGCTCTGGCTGCGGTCTTCATGTCGTCGATTATCAGGCGGATGTCTTCTTCATTGCGGAAATCGCCATCGTATCCACGGGCACGGAATTCTTCTTCGATGCCTTGGTATTGATCCTTCTGGCGCTTGATCGCACTGAGTCTGTTTTGGGATGCCGCGAAATCCGCCTGCGCCTGGGAGAGATTCTTCTGGAGCGTTTCCAGTTCGAGAACGATCTCGTCATCCTTGGGCGTGGCCGTTTTCAGGGCCTTTTCCATCAAGGCAGGCAGGCCCTCCTGCCGCAATGAGGTGACGACGATGGCAAGGGCTGCGTTCAAGCCGTTGGCGTCATCGCCGTTTACCAGATTCTGATGGCGGGCGAGGTTTCGCGCTCGCGCCTCCTGCAAATCCTTGCCCGTTTTTTCCTGATTTTCCAGGGCTTTGTTTTGTCCCGCGAGTTTTTCTTCCAGCGGGCCGACGCCTTGATCGAGTTTCGTTTGGCGATATTTGCTCTCCAGCATTTTTGTTTGTGCCAGCAGGATTTGATGAAGATTTTCGACGTGCTCCCGCAAACGCACAGGCAACGCGTTCAACATGGCAAAATTGCGCCGGGCCGCTTCGAACTGGATGACTTTCGCCACCCAGCCGTCGCCCCAGCGAATCCACCCCATTCCAGGGCGATATTCGGCAGTTCCGTAATGCCGCTCATGCAGATATTTGAACAGTGGATCGGCAAGATAGGGCTGGGATTTATTTTCTCTATCCTTTTCCCGTTCTTCGGCTTTTGCATTGGCGGCGGCGAATTTCTGCTCCGTGACGCGCACTTCGGCGACCAGCCGCGCCCAATCGGCATCTCCCGCCAGAGATTGGCGCGCCTTTTCTTCCACCGCGGCGATTTCGGCGCGCGTGCCGTCGATCTGCCGCAAAATGGCTTCGCGCTGCTCTTCCGCCTCCGCAATCTTTTTTTCCAGCGCAAAACTTTCTTCCTGAAGCTGCGCGCGAAGTTGCGTGAAAGCATCGAATTTTGATCTGGCCTTTCTTTCAATGGCGTTCAAATTATCCACGACCGTGTTGGCTGTGATCTCGCCCAGACGCATCCTGGCAAGCGTCCGGTAAGCATTGAGTCGCCCGGCTTCGATGGTGGCGATCCGTTTGCCCAATTCGTTCATTTCCGCCATGACTTCTTGTTCCGCTCGCCGGATATCCTTGTGCGCGCTGGCAAGAAGGGATAATACTCTGTTTGAATTCATGGGAATGTCCTTACCATTGTGTTATCGCGCCATTTTGAACAGATATTGTGTAGCGAACGGACAGGGAACCACGCGGTTTTTCGCCAACGATATTGTTCTGGATAATGCCGTCATCCATCTTGTCCCCGCGCACGGCTTCGTAGGTCTTGAAAGGAACCCTTTGTCCCCATTGCGTAACCGTGCTGGATGCGTTGCTCTCCTCATTGACAATATCCTGCGGAATGACTTTTCCATCATCGCCGATGGCTTCGACGATGATGTAATAATTGCGCGATTTCGGATTGTCGTCGGGGACACGAAACACGGCTGAATACGCGCCCGGTCGGCTGACGATTCGCAATTTGAAACTTTCCGTCAAGCTGCGGCTAATCTGTTTCAAATCCGCGATGGCTTCTTTTGCCTTGGCGGCATCGCCCGCCATCAGGGCGCTTTCTCCGCCAGCGCGCAGGGCGCCGATCCGTTCGCGCGCCTGCGCGTCCCCGGCCTGGGACAATGCAAATGATGCGGCCGCCGCCAGTTCCTTGGGCAAGCTTGTCGTCAATTCGGCCTGGAGGCGTTGTTCGGCCAGATCCCCCCGGTAATTCTGCAAAACCACGCCGCCGATGACGAGGAGCAGCACGCCGCTCACGGCCAGACAACGCGTGCGGCGCACCCATAGGCCAGCAAGGTGGCGCGCGAACCAGCCACCCTGTGGACGATAGACAAAGCGGTCTTCCCGCAAGGCGCGTATCCCTTCATCCAGGATACGATCCGTCACCACCAGCCCCTGTCCCTCGTAGATTTCGCGCAAGCGTTGTTTGAGCGTCTCGTCACGTTCATCCTGGCCAAGTTCCTTGCGCACGAGTTCATCCTCGTAACGCAAGGTATCGACCACATCCATCGCCATCAGCAGATCATCCATGGCTTTGGCATCGTTCCCGGGCGTTTGCGCGGAATCTGCTTTCATCGTAAAACCCACTCTGGTTTGCAATCCCGCCCGGCCTCAGGCCGGGGTTTCGACGTCCATCTCGACAAGAATGCTAGATGAGGCGAAGGCCCGTGGCAATCCAGCAAGCCTGTGGATTGCCACGCATCCGTTCACTTGCCCTGATTTCCTGCTGGCGGCAACTCCAGCACGTTGCCTTCCCTGGCCAACTGCGCCATGCGCTGCCGTCCGTCTTCGACCGCTTCCCGGATTTCCTCGCTGTTCCGGGTTGCCGCCTTGCGCATTTCTTCGACGATCTGCACCGAACGTTGCTGGAAATCCACCACGCTATCGACCAGTTTCTTGACGGCTTCGACCCGGATCGTCGGGCCATAACCGGCCTTGGTGGCTTCTTCGAGCACCTTGCCGCCGATACTCGCCAACACTTCCAGGGATTTGTTGGCCCCTTCCTTCATGACATCAAGGGTCCGGGTGGCTTCGTGAAGACCAAACAAGCCGGTGAAAGTGGCTTTCAGCGCGGTAAAGACGACTTCGTTGGTGGAAAAGAACGTGACGGATTGCTGGTATACCCGCTCCTTGGCATTCGTGGTCTGCAACAGACGCGCCATTACCACTTCCGAAGTGTTGTAGGCGATGGTCAAATTATCTTGGATATCCTTGGCGACCTGGTATTGGGCTTCGGTATTCCTCATGGCCCTGAGCCTTTCATCCCGAACCAGTTCCAGACGGGCGCGTTCGCTGAAATCCGTCCCCTCGCCACAAGCGGCAACCGCATTGGAGGCTTCCAGTAATGCCGCCTTGCTCTCGCCCAGCGTTTGTTCCAGAGCCTTGAAAATCTCGTGCGCGGCGATCTCTCCGTGTTTCAACGCACCGCGGAAATCGGTATAGGCTTCCAGGATGGCGGTCTCGCGCTCGATGGCTTTCTGGGTATCGCGGGAGACCGCCAGGAAATTTTGATGAATGGTATCGAAGCGCGCGGCGACATCGCCGCGTGAAAGTTTCATCCAGACATTGCTTACGCGCTCGATCAGGTCGACCTTGCCGTCATCGAGCTGATCGACCATGCGTTTGGCGTCGTCCCGGATGGAATCGAAAGCCTTGGCGATTTCTTCGTAGCGGGTGCCGATGTCGATCTGGGAGACCTGCTCCCGGACAGCCTCGTTGAAAGCGTCCATCTGTTGCAGGGTGCGCGCGATGATCGCCACCTCGGTTGGATCGACATCGGCGATCTTGCCGAGGATGGCGGTGATCGGCGCATCCTCGGCCTTCGTCGGCGTCACGCCGAGGGTGCGCAGCGCCGTCATGGCGCGATCGAGATATTGCAACGGCGTCTTGACTACCACCGTCTTGCCGTCCGTCCCGGGAAGCGCGGCGGTATTGCTTGTTTCAGGCATGGCGTTCTCCTTGCGTTTTGTGATGCCCCCGGAACTGCTTCAACGACAAACCAGTATTGACCGAGGGTAACGCAATATACCTGAATTTTTCAGGAAAACTTCCGTCTCACTTTTGCCGTGATCATCGATGCCGCAGCCATCGATTCAGCTCTTGCCTGCTTTGTTTCATGAACATGAACCGCATTCCAGTGGCCGCCGTTCAGCGCCGCAAGCGTCCTTGGTCTGAAACCGCGTATGGCTTACGGTTCCGCCAGGAAAGTCAGGATGTCCCGCCGGTTGGGTTGTTGCGCGAGCCACGCCTTGATGCGCCGGATTTCCATCAGGGCGTCTTCGCCGAAGCGGGCGCGCAACAGTTCATCGCGAGAGGAAACCGTCCTTTGCGCCTGCACGCGCTTTTGCCAGGCTTCACTCAGAATGAGGTCGAGATAGGGCGCGAGGCCGCTTTGTTCGAGTGTTTCCCATTCGCCATCGTCGAGCCAGACCCGTTCGCAGGACGGGCAGAAATCCAGCCAGAAACTTTCCGCGTTGCCGGTGCGATAACGCGACATCAGGCGTCCGCAGGACGGACATGCACGCGCCTTGGAAGGCGCTTCGCGTCCGGACTGCGGCGCGGGTTCCACGGCGGGCAGTTCGGAAAAATGCTGGTCGCGCCAGGCCCGGTAATCCGGCATCGCCAGCAAAACGCTGCGGCAGGCCGTGCAGCGTTTGGCCGACAGGCCGGGTTGCAACTCGCAGGGTTCGAAAACGGCCTTGGGCGCGCAGGCGCAGAAAAGCTTTGGCATGGTGTTCCCTTGTACAAAATACGTGTTTATTTGCCCTTCAGGAATTTCGGCAGCCGTTCGAGCCACTCCGCAAACGAAGAAGCATATTTCTCGACGCAGCCATCCTCATGGTAGCGGTAGTAGACCGCCATATGCTCTCCTTGCTCCGCATCCAGCACGGAATGGTCGCCATCTCCAATTTCATAAACGGAACAGGCTGTTTGGGCCAATCAGAGGGGGCGGATTCGATCTTGTATACTAAAACGATATCGCCATTGCCGTTGGCGTAGCCTATTTTGATATCGTGGATCTCCCCTGGAAAGGAAAACTCCACCATCGAATCGATGAATGCCTTGAACTCACTGGGAAATGGGCCGAACGCCATGGTGACTTCATACCGAAGGTGGAAAAGAATAGCGCCGTACAAGCGCGCCGGTCAAACCAATACTTCCACCACTGGCGGGTGGGCGAGAAAGGCTTGGGGGCTGACGCTGGCGCCATAGGCGCCGGACTGGAAGATCACCACCAGGTCTCCGGGTTGCGCGTGGGGTAGTTGGACGCGATCGGCGAGCACATCGAGCGGCGTGCACAGCGGGCCGACGATGGATACGGTCTCGCGGCAGTCATGATCAATGCGCGTACCGATGGCGACAGGATAATTCTTGCGCAGTACCTGGCCGAAATTGCCTGATGCCGACAGGTGTTGGTGCAGGCCGCCATCGGTGACGAGGAACACCTGTCCGCGCGAGAGCTTGCGGTCTATCACGCGGCAGACATAAATACCGGCCTCGCCCACCAAATAGCGCCCCAGTTCGATGACGATTTCGGCCCGCGGCAGCGCCAGGGCGGCATCGGCGGCAATGGCGGCGAGATTGGCGGCGATGGGCGCGATATCCAACCGGGTTTCTCCGGGAAAATAGGGAATGCCGAAACCGCCGCCCAGGTTGAGCGATTTCACCGCCGCAGGGGCGTGGGCGGCGAGTTCCACCGCGAGCGCGAAACTTCTTTGTTGCGCTTCGACGATGGCGGCGCTTTTCAGGTTCTGCGAGCCGGGGAAAAAGTGAAAGCCCTCGAACGCCAGTCCGGTCTGGCCGATGGCCGCCAGCAATTCGGGCGCCATGGCCGCGTCAATGCCAAATGGTTTTGACCCGCCCCCCATCTTCATGCCGGCCGCTTTGAGTTCGAAGTCCGGATTGACGCGCAGCGCCACTCTGGCGGGAACGCCCATTTCCTGTGAAGCGGCGGCAAGCAGCGGAATTTCGCGGACGGATTCGATGTTGACCAAGATGCCGGCGGCGACCGCTTGGGCAAGTTCCGCCGCGGTCTTGCCCGGACCGGCGAAGCTGATGGCATCAGGGGGGATGCCGGCGTCCAGCGCCAGTTTCAGTTCTCCTGCGGACGCGATGTCGACACCGTCGATGCATTGCGCCAGATGTCCGAGCAACGCGGGCATCGGGTTGGCCTTGAGCGCGTAATGCAGCTTGATTTGGGGGGGCAGGGTGGCGCGCAATTGCGCGACGCGGCGGGAAATCAGCGCGCGGTCATAGGCATAGAACGGCGTGCGTCCGACCCGCGCGGCCAGCCGGGGCAAAGGCTGGCCGCCGACGATCAGCGTGTCGTCCGCCACGGGGAACAAGGTTGAAACGGGATGGTTCATGGCTGTCTCTTTTGGGCAGAGCGTTGGACAGGGCGAGTCGATGATGAACAAATGGGCATCGTGTTTTGCATTCGTCACGGCGAGGCGCGTAGCGGCGTGATGATCGGGAGTGGTCGACTTTGGGAGCGCGGGCATCTTGCCCGCTGCGGGGACGCCCGCGCTCCCGGCAAGCCGTCCACAGAATAAATTTACACATCATCGCCAGGGCCGATACGCCGGACAAAGTCCTGGGCAAGACTCTTGCGGTCGATCTTGCCATTCGGATTGCGTGGCAGCGGCTCGGGGTAGACTTCGATCGTTCCGGGCGCCATGTAGGCGGGCATCCTGGCGCGGCATGCGGCGGCGAGCGCATTCAAATCGATTGCGCCATCCGACGGCGGGGTGACGACGGCGACGATGCTTTGCCCCAGGGTGTCATGGGCGATACCGAAAACCGCGCATTCACCGATCATTCCAGTGGCGTAGAGCGTTTCCTCGACCTCGGTCGGGCTGACGCGGTAGCCGGAAGTCTTGATCATCTCGTCGCGGCGTCCAATGAAATACAGGAAACCTTCCGCGTCGCGGCGCACGGTGTCGCCGGAAAACACCGCGATCTCCGGCATCACCCGCCCTCCGCCACGACCGGGCAGCGGGCGGAAACGTTCGGCGGTCTTGTCGGCATCGTTCCAATATCCCTGCGCGACCAGAGCGCCGCGCTGCACCAGCTCGCCGGGTTCGTCGTCGGCGCATTCACTGCCGTCCTGGCGCAGCACCAGCACTTCGGCATTGGGGATGGCCTTGCCGATGGAATCGGGGCGGCGGTCGATTTCTTCCGGCGGCAGGCAGGTGGCGCGAAAGGCTTCGGTGAGGCCATACATCAGGAAGGGTTTCGATTTCGGCAGGGCCGCGCGCAGCCGTTCAAGCGTCGCCTGCGGCATCCGTCCGCCGGTGGTGGCGAAATAACGCAGGTGTTCGGTAATTCCCGCGGGCCATGGCAACTGGGCGAGCTGTATCCACAATGGCGGCACGGCGGTCAGCCCGCTTATCCGTTCGCGTTCCGCCATGCGGATGACATCACGCGGCAACAGGTAGTTGAGCAGCACCACTTGAGCGCCCGCGGCGAACGCGGTGGTAAGTTGCGAAAATCCCGCGTCGAACGACAACGGCAACGCGGCGAGCAGCACGTCATCGGCGACGTTTTCCAGGTATGAGATGACACTGTGCGCGCCCGCCACCATGTTGCGATGCGATAGCGCCACGCCCTTGGGATGGCCGGTGCTGCCCGAGGTGTAGAAAATGGCGACGAGGTCATGGTCGATGACGCGGTGGCAATTCATGCGCGGCGCATCGAGCAGGCTGTTCCAGGGGTGGAGGGCGGGCGGATGTGGGCGGGGGAGGG
>JAITCV010000236.1 GCA_031282905.1 Azoarcus sp. | reverse complement strand
TGCCAGCCGGTAAACAGGGCGTGGAGCGTGGTGGCGTCGGGGGCGGCGAGCAGTGATTCACGGAATGCGCGATCGCTGAACATCTGGGCGAGTTCGGAGAGCAACTGGAGGTGGGTGTCGTTGGCGTCGGCGGGTACCAGCAGCACGAAGATGAGGTTGACCGGGCGGCCGTCAGGGGCGTCGAACGGAATCGGCGCGGGCAGGCGGATGAAAGCGCCGGTTGCTTCGGTGAGGCCGTCGATGCGGCTGTGGGGAATGGCGACGCCCTGGCCAAGTCCCGTGGAACCGAGGCGCTCGCGGGTAAACAGCTTGTCGAAAACGACGTCATGAGAGAGCCCGGCCTGGGCTTCGAACAACTGGCTGGCCTCCTCGAACACTCGTTTCTTGCTGCTGGCATCGAGCGTGGCAAGGACATTGGCGGGGGGCAGAAGGGAAGCGATCAGGCTCACGGGCTCATTTCCTGGAAATGCACGCGGCGTGCCGGATCGATCGGTCACGGCCGCGTGATTGGGCGGTCAATGTTCGGGAATTTCGAACTTGTGCGAGTCGTGATGGTGGTCGGTACTTTTTTGCTTGTACTTCTGTACCTGACGGTCGAGTTTGTCGATCAGGGTGTCGATGGCGGCGTACAGGTCGGCGTCGATGCTTTCGACATGAATGTCCTTGCCGCGCACGTGGACGGTGGCTTCGGCTTTCTGGTTGAGCTTGTCTACCGACAGGATCACGCTCACGCTGGTGACGTTGTCGAAATGGCGGACGACGCGATCCAGCTTTTCGGTGGTGTAGTTGCGGATGGCGTCGGTGACATCGACGTGGTGGCCGGTGATGTTGAGATTCATGCTTGCTCCTCTTGTGATCAAATCGTTTTACGCAGAGTGACGGGCGCGATGTTGAGTGCTTCGCGGTACTTGGCGATGGTTCTTCGCGCGACCACGAAGCCTTGTTGGCCCAGAAGGTCGGCGATTTTCGCATCGGATAGCGGTTTTTTCCTGTCTTCGGCATCGATCAACTGGCGAATCAGGGCACGAATCGCGGTCGAGGATGCGGCGCCGCCGGTGTCGGTGGCGACGTGGCTGCCGAAGAAATATTTGAGCTCGAATACGCCACGGGGCGTGGCCATGTATTTTTGCGTGGTCACGCGCGACACGGTGGACTCGTGCAATTCGAGCTGGTCGGCGATCTCCCGGAGGGTCAGTGGCCTCATCGCCACTTCGCCATGATCAAAGAACTGTCGTTGCTGGTCAACGATGGCTTGGGAAACCCTGAGGATGGTATCGAATCTTTGCTGGACGTTCTTGATCAGCCAGCGGGCTTCCTGCAATTGCCCGGAGAGCGCGCCGCCCTGGCCGCGATTTTGTTGAAGCAGGTTGGCGTAGAGCTGGTTGATCCGCAGCCGGGGCATCGCTTCGACATTGAGGGCGGTCGTCCAGCGGCCACGAACTTTTTTCACGATCACATCGGGCAGCACGTAGCGGGTGTCGATGCTGGCGTGCTTGGCGCCCGGATGCGGGTCGAGGCTGCAAATCAGCGCCTGGGCAGCGCGCAGGGTTTCGTCGTCACAGTTGGCGAGGCGCTTGATCTTGGTGAAATTGCGCTCGGCGAGTAGTTCGAGATGCTGCTCGACGATGACGATGGCGAGGTCGCGGAGAGGGGAGGGGGGTAGGGCGCGCAATTGCAGGCCAAGGCATTCCTGGGGCGTGCGCGCGCCGATGCCTGCTGGGTCGAGTTGCTGGACGTGGCGCAGGGCGATGAGGAGATCGTCTGGATCGAACGCCATCTCGGGCGGCAGCAGCTCGAAAAGCTCGTCGAGTTCCTGATGCAGATAGCCGTCGTCATCGAGCGCCTCGATGACGAAGCGCACCAGCATGCGGTCGCGGTCGGAGAGTTGGGAGAGCGCGACCTGTTGGTCGAGATAGTCGGCGAGCGATGTGCTCGCGGCATGGATTTCCTGGAAGTCGGTGTCGTCGTCCTCGTTCCTGGAATTGGCGCCGTTGCCTGTCCCCGACCAGTCGATGGTTTCTTCGAAAGCCATGTCGTCACGTTCGCCGGTGCGGGGTTCACTGTCGTCATGGTTCTGCGCGTCGTTGCCGCTGTTCGCGTCCGTGCTGGCCGGGCCGGGGGAGGGCGAGGAGATCGGGGTAAAGTCGATCGGGGAAGCGGGCGGGGCGAAATCCTCGCGCTCCAGCATGGGATTTTCGAGCAGGAAGCGCTCGATCTCCTGATTGAGATCCAGGGTGGAGAGTTGCAGCAGTTTGATCGACTGCTGCAATTGCGGCGTCAGGGTGAGGTGCTGGGAGAGTTTGAGCTGAAGCGTCGGTTTCATGGGCGCTCAGAGTTGAAAGTCCTTGCCAAGGTAGGCTTCGCGCACTTCCTTGTTGGTGATGACATCGGCCGGGGCGCCGCTGGCCAGTACCCGTCCGTCGGTGATGATGGTGGCGCGATCGCAACTGCCGAGGGTTTCACGCACGTTGTGGTCGGTGATCAGGATGCCGATGCCGCGCTCCTTGAGAAAACGGATGATCTTCTGGATGTCGCTCACCGCGATCGGATCGACCCCGGCGAAAGGTTCGTCGAGCAGGATGAGGCGCGGCGAGGTGGCGAGCGCGCGCGCGATCTCGCAACGCCGCCGCTCGCCGCCGGAGAGGGAAATCGAGATGTTGTCGCGCAGGTGGGTGATGGAGAGTTCTTCGAGCAGCATCTGGAGGCGGCGCTCGATCTCTTCATTGTCGATGTTTTGCAATTCCAGCACCGCGCGGATGTTTTCCGCCACGGTGAGCTTGCGGAACACGCTCATTTCCTGGGGCAAGTAGGATAACCCCAGGCGGGCGCGGGCGTGGATCGGCAGGTGGGTGAGCTGGGTGTCGTCGAGGGTGATTTCGCCACCGTCGCTCTTCACCAGGCCGACGATCATGTAGAAACAGGTGGTCTTGCCCGCGCCGTTGGGGCCGAGCAGGCCGACGACTTCGCCCGAGCCGACCTCGAACGAGACGTCATGCACCACGGTGCGGGATTTGTAGCGTTTGTTGAGGCCGCTGACTTTAAGCAGACTCATCGGGTGCGTCCTTGAGCAGTTTGCGGATGAGATCGGCGGCGAAACCGCGCGTTTGCAGGAAACGCGCCTGACGCGCCCATTCGCGGGCGTCCGCAGGTGGTTCGCCGTGGAATCTTGCCTGCCACAGGGCGCGGGCACGCCCGATTTCGGTGTCCATGTCCTGGGCGTCGAGCGTGCTTTCGATCAGCTCGCGCTCCACGCCGCGGCGGGCGAGTTCGCCGCGCAAGCGGTCGCGGCCAAAGCGCGCGGCATGGCTGCGTACCCAGGCTTCGGCGTAGCGGGCATCGGATTGCAGGGCGAGTTCGCTCATGCGGTCGAGGAGGCGGTCGATTTCTTCCGGGCTGCCGTGCGGAGCGAGTTTCCTGGCCAGTTCCGCCCGACTGTGGTCACGGCGGGCGAGGTAGCGCAGGGCGCGTTCACGCAGGCTGGGCTCGGCCATGTGGACAGCCGATGTTTTCAGGCTGCGGCGGTGGCTGGGGTGGCGGGCGCGGCCAATTCCGGCAAGCCGGCGGCTATCCGCACCTTGTTTTCGATCTCGCGCGCCAGCGTCGGGTTGGCGCGCAGGAATTCGCGCGCATTGTCCTTGCCCTGGCCGATCTTGTCGCCACTGTAGGCATACCAGGCGCCCGATTTGTCGACGATGCCGTGGGCGACGCCAAGGTCGATGATCTCGCCTTCGCGCGAAATGCCTTCGCCGTAGAGGATGTCGAAATGCGCTTCCTTGAATGGCGGGGACACCTTGTTCTTGACGACCTTGACCTTGGTTTCGGAGCCGACGACTTCGTCGGATTTCTTGATCGCGCCGGTGCGGCGGATATCCATGCGCACCGAGGCGTAGAACTTGAGCGCGTTGCCGCCCGTGGTGGTTTCGGGGCTGCCGAACATGACGCCGATCTTCATCCGGATTTGGTTGATGAAAATCACCAAGGTGTTGGTGCGCTTGATGTTGGCGGTGAGCTTGCGCAGCGCCTGGCTCATCAGGCGGGCTTGCAGGCCGGGGAGCTGGTCGCCCATCTCGCCTTCGATTTCCGCCTTGGGGGTGAGCGCCGCCACCGAGTCGATGACGACGATATCGACGCCGCCCGAGCGCACCAGCATATCGGCGATCTCCAGCGCCTGTTCGCCGGTGTCGGGCTGCGAAATCAGCAGATCGGCGATCTTGACCCCGAGTTTTTCCGCGTAGCCGACATCGAGCGCGTGCTCGGCGTCGATGAAGGCCGCCGTACCGCCGAGCTTTTGCATTTCGGCGATCACCTGGAGGGTGAGGGTGGTCTTGCCGGAAGATTCCGGTCCGTAGATTTCGACGACCCGTCCGCGCGGCAAACCGCCCAGCCCAAGCGCGATGTCCAGCCCAAGCGAGCCGGTCGATACGGTTTGGATATCGCGTTCGACGCTGTCGTCGCCCATGCGCATGATCGAGCCCTTGCCGAACTGTTTCTCGATCTGTTGGAGCGCGGCGGCAAGCGCCTTGGCCTTGTTGTCGTCCATCTTGGTCTCGTGGGGTAAAAACAGCCCCGGATTATGGCACAAATATTGCCGAAGAAGACATGGACGATGCCTGACGTGGATGGCGCGCGCTTTCAAGCTGACGTATCGGCACGCTAAGATCGCGCCTTTCCATCAGGATTCGCCGCGCCACGATGACCGATATTGCCGATGTTCCCGCCGACACGCCCGCCGACGGCAACCCACCCGACGCCCTGGCGCTCGACCACTATGCCGAGCGCGCCTATCTCGCTTATGCGATGAGCGTGGTTCGTTCGCGCGCGCTGCCTCAGGTCGAGGACGGCCTGAAACCCGTGCAACGCCGCATCCTCTACGCGATGAACGAGATGCGCCTCGCCGCCAGCGCCCGCCATGTGAAATCGGCGCGGGTGGTGGGCGATGTCATCGGCAAGTACCACCCCCACGGAGACAGTTCGGTCTATGACGCCATGGTGCGGGTGGCGCAGGATTTCTCGCTGCGTTACCCGCTCATCGACGGCCAGGGCAATTTCGGCTCGCGCGATGGCGATTCGGCGGCGGCGATGCGCTATACCGAGTGCCGCCTGACCCCGATCGCCGACTTGCTGCTGGCTGAACTCGACCGGGGCACGGTGGATTTCCTTCCCAATTACGACGGCGCTTTCCAGGAACCGCAACTCCTGCCCGCGCGCCTGCCTTTCGTGCTGCTCAATGGCGCTTCGGGCATCGCCGTGGGCATGGCGACCGAAATTCCCCCGCACAACCTGCGCGAAGTCGCCGCTGCCGCCTGTCACCTCATCCGCCATCCCGAAGCCACGCTCGACGACATCCTGGCCTTCATTCCCGGTCCGGATTTCCCCGGCGGCGGGCAACTGATCTCCCAACCCGACGCCATCCGCGACGCCTATGTCCATGGCCGGGGCAGTCTGCGGCTGCGCGCGCGCTGGCACTACGAAGAGCTTGCCCGCGGACAATGGCGGGTGATCGTCGACGAACTGCCGCACGGCGTCTCCACCGCCCAGGTGTTGGCCGAGATCGAAACCCACCTCAATCCCCAGCCCAGGCCGGGCAAGAAAGAAATCAGCCAGGAACAGAAAAACCTCAAGCAACTCATGCTGGGTGTCCTCGAAACCTCGCGTGACGAAGCGAGCGACAAAGCGCCAGTGCGCATCATGCTCGAACCGAAGTCCAGCCGCCAGGCGCGTGACGAATTCATGGCCGTGCTGCTGGCCCATACCAGCCTGGAGACCTCGACTTCGATCAACATGACCATGATCGGGCGTGACGGTCGTCCCCAGCAAAAAAACCTGCTGCAAATTCTTGCCGAGTGGAACGATTTTCGCATCCACACCGTCGAACGCCGCACACGTCATCGCCTGGGCGAAGTCGATCGCCGTCTGCATATCCTCGATGGGCGGATGATCGCCTTCCTCCACATCGAAGAAGTCATCCGTGTCATCCGCGAATCCGACGAACCCAAGCCGGCGCTGATCACCGCGTTCGGCCTTACGGAAATCCAGGCCGAGGACATCCTCGAAATCCGCCTGCGCCAGCTCGCCCGTCTCGAAGGCTTCAAGATCGAACAAGAACTGCAAGCCTTGCGCACAGAACGCGACCAGCTCCAGCACTTGCTCGACAACCGCGCCGCGCTCACCAAACTCACCCTGAAAGAAATAGAAGCGGATGCCAAACGATACGGCGATGAGCGCCGTACCCTGATCGAAGCCGTGACGCCGGTCGCCGTCGCCGAACTGAGCGTCATCGACGAGCCGATCACCGTGATCGTGTCGAAAAACGGCTGGATACGCTCGCGCCAAGGCCATGGCATCGACCCCGCGGCCATCACCTACAAAGCCGGAGACTTCGCCTTCGCGGTGATCGAAACCCGCACGACCTGGCCGCTCGTCATCCTCGACACCCATGGCCGCGCCTACACGATAAAAGCGGCGGAACTGCCCGGCGGGCGCGGCGACGGCGTGCCGGTGACCACGCTCGTCGATTTCCAGGACGGCGGCCGCTTCGCGCAAGTGCTCGCCGACGCGCCCGACACCCCTTATCTCTTCGCCAACGGCGGGGGTTACGGTTTCATCTGCACCGTTGCCGATGCCACCAGCCGCCAGCGCGCGGGCAAGGCGTTCATGGCGATGGAAAACAACGAAGCGATGCTCGCGCCCGCCAAGGTCATCGGCCAATGGATCGCGGCCATCTCCTCGGGCAATCGGATGCTCGTTTTTCCACAGGCCGAAATGAAGATCCAGGCGGGCGGGCGTGGCGTCATCATCATGGCGCTCGACGACGGCGAGCGCCTCGCCGCGGTCGCGGCGCCCGCCGACAATGTGCCACTCACCATCGAGGGCATCGGTCGCGGCAACAAGCCCGCCACCCTCACCCTCAGCCCCACCCAGCGCGAAGCCCTGCGCCACCGCCGCGCGCGGCGGGGAACGGCATTGGCAACGAAAATGACGGTGGAACGGATGCGCTGACCGTACGAACTCGACCCGGGCCTTGCGCGATCTCTTGTTTACAAGCTGATTCTGTTTGTATAAGGTCGCGGGCATTTTCCAGAAAATGGATTGGATGGACGCGACAATACGGGATCCGGTCTATTGACGAGATGAACGCCATGCCTGCCGCCACGACCGCAACAATGGAAAGCTGGACGCCGGACAACCGCCCCCGCCGCTGTGGTTTGGGTGATCGCGTGCTGCGCGCCCTCTCATGGCTGCTGATGGTGACGATGACGAACCTGTCGCGCTCGCCGCTGGCCGCGGCGCAAGGTCAAGCCCAAAAAGCGGCGCAAGCCGCGGGACGGCAAACGGCGGCGGACGTTTATGCCTGGACGCTGGTCCGACTGCGGGACGTCGTACTCGCCGACTCGAACAAACCCGAACTATCCGCCACACTGGACGCGCCGCACAGCGCGGACATCAAGGCATTGGCGCTTGAATTGGGGAATGCCCCCTACCGCATCCATCAATGGGTCCATGACAACATTCGTTTCTTCCCGACCTACGGCAGCGTGCAAGGCGCGCAAGAAACGTTGGCGAAAAGAAGCGGCAACGCCTTCGACATCGCCAGCCTGTTGATCGCGCTCCTGCGCAGCGCAAGCTTCAAGCAATACACGTTCACAAAAGGTGTGCAGCCATAGGAATTGGAGGTTGTATTCTATGATAGAAGATTTAAGACAAATCATCTCGTCATCAGCGCATATAGTTGGCATGTTGTCTGTATGGGGAATAGTATATTTTTCATCAAGAAATAAAATAATAACTTGTCTATTGAATGTTTTTTTATGCGCACTTTTTTTGACTATGTTTATAGTGACAAATAATAAAATTGTTATGTTTTTTATTTGTGTATTCGGGCTATCTATGGTTTATTCTATAAATAAAAATGCATCAAAAAATATGCAGAATAATGCAGATCGGGTGAAGCAAGAGAAGCGTAACTCGATGTGAGGTCTGTCTTATTTTTTTGCTATCATCCTGCACATGGTACGTCTCTCCTTCTTCTCGCATCGTTCACCTTCTGCTCTACATGCGGAGCAGATGAAGCTACGCCTGTTCTACCTCTGGCTGCTGGCTTTGGCGAAGAAGCAGGTTGCGGCGGACGTGCTGGCCGCATTCCACCAGCAACACGCCAAGTTGCAAACCCTGC
>JAITCV010000200.1 GCA_031282905.1 Azoarcus sp. | reverse complement strand
GCCATGGCCCTGTTTATCCTCTGCCTCCCTGTCCCCTGAGTCCCCAATCGGGTAGTATGATGAATCGCTCTTCCCGAAAACGAACCCAATGGAATCACGATGCCCACACTGCTGATGATCGACAACTATGACAGCTTCACCTACAACCTGGTGCAGTATTTCGGTGAACTCGGCGTCGACGTGCGCGTGTTTCGCAACGACGCGATCACCCTCGACGAAATCGCCGCGCACAAGCCCACCTATCTGGTGATTTCGCCGGGGCCGTGCTCACCGGAAGAAGCAGGCATCTCGGTGGCGGCGATCCGGGAATTCGCCGGCAAGCTCCCTATCCTCGGCGTCTGCCTTGGTCACCAGAGCATCGGCGCGGCGTTCGGCGGCAAAATCGTGCATGCGCAAAAACTCATGCACGGCAAAACCTCCCCGGTCAGGCACAACCAGGCCGGGATGTTTCGCGGCCTGCCCGATCCTGTCGCCTGCACGCGCTATCACTCGCTGGCCATCGAACGCGAAAGCCTGCCCGACTGCCTCGAAATCACCGCGTGGACCGATGACGGCGAAATCATGGGCGTGCGCCATCGCAGCCTCGCGGTCGAGGGCGTGCAGTTTCACCCCGAGTCGATCATGACCGAACACGGTTACGATCTCCTGAGAAATTTCCTGGGCACAGCCGTCGCCTGATACCGGAGAAGAAAATGAGCATCACCCCGCAAGAAGCCCTGCAACGCACGATTGAGCACCGCGAGATTTTCTATGACGAAATGCTGTCGCTGATGCGCCAGATCATGGCGGGCGAACTCTCTCCCGTCATGGCCGCGGCCATTCTCACCGGCTTGCGGGTCAAGAAGGAAACCATCGGCGAAATCGCCGCCGCCGCCACGGTGCTGCGCGAAATGGCAATCAAGGTCACGGTGCCGCCGCCCACCGACAACTTCATCGATGTCGTCGGCACGGGGGGCGATGGTTCGCACACCTTCAACATTTCGACCACCAGCGCCTTCGTGATCGCTGCCGCCGGGGCGCGGGTCGCCAAGCACGGCAATCGCGGGGTATCGTCGAAATCCGGCGCGGCGGATGCCATCGAAACCTTGGGCGCCAGCCTCGCGCTCGACGCCGGGCAAGTCGCCGACTGTATCGCCAACACCGGCATTGGCTTCATGTTCGCGCCCAACTTCCATGGCGCAATGAAGAACATCGCCCCCGTGCGGCGTGAAATGGGGGTGCGCACCCTCTTCAATATCCTCGGGCCACTCATCAATCCGGCCGATGCGCCCAATACCCTGCTCGGCGTGTTCCACCGCGACCTCGTCGGCATCCTGGTGCGAGTCATGGAACGCCTGGGGGGCAAGCACGTGGTGGTGGTGCATGGCCTCGACGGCGTAGACGAAGTGAGCCTCGGCGCGGCGACGATGGTGGGCGAATTGAAAGACGGCAAGATCAGCGAATACGACATCCACCCCGAAGAGTTCGGCATCGCCATGGCGGGCACGCGCAACCTCAAGGTCGAAACGCCCGAACAATCGATCCAGGTGATGCGCAAGGTGCTCGACAACCAGGCGGGGCCGGCGCGCGACATCGTCGTCTTCAATTCCGGCGTGGCGCTCTACGCCGCCAACGTGGCCGATTCCATCGCCGACGGCATCGCGCGCGCGCGCGTGGTGATCGAAAGCGGCGCGGCCAAGGCCAAACTGGAAGAGTTCGTGCGTTACAACCAGCGGCTGAAAAGCTGAGTTCGCAAATCAGGGCAGATAAGGCCAGAGAAGAATTCGCCACGCCGAAAACCAGGCGGCCAATGACCGCCTGCGCTGATCCATACGATGCTGTCCGCAACGACCGCAAGCGCAAGGAACACGGCCCGGACAGCACGCGCGAATGCGCGTGCTGGTCGAGCGCATTGCAGGCGAGCGAAGGCGTCTTCGAGGTGGCGCGCGGGCGGGCGGGCAGGTGATTTCCGCGCAATCCAAGGGATGCTCTAGACTGTTCCGGCTTTTTTACCCTGTTCACTTTCACCCTTTTCAAGGAGAAGCCATGAACCGAGCGATTCATCTCCGCTTCCTTTCCCTTTGCACTGCCGCCCTGCTCCTCGTATTCCTTTCCCTGCCCGCCGCCCAGGCCGGGCCGGTGATCACGCTTTCCGCCGAAGCCGTCCAGAACGCGCCCAATGATCTTGTCCAGGCCACGGTGACCGCCCAGGCGAGCGCTTCCACGCCCAAGGCGGCGGCAAACGCGGTCAAGCTCCTGGTGACCGAAGCCGAGGCCATCATGAAAACCCATGACACCATAAAATACCGGAGCGGCGGCACGCATACCTTTGCCGGCTGGCACAACAGGAAATGGCAAATGAGTTCAGAATTGCTGCTGGAATCCGGGGATGTGGCGGCGCTCTCGGAACTCCTCGGCCAATTGCAGGAAAAACAACTGATCGTGGAAAACGTGCGCTTCACGCCCGCGCCGCAGACCCGGCAGACCGCCGAGGACAAGGCCATCCAGGAAGCCATCGCCAGCTTCCACGCCCGCGCCGGACTGGTGGCGAAAACCTTGGGAAAACCCTACAAGATCAGGAAACTTGACATCGGCATGAACGCCAGACTGGGAGGCCCGGTTTTCTTCGAGGAAAACAAGCGCTCGTTTGCACCCGCCGCGACCGCCATGCCTCTGGAAGCCGGCGAAAGCCAGATCCGCATGATCGTCAGCGGCGAGATCGAACTGGAAGACTGAAAACCACCCTCATTGTTCGGAACAACGTGGCAATCATCATGTTCGGGCGGCAATCTGCGCCCGAACATGATCAAAATGCTGTTCCGTCACCATCCGGGCGAGGCCGAAGAGAAAATGCCGTGCGCAAAGGCCGGATCATCGATCCGGCAAAAATATGCATAATTACATAATCACTTATAAATCAAATACTTACAATTCACAGCCACGCAGATATGTTTTATGCTTCATTGCCCTCCTGATGTATCGGGGACGATTTTTGGGCGGGGGGCACGACGTTTGCGTAGGCGAGCGCCTGGCTCCCCGCATGAGTGAGCCCGCACTCTCCGCTCATGATTTCGCCAGGCTCACCATGAGCAAAGAGTAGGGTCATCCCCTTACATCTTTCCGTCGCGCAGCACCTTCACATGCCACGACAGTGCTTCGTCGAGCAGATGCGGGGTGTGTTTGCCATTGGCGCCGGCTTCGGCGCGCCGGTAGTAATCGGTCAACGCGGCACGGAAGTTGGGATGGGCGCATTTTTCAATGACCACCTTGGCACGCTGCCGGGGCGAGAGGCCGCGCAGATCGGCCAGCCCTTGCTCGGTGACCAGCACCTGGACGTCGTGCTCGGTGTGGTCGACATGGGAGACCATCGGCACGATGCAGGAGAGCGCGCCATCCTTGGCCAGCGACGGCGTCATGAAGATCGACAAATAGGCGTTGCGGGCAAAATCGCCCGAGCCGCCCAGGCCATTCATCATGCGGGTGCCCATCACATGGGTGGAGTTGACGTTGCCATAGATGTCGGCTTCGAGCATGCCGTTCATCGAGATCGTGCCCAGGCGGCGGATGATTTCAGGGTTGTTGCTGACTTCCTGCGGACGCAAGATGATGCTTTTGCGATATTCATCCATGTTGGCGAAGAGATCGGCCAGTGCCTTGGCCGAGAGCGAAACGGCAGTGGCCGAGGCGCAGACGAGCTTGCCGGAGCGGATCATGTCGAGCATGCCGTCCTGCAAGACCTCGGTGTAGGCGGTGAGATTGTCGAACGGGCCGTCATTCAGGCCCGCCATGACCGCGTTGGCGATGTTGCCCACGCCCGATTGCAGCGGCAGCAGATTGGCCGGAATGCGGCCTTTTTTGACCTCGTGCTGGAGGAAATCCAGGATGTGCCCGGCGATGAGGCGCGAGTTTTCATCTGGCGCACTGAATTTGTTGTCGCGGTCGGAACAGTTGGTTTCGACCACGGCGACGATTTTTTCCGGATCGACGCGCAGATAGGGGTCGCCGATGCGGTCGGCGGGGGCGACGAGCGCAATCGGCTGGCGATGGGGGGGCAACGCGATATTGTAGATATCGTGCATGCCTTCGAGCCGGGTATCTTGCGCGGCATTGACTTCGAGGATCACCTTGTCGGCCAGTTCCAGCCAGGTCGGGTTGTTGCCCACCGCGGTCGAGGGCACCAGCCGCCCATCTTCGAGGATGGCGACGACTTCGATCAGGGCGACGTTCAGTTTGCCGTAATGTCCCCAGGCGGCATTCTGGGCGACATGCGACAGGTGGACGTCGGTGTAGTCTGCCTCGCCGGAATTGATCCGGTTGCGGCATTCGGGGTCGGATTGATAGGGCAGGCGCATGGAGACGCCATTGGCCTTGAACAGCGCGCCGTCACATTCGGGCGCGGTCGAGGCGCCGGTCCATAGCCCGACGCGAAAGGTCTCGCCCCGTTCGGCGGCAGCGGTGACACGTCTGGCAAGCGCTTGCGGCACCGACTTGGGATGCCCCGAGCCAGTGAAGCCGCTCACCCCGACATTGTCGCCAGGATGAATGAAAGCGGCAGCTTCGTCTGCCGACATGATCTTGCCGCGCAGGGCGGCGTTATGAATACGGGACTCGCTCATGTGTTTCCCTCGTAATGAAAAGTCATGGAGTGGAGGTGGAACGGCCAGCTCTTGTGGCGTTGCTGTTTTGGCGGGTGCTGGCCTCGAAAAGCCCCGGACAGATCAGGGTGATGCCGGAAAGAATCTGTCGGGAGCCATGAAGTAAACCACAAAACCAGGGGCAGGAAACGTCGGCTCACGCCCCCCGGCACCCGGCCTCGACCACGGTCAGCGCAGTCATGTTGATGATGCGGCGCACCGTCGCCGAGGAGGTGAGCACATGCACCGGCCGCGCCGCGCCGAGCAGGATGGGCCCCACGGTCATGCCGTTGCCCGCCGCGCTCTTCAACAGGTTGAAGGCGATATTGGCCGCGTCCAGGGTGGGGAAGATCAGCAGGTTGGCGTCCTCGCGCATGCGCGCCTCGGGGAAAAGACGTAGGCGCTGCCGGGCATCGAGCGCCGAATCGCCATGCATTTCGCCTTCGACCTGGAGATCGGGATGGCGCGCGTGGAGCATGTCGCGGGCGGCGCGCATTTTTTCGGCGGTGGGCGAATCCGCCGATCCAAAGGAGGAATGCGACAGCAGCGCGACACGCGGTTCCAGACCGAAACGCTGCATTTCTTCAGCGGCCAGCACGGTCATCTCCACGATCTGTTCGGCGCTGGGCTCGTAATTGACATTGGTATCGGCGAGGAACAGGGTGCGCCCAGGCAGGCTCAGGACATTGACGGTGTAACAGTTGCGCACGTCGGGACGACGGCCAATGACGGCCTCGACATGGCGGAAATGGCGGCGATATGCGCCATAGGTGCCACAGATGAGGCCATCGCCATGCCCGGTTTTGAGCAGCAGCGCGCCCAGCAGGGAGGCGCTGCGCCGCACCTCGTTTTGCGCGTCCTCGGCGGAAACGCCGCGCCGCGCCATGATCTCGTGATAACACGTCCACATTTCCCTGTAGAACGGGTTGTGTTCGGGATCGACGGTTTCGTAGTTCTGGCCGGGCGACATATGCAGTCCGAGCTTATCGATAGTGCGGGCGATTACTTCCGGGCGACCGATCAGGATCGGCCAGGCCATGCCTTCGTCGATCACGGTACGCACCGCGCGCAATACCTTTTCGGATTCGCCTTCGGCGAAGATGATGCGTTGCGGCGCGTTGCGGGCGGCGGCAAATACCGGCTTCATCAACATGCCCGAGTGCCAGACGAAATTGTTGAGTTGGGCGCGATAGGCATCCCAATCGGCGATGGGGCGGGTGGCCACGCCCGAATCCATCGCCGCCCTGGCCACCGCCGGGGCGATGTTGACGATCAGCCGGGGGTCGAAGGGACGCGGGATGATGTAATCGGCGCCGAAGCCCTCGACCCGTTCGCCATAGGCGGCAGCGACGATATCGCTCTGCTCCGCGCGCGCGAGTTCGGCGATGGCATGCACGGCGGCAAGCTTCATTTCATCGGTGATCGTGGTCGCGCCGACATCGAGCGCGCCCCGGAAAATGAACGGAAAACACAGCACATTATTGACCTGGTTCGGATAATCCGAACGGCCGGTAGCGATGATCGCATCATCGCGCGCCGCCTTGACCTCGCTCGGCAGGATTTCGGGCATCGGGTTGGCAAGCGCCAGGATCAGAGGATTCGCCGCCATTTTGCCAACCATTTCGCCCTTGAGCACCCCGCCCGCCGACAAGCCCAGGAAGATATCCGCGTCTGCGATCGCCTCGCCCAGGGTACGCAAACTGGTCTGCTTGGCATAACGCGCCTTGATCGGATCCATCAGCGCCACGCGGCCCTCATACACCAGCCCCTCGATGTCCGTGACCCAGATGTTTTCCACCGGAATACCCAGCATCACCAGCAGATCCAGGCAAGCCAACGCCGCGGCCCCCGCGCCCGAGGTGACGAGCTTCACCTTGTCCAGCGTCTTGCCCTGCATTCTCAAGCCGTTGAGGATGGCCGCGCCGACCACGATCGCGGTGCCGTGCTGATCGTCATGGAAAACCGGAATCTTCATGCGCTCGCGCAGTTTCTTTTCGATATGGAAGCATTCGGGCGCCTTGATATCTTCCAGATTGATACCGCCGAAGGTCGGCTCCAGAGCGGCGATCAACTCGATCAGGCGGTCGGGATCGGCCTCGTTGATTTCCAGGTCGAAGACATCGATACCCGCGAACTTCTTGAACAGCACCCCCTTCCCTTCCATCACCGGCTTGGCGGCCAGCGCGCCGATATTGCCAAGACCGAGCACCGCGGTGCCGTTGGTGATGACCCCGATCAGGTTGCCGCGCGAGGTGAGATTCGCCGCCTCGCCCGGATTGGCGACGATCGCATCACACGCGGCTGCTACGCCAGGTGAATAAGCCAGCGACAAATCGCGCTGGTTGCTCAACACCTTGGTCGGCGTCACCGCGATCTTGCCCGGACTCGGATAGCGGTGGTAATCCAGCGCGGCGGCGCGTATCAGTTCATCCATGTTGCCTCTGTCTCCTCATTGCGTCTCCTTCAGGGAAACGCCCAAACACGCCAGAGTCGCCCCCGCGCCCCATGGCAAAACCGCCATTCTACGTGCTGTTCGTCTTCCTTCTCCAAGCGCGAGGAGAAACCGATCCCCGTCGCCGTATGTAACACTTGAAATAATAATGTGTCTCATTGTTGACATGTCGAACGTCATCTCGCATCATCCACGCGGACATCGATACGGCATCGGCGTTCGCCAGATCAGGTGAACCGACGACATGCGGCAATTCAAGGCAAGGACGCAAGACATGGAAAATCAAATTGCATCCGAGATGAAAATACGTTCCAACAGGATCGTGACGGTTCTCCTCCTCGCCATGATCGTGCTGCTGGGCGCGGCATTGCGCCTTTGGGTCATCAGCGATACGACAGTGAAGTCCCCCATACGCGCGGATGCGCAACGTTATTATGCTGGCGCACTGAACCTTAAATATTGGGGCGTATTTTCCAGCACGTTTTCCGGCACCGTTGCCCCGCCACCGGGCGCGGCCATTTCCCCCGGCACCTCGGTGGCGCTCATGCCGTTCGTCGAATATCCCCCCACGCGACGGATGCTTTTCCGTTTCAACGCCTACCAGGCGATCTTGAGCACGCTGACGATCCTCGCGGCTTATGCGCTGTATCGCCTGCTGGCCGGAGGACAGAGGGCAGATCAGTCACCGGCGACTTCGCCGCCGCATATCGATAAGGGAGCCTTGCTCGTTGCCTTGCTGATCGCCTTGTCTCCCCATCTCATCAGCATGACAACTTATCTTTTGACGGAAACGCAATTCACCTTTCTGCTGATGTTCGGGCTAT
This sequence comes from Azoarcus sp., assembly GCA_031282905.1. Lineage (GTDB taxonomy): Bacteria > Pseudomonadota > Gammaproteobacteria > Burkholderiales > Rhodocyclaceae > WRNU01. The sequence continues at coordinate 1,324 of JAITCV010000200.1, read as the reverse complement.
TGGCGCTTGCCTGGGGAATCCATCGGGAACGTCCAGGCTGGGCGGTTCTGGGCGGCGTTCTTCTTGGACTGAGCGCCCTCACTCGCCCGACAACGGAATACCTGCCCCTGTTCATGGCTCCTTTCCTGTTCTGGGCCATGGGACCGCGCCCATTCCTGCGGATCGGTCTGCCCGCGCTCGGCTCCGCGCTGGCGATCATCGTCGCGTGGAAAATCCGTAACCTTGCCACGATCGGCGCGCTCTCCGACCCCATGTTGTTCAACGACACCATCTTGCTCGGCATATATCCTGACTTCATGTTCAACGCCATGCCGGAATCGTATGCCTATCCGACGCGTCACGATCCCTTCGCGGCACAGGCTCCTGCGTTGAGCGAGGTCTTCCAGGAACTTTTCCGGCGCGCCAGGGAAGCGCCCCTGACTTACGCGCATTGGTATCTGATTGGCAAACCCACGGCCCTGTTATCGTGGAAAATCGTTGCCGGCGCAGGAGATATCTTCATCTATCCAGTTGCAGCCAGCCCGTATCTGAGCTCGCCATTCCTGCAATTCACCAAAACCGTATCCGCCTATCTGCATCCTTTCCTGACGGTTGCCGCGCTTATCGGATGCGGTATCATCCTGTTCAGGCCGCGACTATTTGGACTGAATGAAAACAGCCGTTGTATCGCGATACTCATCGTGAGCGTGGTGCTGTATTTCCTTGCCGTTCACATGGTAGGCGCGCCGTTTCCGCGCTATGGCATTCCACTGCGACCGATCATCTATGGCCTCGGCTTGTTTACGCTGGCAATGATGGGGAAAACTTTCTTGGCACATCTGGCTTCATGGCGCAAAAAAGCCGGAACTCGCGCGATGAAATGAATAATGCTTATCGAGTGTCCCGAATACCTTGTCCATTGCTGGAATTTTGACGTGCGGGACTAATCAGTAATGATGATTTTGGCCCCCATACTATGACCGGCGGAACGTGATTTCGTCTATTGTTGCACGAACGTCTGATTTTTGTCCGCCATGAAACTTTCCCGGGTGCAATCCAAAGTGGAGGAAAAGTCTTGCCGCAATTTGCCGCAATGACGAGGCGGGGTGTGGCGTCGGTTTTGTAGGTTGGATTAGCGCAGCGTAATCCGACATTCGTCCCCCCGATGCGTGGCATCGCAACTCAAAGCAATCCAAGAACAGCGGCGCAAGCGCCGGTGATGAACAATTGTCGGATTACGCCTTCGGCTCATCCAACCTACCAAACCTACCCAACCTACGAAACCACGTCGCTTCGCGCCTCGCAAACAATCGCGTCCCATATGGCCTTTGATTCCCTGATTTCC
>JAITCV010000175.1 GCA_031282905.1 Azoarcus sp. | reverse complement strand
AAGTGGCCGACATCAGGATTTGAATGCCTTCGGCATCAAAAACGCGCAGGCTCGCCAGCAACTCCTGCACTTCACGCAGGTGCAATTGGAGATCATCGAGGTGCAGTTGGGGCTGCTCCCCGGAAGCTGGGGCTGATTCCTCGTCCGGGACCATGGCGGTGAAGGAGGGCGAAAGTGGGCGCATTCTACCCGTAGGCCGCGCTGGTTCAGGGAATTTTTGTCTTGCTCATGTAGGTGAGGAGGCGCGTCGCGCGCGCCGTCTGTTCCGGGCCGAAGTGACGGCCATATTGGCGCGGATTGGGCAGCATCACGGCCAGCTTGGCACTTTCCGCTGGGCCGAGGCGATCCGCTTCGATGTCGAAATAATGCCAGGAGGCTGCGCCGATGCCGAAGATGCCTTCTCCCCATTCGGCAACGTTGAGATATACCTCGAGAATGCGTTCCTTGCTCCACAAGGATTCGATCATCAGGGTAATCAGCGCTTCCTCGCCCTTGCGCACATAGCTTCGACTGGGCGAAAGAAAAAGATTCTTCGCCAGTTGCTGGGAAATCGTCGATCCGCCCGCCAGCGCCCGGCCGCGGCGCTGGTTTTTTTCCAATGCATTTTGGATGCCTTGCCAGTCAAAACCGTCGTGGGTAACGAAGCGTTCGTCCTCGGCGCTCACCACCGCGCGCTTGAGGTGATCGGAAATTCGCCCGTAGGGCACCCAGTGGTGCGCAAGGCTGGCCTGGGGATTCTTGAGGCGCAATTCCGCGAGGCGCAAGCGCATGAAGCTGCTGCTCTCCGGGGGGTGATCCCGCCACCACCAGATCTGTCCAAAAATCCAGGCCTGCCAGCCGACGAACAAGGCGAACAGCAGCCACAGGCTACCCCGCAGCCAGCGTCCCAAGCGTTTCAATGCTGTTCCATTTCGTCGCGTAATTCAGCGAGCAGCACTGTGGTTTCGGGACGCATCCCGCGCCAGAGCGCGAAGCTCTCCGCCGCCTGTTCGACCAGCATGCCCAGGCCATCCGCCAGCCGCGTGGCTCCCGCCGCCCGCGCCGCGATCATGTACGCCGTGTCGCCCGCGCCATACATCATGTCATAGGCCAGCGCGCCGGGCGCGTAGATGCCCGCGGGCAAATCCGGCACTTCGGCGGCAAGACTGGCGGAGGTGGCGTTGATGACGATATCGAATTGTCTGCCGGCCAATCCACCCGGTTCGCCCAATCCGCCCGCATCGAGCGCCACCCCGGCGCGGGGCGGACAAGCCGCGCACAGCTCGCGCGCCTTGTCCGCGCGACGGTTGGCAAGTGTCAGCGTGGCGGGCCGCGCGTCGATGAGTGGCAACAGCACGCCGCGCGCGGCCCCGCCCGCCCCCAGCAGCAACACCCGCCGGTCAGCGATGTCGCAATCCAGGTTGACGGTGAGATCGCGCACCAGCCCGGCGCCATCGGTGTTGTCGCCAAAAATATCATCGCCGTCGAATACCAACGTATTCACCGCCCCGGCCGCGCGCGCGCGCGCGCTGAGCCGGTTGGCGAGCGCGTGGGCGTCGAGTTTGAATGGCACGGTGACATTGACGCCGCGTCCGCCCGCGGCGCGAAAGGCGGCCACGGCAGCGGCGAAACCATCGATCGGCGCAAGCAGGGCTTCGTAGCTGATGTCCTGCCCGGTCTGGCGGGCAAACGCAGCGTGGATGCGGGGCGATTTGCTATGGGCAATGGGGTGACCGATGACTGCATAGCGATCCATGCTGCGCTCCTGGCTCAAGATCAATGGGTAACAAGCAGGCGGCGTTTTTGCGCGAGTCCCGGGTTTTTCAGGTTCTGGTTGGTGAACGTCAATGTGCGGGTCACAACGATCACATCGGTGTCTTTACGGATATTTTCCGGGAAAGGCGCATAAGGCTCGCCCATCCTGACGATGCGCACGGCGGCTTCATCCAGCATCGTATGTCCGGAACCGCGGTCGATCTCGATTTTCTCGACACTGCCGTCGGCGCGGATGCTGACCGTCAGCACCAGGCTGCCATAGATTTTGCCGCGCGCGGCTTTGGGGTAATTCAGGGTGCCGATACGTTCGATCTTTAGCCGCCAGTTATCGAGGTACGGGGTAAAGCGGTCGTCGTCCCTCCACGTGCGCGTGCTGAAAAATCGGCGGCGCGGAATCTCGGCATATTGCCGCATCTTGCGTTCAAGTTCGGCCTGGAGTTTCTCGCTGTCGATTGATTCGTTTCCGCCCTGACCTGGCTCAGGCGGCGTTTCGACGGTTGGCCGTTCACGTGGACGGCGTGCACCGTCGCAGTTGCTCTGCGGCTGCATGGGCATGCCGAAATGCACCGCCAGCGCCAAGGAAAAAATCATCCCGATCAGCACAGCGTTGACGTGGGTCGAAACCGAAGAGATAGACGAAAGCTGTCGCATGGGCGAATCAATTGGCCGGAATACATGTTGTCTATTTCGGGGTTCGGCAATGGGGCAGCCAATGACTGCGTGACCGATCCATGCGGCGCTTCCGGCTCAAGGCTCCCTGTTGTAGGTAACAAGCTGGCTCTGGTTGGTAAACGTCCATATGCGGGTCACATCGATCACATCGGTGTTTCTACGGATATTTTCCGGGAAAGGCGCATAAGGCTCGCCCATCCTGACGATGCGCACGGCGGCTTCATCCAGCACCGTATGTCCGGAACTGCGGTTGATCTCGATTTTCTCGACACTGCCGTCGGCGCGGATGCTGACCGTCAGCACCAAACTGCCATAGATTTTGCCGCGCGCGTCTTCAGGGTAATTCAGGGTGCCGATACGTTCGATCTTTAGCCGCCAGCTATCGAGGTACTGGGCAAAGTGGTGTTCCCGCGTGCGCGAGCCGACGGCTGTGCGGCGTGGACGCTTGGCATAGTCCCGCACTTGGCGGTCGATTTCGGCCTGGAGACGAGCTTGGGCGGCTGCGCTGGTGAGCATGTCGTTTCCGCCCGGACCTTGCTGCTCAAGCGGCGTTTCGGGTTGGGGCGGTTTATTGGGTGCCGCAACCGTACTTTCTGCCCGGGTCATCACGGTGGGTCGTTCACGCGCTTGGGGTGTGGTTCGCGGCAGGTCGGCGTCGACCAGGGCATCGCCATCGCGGTTGCTTTGTTGCGGCGGCAGCGGGGTGGTGGCCCGATCCGGCTGGTCGCTGATGCCTCCCGCATCCAGGTTTGCCTGCGCCAGAAGCTCGGCGTTTTCCGGCGCCTTGGCATGACGAGCATTGACGAGCACGATTTCGAGATCGGGCGGACGCCGGGGGGATCTACTGGGCATGCTGAAATGTACGGCCAATATCACGCCATGCATCAGCAAGGAAAAAATCATCCCGACCAGCAGGGCGCCGTTGCCGTGGATCGAAACTGAAGAGGTAGACGAAAGCTGGGCCATGGGCGAAATTCTACGGGTGAATAATGGATCAGAATACCTGTTCTTCCTGGTTGTTCGTATCGGGTTCGGCGAGCGTGCCAATGTAGCGCGCATCGACCTCGATGTCGATCAGATCGCTGCGCCCGATGGCGAGGCTCACCCTCGAACCCGGCAATTGCGGCGGCAACGCATGCACCTTGAACACCAGCGGAATCGCCACGAGGCGCACCAGATTATCGCGCAATACGATGGCTTCGACCGTCTCTGGCCGGTTTTGCCGCAGCCAGCGCACGCACCAGTAACGCTCCATGTGACGCTGGAATTCATTGTATTCGGCATATACCAGTTCGAAATCGCGCAGCGCGGACATGAGATCGACCGATTGGGGCGCGAAGGCCGGTTCAGTGCCGGTCAGCACGGCGATGAGTTGCCATTGGTTGGCGAGGTCGATATAGCGCCGCAACGGCGAACTCGACCATGCATAGCAATCCACCCCAAGACCTTCATGCGGCGCGGCAACGGTCGACATCCGCACCTTGCCGCCGCCCTGCACGCGGTAGATGCCCGGCACGCCCGCCTCGTCGAGCAATTTTCCCCAGGTGGAATTGGCGAGGATCATCAGTTCGGCGACCAGTTTATCCATTGGCGAACCGCGCAGGCGCTGGCCTATCGTCACCACGCCCGGGCCATCGGGCGTATCCCGCGACCAATCGACGGTGAAGTTGTAATCGACCTGGCTGGCGAATGCCGATGGCTTGCCGCGCCCGGCCTCCAGCACGGTCGCCAGTTCCCACAACAAGATGAGTTCTTTTTTCCACGGAAAATCGGGGCCGCCTTCATCCAGTGTCTGTTCGTTGAACAGCGGTTCGATATCGTGATGGCGCAGGTTGGCAAACACGGGAACGCGCTCGATCCGGCTCTCATGCCCGACGATGGCGAGATCGGGACGCACGTCGAGGTAGAGCGACAATGTTGGGCGCGCCTTGCCCTCGGCCAAGGTAAAGGCGTTGACCACCTCGTCGGGCAACATGGTGATCTTGCTGCCGGGCATATATACCGTGGACAAACGCCGCCGCGCGATGGCATCGAATTCGCTTCCCCGGGCGAAGCCCAACGCGGGCGCGGCGATGTGGATGCCGATCCTCCAGCCGCCATCGGCCTTGGGCGTGACCGAAAACGCATCGTCGATTTCAGTGGTCGTGGCATCGTCGATCGAAAATGCCACGACTTCGGCCAAGGGCCAATCGTCCATGGGCCGCGATGGCGGCGCGAACGACGGAAAGGCCGTGCCCTCGGGAAACTGCTCGAACAGAAAACGGTTGTAGTGATAGTCGTAACTCGACGACAGCGCGCCACACTTGAGCAGCAGGCGCGCGGCGGAAAGCCCGGTATCCACGCACGCAGCTTCCAGCGCCTTGACCTCGGCGCGATTGCGGTCGGGGCGGTAGAGAATCTGCGCCAGCATCCCATCATCATGGGTGAAGCTTTCCGGCAAGCGCCCGGCGACCAGTTCGGCGCGCATGCGCTCGATCAGTTCGGCTTGTTGGCGTTTCTTCTCCAATCCCGCGAGCGCCGCCTGGAGGATTTCCGCCGGTGCCTTGCGGAAACGCCCCTTGCCCTTGCGATGGAACCAGACCGGCGCGGAAAAAAGGGAGAACAGCATTGCCGCCGACTCGACCGCGTCCGGAGCATGGCCGTAATAATCAGCGGCGAAATCGGCAAAGGCGAATTCGTCATCGCCACACACTTCCCACAGGAAGCCGATGTCGAACGTTGCCGCAGTGGCCTCGGCGCGGGTCAGCAAATCAGCGGGCGACGGCTCATGAAAATCGAGCAACACGTTCGCGCGTTTGACCTTCACCCGTCTGCCATGGGTATTTTCGACCTGGAACGAGGCATCGTTATCATCGAGCACGGTTCCCGCCTTGAAGGCGCCATCCTCTTCGAACAAGACGAACATCGGTAATCCGGCAAATAAGCAAGCTCGGCAGTGTAGCAGGAACGACAAATACCTTTGCGGTGAAATCCGCGTGGCACATGCAGCCGGCGCGTAATACCTTGCACAGTTTCCAGGTATTCCGCAAAGCGGTCGACGCTATTTTGGCGTAACCTCGCGCATTTGATTTCTGCCCGAGCATTTCCGACAGAGGCTTTGCCATGCGATTCAACTTCCCCATCATCATCATCGACGAAGACTTTCGCGCCGAAAACGCCTCCGGACTGGACATCCGCGCGCTGGTCGAAGCCATCGGCAAAGAAGGCATGGACGTGCTCGGCGCGACCAGCTACGGCGATCTTGCCTCCTTTGCCCAGCAGCAAAGCCGCGCCTCGGCCTTCATCCTCTCCATCGATGACGACGAATTCACCTCGCGCGAAGCCGCCGACAAGGCTATCGCCGCCCTGCGCGCCTTCGTCGAAGCCATCCGCCGCCGCAACACCGACATCCCCATCTTTCTCTACGGCGAAACCCGCACCGCGCGCCATATTCCCAACGACGTGCTGCGCGAATTGCACGGCTTCATCCATATGTTCGAGGACACGCCGGAATTCATCGCCCGCTATGTCGTGCGGGAAGCCCGGCATTACCTCGATTCGCTGCCGCCACCGTTTTTCCGCGCGCTCACCCACTACGCCGCCGACAGTTCCTATTCCTGGCACTGCCCCGGTCATTCGGGCGGCGTTGCCTTCCTGAAAAGCCCGGTCGGGCAGATGTTCCATCAATTCTTCGGCGAAAACATGCTGCGCGCCGACGTCTGCAACGCCGTCGACGAACTCGGGCAATTGCTCGACCACACCGGCCCGGTCGCCGCCTCCGAGCGCAACGCGGCGCGCATCTTCAACTGCGACCATCTCTATTTCGTCACCAACGGCACCTCGACCTCGAACAAGATGGTCTGGCACACCACGGTGGCGGCGGGCGACATCGTGGTGGTCGACCGCAATTGCCACAAATCCATTCTTCATTCCATCATCATGACAGGCGCGGTGCCGGTCTTCCTCACCCCAACCCGCAACCATTACGGCATCATCGGGCCGATTCCGCTCGCCGAATTTTCGATGGAGAACATCCAGAAAAAGATCGAAGCCAATCCCTTCGCGCGCGAGGCAAAAGACAAGAAACCGCGCATTCTCACCATTACCCAATCAACCTATGACGGTGTAATCTACAACGTCGAAACCATCAAGCAGATGCTCGACGGCAACATCGACACCTTGCACTTCGACGAAGCCTGGCTGCCGCACGCCGCCTTCCATGATTTCTATGGCGATTACCACGCCATCGGCGAGGGACGGCCACGATGCCGGGAATCGATGGTGTTTTCCACCCAATCGACCCACAAACTGCTTGCCGGTTTGAGCCAGGCTTCGCAAATCCTGGTGCAGAACTCGGAAGTGCGCCAACTCGACCGCGATGTGTTCAACGAAGCCTACCTGAGGCACACCTCGACCTCGCCGCAATACGCCATCATCGCCTCCTGCGACGTGGCCGCGGCGATGATGGAAGCACCCGGCGGCAGCGCGCTGGTCAACGAATCGCTGAACGAAGCCATCGAATTCCGTCAGGCGATGCGCAAGGTCGGCGGCGATTACGGCGCGGACGACTGGTGGTTCAAGGTCTGGGGCCCCGACCGCCTCGATGACGATGGCGAACTCGACCGCGAGGACTGGATGCTCAAGGCCAACGAGCGCTGGCACGGTTTCGGCGATCTGGCCGAAGGTTTCAACATGCTCGACCCGATCAAGGCCACCATCATCACGCCGGGGCTGGATGTCGACGGCGATTTTGCCGATCACACCGGCATTCCCGCGGCCATCGTCACCAAATACCTCGCCGAACACGGCATCATTGTCGAAAAAACCGGGCTTTATTCTTTTTTCATCATGTTTACCATCGGCATCACCAAGGGCCGCTGGAACACGATGCTCACCGAATTGCAGCAATTCAAGGACGATTACGACAGCAACCAGCCGCTGTGGCGGGTCATGCCGGAATTCATCGCCCGCCATCCACGTTATGAACGGGTAGGACTGAAGGATTTGTGCAACGACATTCACCTGTTCTACAAGGCGCACGATGTCGCCCGTCTCACCACCGAGATGTATCTATCCGACATGGTGCCCGCAATGAAGCCCGCCGACGCCTTCGCGCGCGTGGCCCACCGCGAAATCGAGCGGGTGGCGCTCGCCGACCTCGAAGGGCGCGTTACCGCGATGCTGGTCACGCCCTACCCGCCCGGAATTCCAGTATTGATTCCCGGCGAGCGTTTCAATGCCACCATCGTGCGCTATCTGAGTTTTGCGCAGGAATTCAACCTCTGCTTTCCCGGCTTCGAGACCGATATCCACGGCTTGGTGAAAGGAGAGCATGGGCGGTATTACGTCGATTGCGTCCTGGGCGATGGGGACGATTGAGCTTCCAGCCCTTCCAGTTACCCGACGAAACACTGTCCTGATCGGTCATGGCGAGGCGCGCCGTGGCAATCCATGCGTCTTCCCGAGGAAGGGAGAAAAATGGCGGTCGATCTCCTCATAGACGGCGAGCCTCCCCCAATCCTGCCTTGTCGCACCTGTGTTGACGGTGTTGGCGAACGACGCTCCGGTCCTGCCTTGTTGCTCCACATCCACTGAAGAGATAGATCGCCGTTTTCGGGAATACAAAACCGCCAAAGAACTCCTTACTTACAGCCGGCGAATATTGCCACGATGAGAAGCGCGGCCAATATCTCTGCAATCCGCCCGCTGGGAAGAAAGCCGGGCTATTGTCGTCCGCGTTGACTTCCGCTTCCGTATTGCCATCGCTTTGCTCGATCATACCCGTTCCTCGATCAGTGACTAATGGATACGCAGAGCAGAGCGGCAACGCCGCCTGTTACTGTCTTCTGTCCTCTAATTTAATCGCCCCTCGTGAGAAAGGAATTTGACACCAATGAATCCCCCATCCCCTGCCAGCGATGCCGCCCAACTTGCCCAGGCGCGAATCGACGAAGCGCTCCGCCTGGGAAAAGAAGAAAAGTTCGCGGAAGAAATCGCGCTCTATGACGAAGTCGTCCGCCGTTTCGGCGATGACCCGACACCCGTCGTGCGTGAACAAATGGCCCGGGCGCTCGTCAACAAGAGCTACACCTTGAGGCAACAGGGAAATTTCGAGGCTGTGTCTGCCGTCTGCGATGAAGTCCTCCGCCGTTTCGGGGAGAATCCCACGTCCGATGTGCGTGAAAGAGTGGCCGAGGCGCTCTTGATCAAATGCTCCGCGTCAACGGAATTGGGAGACTTCGAAGCCGCGCTTGCCGCTTGCGACGAAGTCCTCCGCCGCTTCGACAACGATCCCGCCTTGCATGAACAGATTGCCGGAGCGTTTTTCAACCGGGGATATGCCTGGGAAGCTCTGGAAAATTTCGAGGCCGCGCTCGTCGCCTATGACGAAATCCTCCGCCGTTTCGGTGATGATCCCGCACCCGAGGCGCGCGAATGGGTGGCCGAGGCGCTCTTCAACAAGGGGTATATTCTGGAGAGATTGGAACATGCCGATGCCGCGTTTGCTGTCTACGACGAAGTCATTGCGCGTTTCCGGGAAGATTCATCGCCCGCTGTATGCGAACAGGTCGCCGAAGCGCTGTACAACAAGGGATATACGCTGGGAAAACAGGGAAAATCCACGGACGCGCTCGCTGCCTACGACGAAATCATCCACCGCTTCGGACATTTCCTGGACGAAGAAAACCCCGATATGCGCAGGCGCGTGGCCGAAGCGCTGTTCAACAAGGGCTGCGTCCTGGGAAAACAGGAAAACTTCGCGGCTTCGATTGCCAGCTATGATGAAGTCTTTTCCCGCTTCAAGGAGGATTCAGCTCCCGCCGTGCGCGAATGGGTCGCCAAGGCACTGTTCAACAAGGGCGGCACCCTGCGGCAGTGGGAGGAAGCCGCCGGGATCGAAGCCATGCTGTCCGCTTACGACGAGATCATTCATCGTTTCGGAGAAGATTCGACGCCCGCCGTGCACGAGCAGGTTGCCCGGGCGCTTTACAACAAAGGCAGCGCCCTGGGAGAAAGGGGAAATTTCGCGGCTTCGATTGCTGCCTATGACGAACTGATTTTGCGCTTTGGTGACGATCCCGCGCCCGAGATGCGCAGGCAACTTGCTACGGCGTTTTACAACAAAGGCTTTGCCCTGAGGGAACAAGGAAAACTCGAAGCCGCGCTGAGCATCCATGATGAAATCATCCGGCGTTTCGGGGACGATCCGGCGATGCGCAAACAGGTTAGGATTCGTCTGTAAATAATATTGACATTTATATGATAATATGAGATATTGGCTGATCTGGTGAATACGGAGTTGGTATGGTGAATGCGGATATAAAAGCGCTGGAATTACGGATA
>JAITCV010000138.1 GCA_031282905.1 Azoarcus sp. | reverse complement strand
GTTGGATAAGCGTAGCGTAATCCGACATTCGTCCCCACGATGCGCAGCACAAGCAAATCAAACAACAGCGGCGCTTTGCGCCGGTGATGAACCCATGTCGGATTACGCCTTCGGCTTATCCAACCTACGAAAATGGCATTTCATACAGATTCGGAAAACAGCAGGAATCCGCGTTACCCGCAAAATCAGTTCGCTTGCAGGCTGTCGGCAAAGCCCAGCGCGAGCAACTGGGCGCGGTTGATCTGCTCCAGGTCGATCTGCAATTCGGCGGCCGCCTTGGTGAGCGGGGCGGGATCGAAACTTTCGCAACACTTTGCCAGGCGCAGGAATTGGGCGTACTCCCCTTGGTCATAGAGCAGGGCATCGGTCACGGCCTCGGGCAACAGCATTTCGTCGAGCAGGGATTGCATCGAGGTGCCGAGCAACACGCTGAGCATCGAAAACGCGCCGGTGATGAACAGGTTGTCACAGGCCGAGGCGTCGAAAAAACTCTCGCCCATCTGCTCCATGAAGCGCCCGCGGGAAATCGCGGTCTGCATCATCGCCGGTGCGCCGGGGTCGCGGCTCGCGGTCACGAGCAGCAGCGAGAGCCACTTATTGAGCTTGTCGTAGCCCAGAATACTTACAGCATGACGGAAGGACTGGATTTCCACCATCAGCCCGAAACTGGCGGAGTTGATGTAGCGCAGGAGCTTGTATGACAATGCCACATCCTGCTTGAGTACGTTCTCGATCTCGCGGATTTCGCCGTTGTTGCGCACGAGATTGAGCAGGCGAATGATCTGGGCATGATTGGCCGAGAGTTCCTTGGCCGGAGGATTGCCGTTGAGGAAGAACCAGCCCGACGCGCCATCGTAACCGGCGGCCACCGCCTGCTTGAAGGCGGGCACGTCGGGCAGGCCCCAGGCGAGGCTCAGGCCGGGCGAACCGGTCGGGGCCGGATTCTTGCGCCCGTCGAGGAGCACGAAACGCCAGTCCACGCCCGGCGGCAGGGGGATGCCCTGGGTAAACCAGGTCAGGCAGACGTTGATTCCCGCCGCCTGGAGCTGGGGCAGCAGGGCCAGGGTTTGCGGGTGCCCCAGAGTCTGCGCGGGAATTTCGATGTGGGCATTGGATGGCACCTGCCAGTCGAGCAATTCGAGGGTGGGTACCAGCCGCCCCAGGCTGATGAATACGGGATATTGGCTCGGCCAGTGCTCGTTCAGGGCATTGAGCGTGTCGACCACGGCGGGAACATTGGGGCCATGCGCGACCAGCCGGTTGGCGGTAATCGCCCGTTTCTTGTTGACCACGGGTTCGCGGGTGAGCAGAGTCTGGCTCATGAGGCTCAGTCCTTGGGAGTAAAGGTGGAGGCGAAGGTAAAGGCATCAGCGTAAAACGCGTCAGGCGGCAGTTTACGCTCGCCGGTGAAGCGCGTGCGCGCGGTGTCGACCATCGCGGGCAAACCGCAGGCATAGACTTCGACCCCGGAAAGATCGGCATGATCGGCCAGCACGGCATCCGTCACTCGTCCACGCCGCCCGGGCCAGCCCGGTGCTTCGCCAGTGACGAGCGGCACGTAACGAAAACCCGGCAGACTCCGATGCGCTTCCCAGTTGCGGACAAGCGCATCCAGATACAGGTCGCCAGGGACGCGCGCGCTCCAGTACAGTGAAATCTGCCGTTGGATGCCTGTGTGGATGGCGTGTTCGATGATGCCCTTGAGCGGCGCAAACCCCGTGCCGGTTGCGACCATCACGGCGGGTTTCGCGCTGTCGCGCAGCCAGAAATCGCCAAACGGCCCCTCGCAGCGCAGGATGTCGCGCGCCTTCAGGGTGGAGAACACCTGAGCCGTGAAGCGCCCGCCTTCCACCTTGCGCACATGAAGCTCAAGCATGTCCGCCACGTGCGGAGCGTTGGCGATCGAAAAACTGCGCCGCGCGCCATCGGCAAGCACGATATCGATATACTGCCCGGCCCGGAAACGGAAAGATTCGTTGGCGGGTAGTTGCAGTTCGACCCGCATCACGTCGTCGGCCAGGCGTTCGAGCCGTTGCACGCGCGCGGGGAAATTGCGGATGGCGGTGCTCTCCGCCGCCTGGGCGCCGGGCACCTCCAGCACCAGGTCGGAACGTGCCCGCGCACAGCACAGCAGAACTTGTCCGGCCTCGCGTTCGGCGGCGGGCAGGGCGTGGTCGGCGGGTTTGCCCGGGTCGATCTCGCCGTGCACGACCCGACCCTTGCAAGCGCCGCAAACCCCGTTGCGACAACCGTGGGGCACGCTGAGCCCTGCGGCGAGCGCCGCGTCGAGCAAAGTCTGATCGGCGGCGGAAAAATGGAGCCCACCGGGCTGAATCGAAATCTGGAATGGCATGTGAGAAAGTGTTCAATCCATGTCCGGCAAAAGCGGACGAAACAGCACGGCAAGGATTGCACCTTTCCCGTGCGCGATTTTTTCCCCTGGCGGGGAAGATTTCCAACTGGAATCGATTTCGGATGAAAAGGATTCTCGTGGTCGGTTGCGGCGACATTGCGCGGCGCGCGATTCCGTGGCTGGCACAACGCCACCGCGTCTTCGCGCTCGTGCATCGCCCCCAGGCCGCGAACGCCTTGCGCGCGCTGGGCGCGGTGCCGATCAGCGGCGATCTCGACGATCGCCAAAGCCTCGCCAGACTGGCCGGCCTTGCCGACGCGGTATTGCATTTTGCCCCGCCGCCGACGGACGACGGCATCCGCCATGACCCGCGCACCGCCCATCTGCTGGCGGCGCTGGCCGAACGTGGCAGTCTACCACAGCGCATCGTTTACATAAGCACGACGGGGGTGTATGGCGATTGCGCGGGCGCGGAAATCACCGAGACCCGCGCCTGCCGGGCGTTCAGTGCGCGCGCCATTCGCCGACTGGACGCGGAAACGCGGCTGCGCGCCTTCGGGCGGCGCAATGGCGTCGCGGTGGCAATCCTGCGCGCGCCCGGCATCTATGCCGCCGACCGTCTGCCCGTCGAGCGCCTGCGTCGCGGGGATCCAGTCGCGGTAGCGGCGGAAGACGTGTTCACCAGCCACATCCATGCCGACGATCTTGCCCGGCTCACCCTGCGCGCGCTGGCTTGCGCCCGTCCGGGACGAATCTACAACGCCACGGACGATAGCCGACTCAAGATGGGCGACTATTTCGATCTCGTCGCCGACGCACTGGCGCTTCCCCGCCCGCCGCGTCTGCCCCGTGAACACCTGCGCGCCCGGCTTTCTCCCGGCGCGCTGTCCTTTGTCGCGGCCTCGCGCCGGATCGACAATACGCGCATCACCGGCGAGCTGGCTTATCGCCTGCGCTACCCGACCGTGGCTCATGGACTGGCGACCATCCACGATTTACCCGTATCCTCATCCTCCCCCACTCCAGGCAGCCCGGAATGATGTCCTTCCTCCACAACACCTTCTTCTACTACACCTTCAAGATTCTCCACCTGCTCTTTGTCATCAGTTGGTTCGCCGGTCTGTTTTACCTGCCACGCATTTTCGTGAACCACGCCATGACCGAGGATGCCGCCACCCGCGAACGCCTGACGCTGATGGCATCCAAACTCCACCGTTTCGTCACGCCCATCGGCGTGCTGGCCATCGTCTTCGGGCTGGCCTTGTGGATCACCTTTTCCCCGATGTACGTCGGGGGCTGGCTGCACGCCAAAACGGCCTTGGTCGCGGGGCTTGCCGTCTATCACATCTGGTGTGGACGGCTGTTGCGCGATTTCGCCGCCGGACGCAACCGGCATAGCCACGTGTGGTACCGGGTATTCAATGAAATCCCGGTGCTGGTGTTGCTGGTGGTGTTGGTTCTGGTGGTGGCGAAACCATTCTGAAGGTTTCTGGACGAACACGATGGAACACTTTTTCTCTCCCGCGCCGCGGGGTCTCGAAGAACTGCTCGCCGATGAATTGCGCGCGCTCGGCGCGCTTGATCTCGATGTCATTCATGGCGGAGTGGCATGGTCGGGCGACTGGCGGGCCTGCTACCGCGCGAATCTGGAAAGCCGGATCACAACTCGAACATTGTGGCGTGTGGCGCGGGGCCGCTACCAAAACGAAACCGATATCTACCAGTTGGCTTACAGCACGACCTGGGCGCAGTGGTTTACCGCCGACGACAGCATCCGCGTATTCGTCAGCGCGCGCCAATCACCGCTGAAAAGCCTGGAATTCATCACCCTGCGCATCAAGGACGCGGTGTGCGATCACTTCCGCGCGGTATGCGGCCGCCGTCCCGATGTGGATACCGTCGATCCGGCGGTGCGCATCCATGCCTTCTTCAACCACGACACGGCCACGCTTTATCTCGACACCTCGGGCGAGCCGCTCTACAAACGGGGATTCAAACCCGCCACGGTCGATGCGCCGCTCAAGAAAAATCTCGCCGCCGGCATCCTGAAACTCAGCGGCTGGCAAGCCAGCGAACCGTTGATCGACCCCATGTGCGGCAGCGGCACTTTCCTGCTGGAAGCGGCACAGATCGCGCTCGACATCGCGCCCGGCCTGGAACGCCATTTCGCCTTCGAGCGCCTGCGCAACTTCGATCACACGCTGTGGGCCACCCTGCGCCAGGAGGCCGGGGAACGGCGCCAACCGCCGCGATCCTTGCCAATATATGGCTCGGACATCGTGAGCGGCCAGGTTCGGCGCACGCGCGAAAATCTGGCGGCGGCGGGGCTGGAAAACTGTGTCAAGCTCGAACGCGCCGATCTGCTCGCGTCGAACCCGCCCGCCGATCATGGCGTCATGGTGAGCAATCCGCCCTATGGCGTCAGGCTGGGCGCGGCGGCAGAACTCGCCGCTTTCTATCCCCGCCTTGGCGACATTCTGAAAAAACGCTGGGCGGGCTGGCGTTGTTACCTGCTCTCGTCCGACCTGGCGCTGGCCAAACTGATCGGCTTGAAGGCCAGCAAACGCACGCCGCTTTTCAACGGCGCGCTCGAATGTCGGCTGTT
>JAITCV010000135.1 GCA_031282905.1 Azoarcus sp. | reverse complement strand
GTTGGATAAGCGTAGCGTAATCCGACATTCGTCCCCACGATGCGCAGCACAAGCAAATCAAACAACAGCGGCGCTTTGCGCCGGTGATGAACCCATGTCGGATTACGCCTTCGGCTTATTCAGCCTACGAAACACGGCGCTTCGCGCCTCGCAATGGCGAGCTTGGAGGGAATCATACGGGGTTCCTCCACTTTGGATTGCACCCTGAATGTCTCCTGAATTCGAGGCTTTGGACGTTTTGGGCGTAAAATCATCGGTTTTCCCGCTCGCGGAGACGATCGGCATGTCCGCTATCCAAACTGAACAAACCGAACAAACTGAACCAACCGAAGTCCAGACCGAAAACATCAATATCCTCGCCGTCGACCACATGCCTTCGCCCGATGAAATCAAGGCCAAGGTGCCGCTGGGCGAAACCGCCGCGAAGGTGGTGGCGGGGCGGCAAGCCGTGACCGGCATCCTCGACCGCAGGGACGCGCGCCTTTTCGTCGTGGTCGGGCCTTGTTCCATCCATGACCCGGCGGCGGGGCTCGACTATGCCCACAGGTTGCGCGCGCTGGCCGACGAGGTCGCGGACACGATGTTGCTGGTCATGCGGGTCTATTTCGAGAAACCCCGCACGTCGATCGGCTGGAAGGGCTACATCAATGATCCTCGCATGGACGATTCCTTCCGCATCGACGAGGGCATGGAAAAGGCGCGCCGTTTCCTCCATGAAGTCGCCACGCTCGGCCTGCCGATCGGCACCGAGGCGCTCGATCCGATCGCGCCGCAATATTACGGCGACCTGACTTCGTGGACGGCCATTGGCGCGCGCACCTCGGAATCGCAGACCCACCGCGAAATGGCCTCCGGCCTGTCGACCCCGGTCGGGTTCAAGAACACCACCGATGGCGACATCGGCGCGGCGATCAACGCCATCCTTTCCGCCGCCAGCCCGCACAGTTTCCTTGGCATCAACACCGCCGGGCAGTCGGCCATCCTGCGTACCCGTGGCAACCGTCATGGTCACCTCGTGCTGCGCGGCGGCAATCGTCCGAACTACGATTCGGTCTCGGTGTCGCTCGCCGAGCAGGGGCTGGCCAAGGCCGGACTGGACAAGAACATTGTCATCGATTGTTCCCATGGCAATTCGAACAAGAACCCCGAGATGCAGCCGCTGGTGATGAAGGATGTGGTCAACCAGATCCGCGAGGGCAACCGCTCCATCGTGGGGTTGATGATCGAGAGCAATCTGGTCGCCGGCAATCAGCCCCTGACCACGCCCGCCGATCTTTCCCGGCTCAAGTATGGTTGTTCGGTCACCGATGCCTGCGTCGGCTGGGAGACCACGGTCGACATGATCCGTGATGCCCATGCCGTGCTGGCCGATGTGTTGCCCGATGTGCGGTCACGGCGGGGCGCGCCGGCGTGACCTTGGTTGTCCAGGGCGCGCGGCTCGAACGAAGCACACTCGAACGCCTGGCCGAACTCAGTGGCGCGCGCGCAATCGATCCCATCGACGATTTTGCCTGTCGCCTGCCCGCCGCCCGCCGCGAGGGCAAGGATGCCGCCGTGGCCGCGTTGTGCGCCGCCGCCGGACTCGATTGGGCGTGGGTGAGTGAAGACTGTCGTCTCGCTGATTTCGGGCTTTTCGTCACCGACATGGATTCCACCCTGATCGATATCGAGTGCATCGACGAAATCGCCGACATGCAGGGACTGAAAACCGAGGTGGCGACGATCACCGCCGCGGCGATGCGGGGTGAAATCGACTTCCGTACCTCGCTCACCCGTCGGGTCGCATTGCTCGAAGGCTTGCCGGAGACCGCGCTGGCTGCCGTGTATGAACAGCGCCTGCGCCTCAATCCCGGCGCCGAACGCTTGCTGGCGGGGCTGAAATCCGCCGGTTTGCGCACCATGCTGGTTTCGGGCGGCTTCACCTATTTCACCGACCGCCTGCGCCAGCGGCTGGGCTTCGACTACGCCTGGGCCAATCGGCTCGAAATCGTCGATGGCCTGCTGACCGGGCGGATGAGCGGCGACATCGTCGATGCGCAAGCCAAGGCCGCCTATCTGGATGCGATCCGTGAAACCCTTGCTCTCACCCCCGCACAGGTGATCTGTGTGGGCGATGGCGCCAACGACATCCCGATGTTCCGCGCCGCCGGGTTGAAAGTCGCCTGGCGCGCCAAGCCCGCGCTACGCGCGGAGAGCGATTGCTGCTTCGATCATGTCGGCCTGGATGGCATCCTGAAGCTGTTCGGCTGATCCCGTTTTCATCCCGGCGGCTTTTCCGCCTTCGGTTTTGTTCAATTTACATCGTGCCAGCGACCACACCTTCCAACAGTTTCCTGCGCCTGAAAAAACAGCTCGAACGCAAAGTGGGCGAGGCCATCTGCGATTACAACATGATCGGCAACGGCGACACGGTGATGGTCTGCCTGTCGGGCGGCAAGGATTCCTACACCCTGCTGGCCTGCCTCATGGCGCTGCGCGAACGCGCGCCGGTCGATTTCCGCCTCGTGGCGATGAACCTCGACCAAAGGCAGCCTGGTTTTCCCGACCACGTCCTGCCGGCGTATTTCGATTCCATCGGGATCGAATACCGCATCGTCACCGAAGATACCTATTCGATCGTCAAGGACAGGATTGCGCCGGGCAAGACCACCTGTTCGCTTTGTTCCCGGCTGCGGCGCGGCATCATCTACCGCACGGCCAAGGAAATCGGCGCCACCCGCATCGCGCTGGGTCATCACCGCGACGATATCCTGGAGACGCTCTTCCTCAACATGTTCTTCGCTGGTCGGATCAAGGCGATGCCGCCCAAATTGGTCAGCGACAACGGCGAGCACGTGGTCATCCGTCCGTTGGCCTATTGCGCCGAAAACGACATCGCCCGTTACGCGCGCGCGATGGATTTCCCCATCATCCCCTGCAAGCTGTGCGGTTCACAGGAAAACGCCCAGCGCCAGCAGATCAAGGCCATGTTGCGGGAATGGGCGCGAAATCATCCAGGCCGGATCGAATCGCTCACCACCGCGCTCAGGAATGTCGTGCCTTCACATCTGGCTGATCCCCGGCTGTTTGATTTTTCCGTCATCGAACGCGGCATGACGGTGGCCGTAGGGGAAGGCGACACGGCCTTTGATCCTCACGTCATAAACCGGCAGGCGAATATCCTGCACCCCATTCGTGACTAAAGACATGTAACCAGAGTTTTGCGCTCAAGTTAGCCGCAGGGCAAGGTTATAATCCGCGGGTTGGTTTTTTCTCTCCCCCAGCCACCTGATCGTTGTACAGCCATGCCCCAACCTAGCAATCTCTGTGTGCTCATCGCTGAAATCGTGGGCGGTGACCGTCTGGTCTCTCGCCTTGGCGAAGCCGAAACCGTGCGCGCCATCGAACGTTGCCTGAATCGCGTCGACCTCGCCGTCGGCGGCAGTGGCGGAGAAATCATCGCGCGCGATCATTCCGCGGTAATCGCGTCATTCGAGCAAGCCGATTCTGCTGTCATTGCCGCATGCGAAATGCTGGATCGGGTACTCAAGTTGCCGCCCGTCAGCGGCACGCGGATGCAGGTGCGGATCGGCATCCACTTCGGCCTGGTGCTCAACGGACGGGGCGAAGGCGTGGAAGATGCGCGCCAGCTTCTCCTCACGTGTACCGCCGGGCAAGCGCTCGCCAGCGCGCCAGCGGTCAACGCGCTCACCCTGGGCGCGCGTCATTTCGCCAGCGCGGAAGCATTCCATGATCCCGCGCAAAGCCATTTGCCATGGCCGGTCTTCATGATCGGCCCCCGCGATCCCGCCACCGCCTCGGCTGCGCCCGCCAATGCGTCCGCGCCCGCGTCCTCCACCGCGCCCCAACTGGCGGCGCAGCATCCTCTTCCCCCGAATCCCGCCTCTCCCCTCACTTCCTCGCGCATTCCGGCGGTGCCGGAGTCCGGGGTTTCGTTTACGCCACGCCTGCGCCTGCGTCATCAGAAAGACATCATGTTCGTCGAGGAGAATCGCCCGGTCATTCTCATCGGCCGTGAACTGGGCAACGATATCGTCATCATCGATCCCCGCGCCTCGCGCCAGCACGCCCGCGTCGAGCGTCGCCGCGACGGCTTCGTGCTGATCGACCAGAGCACCAATGGCTGTTTCGTGGCGATCAATGACGAATCCGAGCACTGCATCAAGGCCGAGGAAATCACCCTCGGCGGGACAGGCACCATCGGTTGCGGTTTTTCGTCCAAGGAATTCGAGGACGACACGGTGTATTTCGATTTCGTCTGAATTCGCGCCTCCGCTAGAATCATCGGCTCACCTCAAGAAGTCAGGTACCACGATGAGCCAACGCCTGCGCGAAGTCCCCTACAACTACACCTCATTCTCCGATCGCGAGATCGTCATCCGCCTGTTGGGCGCCGACGCCTGGGACGTGCTCGACGAATTGCGCGGCGAGCGGATAACCGGACGCTCGGCGCGCATGCTCTACGAAGTGCTCGGCGACATCTGGGTCGTGCGCCGCAACCCCTATCTCGAAGACGACCTGCTCCAGAGCCACAAGCGCCGCGACGCGCTGGTCGACGCCCTCACTCATCGTGTGAATGAAGTCGACCGCCGCCGCCAGGGCAACGACAAGGTCAACCTGCTCATCAACCGCGCCCGTGGCGCGGTGGCCGATTTCGAACGCTGGTTCGACGAAACCGCCCGCCGCCGCCGCGCCATCCGCCACCGCTTCGCCCGCCACACCCGCGCCGACAACATCTGTTTCGATGGCCACGCCCGCGTCGCCCACGTCACCGACGCCACCGACTGGCGGGTCGAATATCCGTTCGTCGTGCTCTACCCGGACCGCGAGGAAGAAATCGCGCCGCTGGTCAGGGCCGCGATCGAACTCGGCCTCAGCATCGTGCCGCGCGGCGGTGGCACCGGTTACACCGGCGGCGCCATTCCGCTCGACCCGCGCACCGTGGTGATCAACACCGAAAAACTCACCCAGATCGGCCCGGTCGAAGAACTCGCCCTGCCGGGCCTCGGCGGCAAGCCGCTCGACAAACCCTGTGCGCTCATCCGCACCGGCGCCGGGGTCGTCACCGACCGCGTCGCGGAAGCGGCCAGCGCCGCCGGACGAGTGTTCGCGGTCGATCCGACCTCGGCAAGCGCATCGACCGTGGGCGGCAACATCGCCATGAACGCGGGTGGCAAGAAGGCGGTACTGTGGGGCACCGCGCTCGACAACCTCGCGTGGTGGAAGATGGTCGATGCCGACGGCAATTGGCTCGAAGTCGAGCGCATCGACCACAACCTCGGAAAAATCCACGAACAGCAAACCATCCATTTCCTCCTGCGCCGCTTCGACGGCCTGACCGGCGCGGCGCTGGGCGAAGAAACCCTCAGCCTGCCCGGCGCGCGCTGCCGCAAGGACGGTCTCGGCAAGGACGTCACCGACAAATTCCTCGGCGGCATCCCCGGTGTGCAGAAAGAAGGCACCGACGGCATCATTGTCGCCGCGCGCTGGGTGCTGCACCAAATGCCGCCGGTCACGCGCACCGTCTGCCTCGAATTCTTCGGCCAGGTACGGGAAGCCGTGCCCGCCATCGTCGACATCACCGACTGGTTCAAACCCGGCGGCGGCGGTCACCGGGCCGGGGTGCAACTTGCCGGGCTGGAGCACATGGACGAGCGTTACGTGAAAGCGGTCGGCTATACCACCAAGGCCCGCCGCCATGGACGCCCGAAGATGGTGCTGATCGGCGACATCGTCGGCTTCGACGAAACGGCGGTGATGAATGCCGCCGCCGAAGTCGTGCGCATGACCCACAGCCGCGGCGCCGAAGGCTTCATCGCGGTCTCGCCCGAGCAGCGCAAGCGTTTCTGGATCGAGCGCAGCCGCACCGCCGCCATCTCGCGCCATACCAACGCCTTCAAGATCAACGAAGACGTGGTCATCCCCTTGCCAAGAATGGGCGACTATTGCGACGGCATTGAGCGCATCAACATCGAACTCTCGATCCAGAACAAGCTCACGCTCGCCGACGCCCTCGTCCGTCTGCTCGCGGGTGAATTGCCGCTCGATCAGGGCGACGCCAACCTTGCCGCCGATGAGCTGATCGGCGAGCGCCGCACGCATGCGCTGGAGCACCTCGCCGCCGTGCGTCGGCGCTGGCAATGGCTGCTCGACCAACTCGACCTGCCGCTTGCCGAGGCCGAAGCCCAGTTCGAGGCATATGGCGTCACCGCTGGTGAACTCACCAACCGCGCCGTTGCCCCCCGGCTCTTCCACCGTATCCAGGATCATTCCATTCGTATTTCATGGAAAACCGAGCTGCATGGGCGGCTGGAAAAAATCTTCGACGGCAACGTCTTCGCCCCGATCCGCGCGGCCATCGAGCGCACCCACCGCGATGTCCTGCGCGGGCGGGTGTTCGTCGCGTTGCACATGCACGCCGGCGACGGCAACGTCCACACCAACATCCCGGTCAATTCCGACCATTACGAGATGCTCCAGACCGCCAACCAGGCGGTCGACCGCATCATGGCGCTCGCGCGCTCCCTTGATGGCGTCATTTCCGGCGAACATGGTATTGGCATTACCAAGCTCAATTACCTGACCGAAGCCGAACTCGCCCCTTTCCGCGCCTACAAAGCGAAAGTCGACCCCAACGGCCACTTCAACCGCGGCAAGCTCATGCCCGGCGGCAACCTCGCCAACGCCTACACGCCAAGCTTCAACCTGATGGGGCACGAATCCCTCATCATGGAGCAAACCGAAATCGGCGCCATCGCCCACGGCATCAAGGATTGCCTGCGCTGCGGCAAATGCAAGCCGGTATGCAGCACCCATGTGCCGAGAGCCAACCTGCTCTACAGCCCGAGGAACAAGATCTTGTCCACCTCGCTGCTGATCGAGGCGATCCTCTACGAAGAGCAGACCCGGCGCGGCGTATCGCTCGCCCACTGGAGCGAATTCGAAGACGTCTCCGACCATTGCACAGTCTGTCACCGCTGCGAGAAGCCCTGTCCGGTCGACATCGACTTTGGCAACATCACCATCCAGATGCGCAATCTGTTGCGCAAACAAAAAAAACGCTCGTTCAATCCGGCCAAGATCGCGGCGATGGCCTTCCTCACCCTCAAGGATCCCGCCCTGCTCGGCTTGCTGCGCACGGTCATGATCCGCTGGGGTTTCAAGCTCCAACGCATGGCGCACGAATTCGGACGCAAATCGCACATCATCCGCAGCCAGTTGCGAACCCCGCCCGCCACGGTCGGACGCGCCTCGCTCAAGGGCCAGGTCATCCACCTCATCAACCGGCCGATGCCCGCCCGGCTGCCGCGCCAGAGCAGCCGCGCCCTGCTCGATCTCGAAGATGACACCACCATTCCCATCCTCCGCGATCCGGCCAGGACCACGACCGAATCCGAAGCGGTCTTCTATTTCCCCGGCTGCGGCTCGGAGCGCCTGTTCAGCCAGATCGGCCTGGCCACCCAGGCCATGCTCTATCACCTCGGGGTGCAGACCGTCTTGCCGCCCGGCTACCTGTGCTGTGGCTATCCGCAAACCGCGGCGGGCAACGAAGACAAGGGCCTGAAGATCACCACCGAAAACCGGGTGCTGTTCCACCGCGTCGCCAACACGCTCAATTATCTCGACATCAAGACCGTCATCGTTTCATGCGGCACCTGCATGGACCAGTTGCAGCAATACGAATTCGGCAAGATCTTCCCCGGCTGCCGCCTGCTCGACATCAACGAATACCTGCTGGAAAAAGGCGTCAGACTCGAAGCGGCAAGCGGCGTGAACTACCTTTTCCACGAACCCTGCCACACGCCGATGAAGCAATACCCCGGCCCCAAGGTCGCCAGCGATCTGCTCGGCGTCCCGGTCATGCTCTCCGAGCGTTGCTGCGGCGAATCCGGCACCATGGCGGTCACCCGTCCCGACATCTCCACCCAGGTCAGATACCGCAAGCAGGAAGAAATCGAGAAAAACGTCGACGCCCTGCGCGCCCTCGATCCCGGCGCCCGGACCCGCATCCTGACCACCTGCCCGAGTTGCATGGAAGGGCTGGCGCGCTACGCGGAGGTCGCCGGCGGCGTGGAATCCGACCATCTCATCGTCGAACTTGCCCGGCACGCGCTGGGCGAAAACTGGCTGGCGGATTACGTCGACAAGGCTGGCGCCGGAGGCATCGAGCGGGTGCTGCTGTAGCTCGATTTTCCCCTTCTCCCGGAAAGCGAGGGCGGCGCAGGTAAAGGAGCCAAAGGGGGCACGTCCCGCCCACTGCGGGCAAGATGCCCGCGCTCCCGGCGAGGGGAGGGGAGGCGTGGAGGGAAAATTCGGGGGCAAGCGCGCCGATCTGGGGTTTTTCGCAACCTGATAGAATCAGATGAGTTTCGTGGGTCTTCAAGCAGGAGTGCATTTCACGATGAAACGGGCGGAAACTCCAGCAGGCGGCGCGTGCCGACAAACATCGGCGCGCCCGGAAACGATGCGCGAACGGGATATCGCGAACTTTACCCGGCAACTCGCCACGATGTTGAAAGCAGGGCTGCCCATGTCGTGCGCGCTGGAAACCATGTCGCGCGGGCAAGGTTCCATGATCGTCAATCGAATGCTGACGGACATCCGCTGCAAGATCGAGGGCGGAAGCTCGCTTTTTGCCGCGCTTGAAACCTGTCCTGTCCCGTTCGACCCGTTCTATCTTCAGATCGTGCGCGCCGGAGAACAGACGGGTACGCTGGACATCCTCCTGGGACGGCTGGCCAGCCAGTTGGAATGCACGCTGGCGCTCAAGGGCCGGATCAAATCCATGCTCTATCACCCCGCCCTGACCATCATCGTTGCCCTGGGCATGATCGCGATCGTGTTTCCCGGCCTGTTTTTTCCCGTTACGCTGTTTTTGGCCATCCTCATCGCCAGCACATGGGGGTTTTTCTCCGCCCGGAAAACGTCGAGAGATTTCCGCATGGGGGTGGATCGACTGTTGCTGGACATCCCGGTGTTCGGCAAGGTGGCCCGTGACAACGCCATCGCGCGCTGGAGCCGTTCAATGTCTACAGCCTACTTTTCAGGGATGCCATTGATCGAAACCATGGGCCTGTTGGATGGCGTGACCGGCAACCATGTCTATGACCGTGCCTGCCGCCATATCCAGTCCGCGCTCGAACACGGCGACACCTTGTTTCAAGCGGTGCGAGCGGCCCGCGTTTTTCCCGAAATGGTGTTGCAAACCATCACGGTCGGTGAATCCACGGGAAAACTGGACAGCGCGCTCGACAAACTCGCCGAATATCATGAGCGGGAAGTTGACCTCCGCATTGCGACCATAACCAGCCTCATCCCCCGGCTCATCATCATCGTATTGGGCATTCTGATTGGCTTTTTGCTCATTTCGTTCTACAGCGGCCGCGCCACTTCCGTCCTCGATCTCCCCGGCCTGTAAACCCGCCATGGGGCGAATGCGCAATCTCACCACAACATTGTCATTGCGTGGAGCGCAAGCGACGTGGCGATCCATGGGCGGTTCAGCGGCCCGGATCGTCATCCATCATCGGCTCTCCTGGCCTCCGCGCCGCAGCAGCGCGCGCATCGCGTCGAATTGGAAACGCCGGACCAGATCGCGTCCAACGCGGACAAATTCGCCGTAGGCCGGGTCGAGCGCTTCGATTTCGCTCAGAGTGGCGAGGATGCCGCGCGGGAAACCCAGTTCGATGACTTCGTCGAGACGGGCGATGGCTTCGGCGGGTGGCAGCACCCACGCCGCTGCCGTTGCCGTTGCGTTCGCCATGCCGTTCGCAAGATGTCCGCTTTCCGCCGGTTCCGCCCACACCCAGTCGAGTTGCAGGCGGCGGCCGATCCAGTCGAGTAGTTCGTCGACCCGGATCGGCTTGAGGATGAAATCTGCCGCGGCCAGGCCGACGTCGTTGTCCAGGCCGCGGTCGAAGGCATTGGCTGAGATCACCGCGAGCGGTACTTCACCAAAGCCCGCCGCGCGCAGACGCCGGATGGTTTCCCAGCCGTCGATGCCGGGCATCGCCAAATCCATGAAGATCAGGTGAGGCTGGAATTCGTCCAACATCTCCAGGCATTCTTCGCCCGCCGCCGCTTCGCCCACCTCGAAGCCCAGGGGTTCGAGCAGGTTGACCAGCAGTTCGCGGTCGACGCGTTCGTTGTCTACGGTCAGGATGCGCCGCCGCACGCCGCGGTAGCCGATGCGGCGCGCGCGCCGCAGGATGCTTTCGGCCTGCGCGTCGTGCACCTGGGGCAGGAAGAGGCGCACCCGGAATACGCTGCCCACGCCGGACTGGCTGTCGACCGAGAGTTCGCCCCCCATCAGATCGGTCAGCATGCGGCTGATCGTCAGCCCCAGCCCGGTGCCGGAGACCGCGTCGCGCATGCCGCGCCCCTGGGCGAAAGGCTCGAAAATCCGTTCGATGTCCTCGGGCGCAATGCCCGCGCCGCTGTCGACGATTTCGAACAGCGCCATTTCCCGGCGGTAGGTCAGCCGTAGCCGCACCGCGCCGCCGGGGGTGAATTTCACCGCGTTGCCGAGGATGTTGATCAGGATCTGGCGCAGGCGTTTCGGGTCGGCACGCACGACCTCGGGCAGCTTGCCGTCGAGTTCGAACTGGAAATTCAGCCCCTTGTTGCGCGCCTGGACTTCGAACATGCTCACCAGTTCGCGGATGAAGGCGGGGAAGGCGAGGGGGCGGATGTCGAGGGCGAATTTGCCGCTTTCGATGCGGGCGATGTCGAGGCTGTCCTCGATCAGGGCGAGGAGGTGCTCGCCGCTTTTCTTGATGACGCTCACCGCGCCGCGCCGGTGCGTCGGCATGGTTTCGTCATCGTCGAGGATCTGGGCGTAGCCGAGGATGCTGTTGAGCGGCGTGCGCAGTTCGTGGCTGATCGAGGTGACATAGCGGCTTTTGGCCTGATTCGCCTGTTCGGCCACCCGCCGCGCGTTTTGCAGGGCTTCGTCGGTGCGGTGGTGGGATTCGATTTCCTGCATCAGCAGACGGGTCTGGCGCTCCGATTCTTCCTGCGCCACCTGGCGGCTTTTGTGGGTGAGCACCATCCACCACGCGCCGATGCCGGAGAGCAGCATGAGCACGATGAAAACCCGCGTCAGCACCGGCCCCAGCCCGGCCGCCGTCTCGCCGGAGAGGATTTCCTGGTAATAGAGCGAGCCCAGCGTCAGCGCCAGGATCACGCCCACGCCCAGCATCAGCAGCAGGTATTGCCCCAGCCCCGCGCCGAGCGTCGCCCGCCAGCCGGCAGGCAGGTGGGCCATCAGCCCCGCGCATTGCGCGGCGAGGCGGGCGTGGGGTTTGCACAGGTCTTCACAACGCGCGTCGAGCGAACAGCACAGCGAGCAGATCGTGCCTTGGTAGGCTGGGCAGTGGCTGGTGTCTTCGACTTCGAACCACTGCCCGCAGATGCAGCATTGCCGCCGCGATTCGCCGCTGTGTGTACCGTGCGCGTCGTCCGCCGGACGAGCGAGGTAATAACGCCCGCCCGTGGCCCAGGCGATGAGCGGCGAGACCACCAGTGCCGTGCCGATCGCCACGAAGGAGGCGAAGGGTTGGAGCGCCGCGCCGAACAGGCCGACGAAGGTTGCCACCGACAGCAGCGAGGCGACCAGCATCGCGCCCACGCCCACCGGGTTGATGTCATGGAGGTGACTGCGCTTGAATTCGATTCCTGGCGGCGACAGGCCGAGCGGCTTGTTGATCACGAGGTCGGCCACCACCGCCATCATCCATGAGATCGCGATGTTGGAATACAGCCCCAACACCTGGCCGAGCATGCGAAAGACATTCATCTCCATCAGCAGCAGGGCGATCAGGGTGTTGAACACCATCCACACCACCCGCCCCGGATGGCTGTGGGTGAGCCGGGAAAAGAAGTTCGACCAGGCCAGCGAACCCGCATAGGCATTGGTGATGTTGATCTTGAGTTGCGAGACGATGACGAACAGCGCGGTGAGCATCGTCGCCGCGAATGGACTGGCAATGCCGGTGGAAAAGCCGAGCAGGTACATCTGGCTGGGCTCGACCGCGCGCGCCGGCGGCATGCCGTCGCGCAGCAGCATCCAAGCCAGCAGTGCGCCGCCGATCATCTTGACCACGCCGATCAGCACCCAGCCCGGCCCGCCGAGGATCACGCCGATGAGCCAGCGCCAGCGGTTGCGCGCGGTGCGCGGTGGCATGAAGCGCAGATAGTCGGCCTGTTCGCCCATCTGGGTGATCAGCGCGATGCCCACGGTCATCGCCCCGGCGAACAGCCGCCAGTCGAACGCGCCGCCCCGGCCATCGACGCCGGGGTATTGCCACAGTCCGGCCAGCGCCTGCGGGTCGGATGACAACACGAAGAAAAACGGCAGCGCGAGCAGCAACAGCCACAGCGGCTGGGTCCAGGTTTGCAGGCGGCTGATGACGGTGATGCCGTGGGTGACCATCGGAATCACCACCAGCGCGCAGATCAGGTAACCCCAGGCGGGCGGGATGCCGAGCGCCATCTCCAGCGCATAGGCCATGATCGCCGCTTCCAGGGCGAAGAAGATGAAGGTAAACGACGCGTAGATCAGCGAGGTCAGGGTCGAGCCGAGATAGCCGAAGCCCGAACCGCGGGTGAGCAGATCCATGTCTACGCCATGGCGCGCGGCATAGAAGCTGATCGGCATGCCGGCGAGGGCGATGATCAGCCCGACCGCGAGAATCGCCCACAGCGCATTGATGAAGCCGTAACCGACCAGCATGGTCGCGCCCACCGCTTCGAGCACGAGGAACGAGGCCGCGCCACCGAAAGCGGTATTGACCACGCGCAGTTCGGAGAGTCGGCGGAAACTGCGCGGGGTAAACCTGAGCGCATAGTCTTCCAGCGTTTCGTTGGCGACCCAGGTGTTGTAGTCGCGCCGAACCTTCACCACCCGCTGCGGCGCGGTCTCACCCACATCGGCGGCAGGGTCGCCGGAAACCTCGTTGGAGGAAATCTCGTCGTTGGGGGGAAGATCGTTGGTCATGGTGTTGGGCGGAGGCGGTCGCCTCGTCAGCCCACGAGGGTCTGCGCTTCCCCCGGCGCGCGCTGGTCGATGTGGCCGATGCGATACACCGTTTCTCCCGCCGCACACAGTTCATTGGATATGGCCTCGGCCTCGGTTTTGGCCACCACCGCCACCATGCCGATGCCGCAGTTGAAGACGCGGTACATCTCCCGCGGTTCGACCTGTCCGCCTTGTTGCAGCCACTGGAAAAGCGGCGGCATGGGCCAACTGTTCGCGTCGATGCGCGCGGTGAGCGTCTCGCCCAGGATGCGCGGCACGTTTTCGCTCAGGCCGCCGCCGGTGATGTGGGCCAGCCCCTTGATCGCGCCGGGACGCGCGCGCATCAGCGCGAGCAGGGATTTGACGTAGATGCGGGTGGGCGCCAGCAGCGCCTCCCGCAGGGGACGGCCATGGAAATCGGCGTCGACATCGGGCTGTGCGCGTTCGATGATCTTGCGGATCAGCGAATAACCGTTGGAATGCGCGCCGCTGGAGGCCAGCCCCAGCACCGCGTCCCCCGGAGCGATCCGGCTGCCGTCGACGATCGCGGATTTTTCCACCACGCCGACCGCGAACCCGGCGAGGTCGTATTCGCCGTCCGGGTACATGCCCGGCATCTCGGCGGTCTCGCCGCCGATCAGCGCGCAGCCCGCAAGCTCGCAGCCTGCGGCAATGCCCTTCACCACCCGCGCGGCGGTGGCGACATCGAGCCGCCCACAGGCGAAATAGTCGAGGAAAAACAACGGTTCGGCGCCTTGCGCCAAGATGTCGTTGACACTCATCGCCACCAGATCCTGGCCAACGCTGTCATGCCCATCGAGTTGGAAGGCAAGTTTGAGCTTGGTGCCCACGCCGTCGGTGCCCGACACCAGCACCGGCTCGCGGTATTTTTTGCCCAGTTCGAACAGCGCGCCAAAACCGCCGATACCGGCGAGGACTTCGGGCCGCAATGTTTTCCTGGCGAAAGGCTTGATCCGGTCGACCAGCGCGTCACCAGCTTCGATGTCCACACCGGCGTCACGATAGGAAAGGGGAGAATGTTGGATGCTCAAGATCGTTCCCAGGTTGAAACTCCGCCGCATGGTTTGAAAGCGGCTTGAAGCCGCGCCGCCAAGTGGCTACAGTCGAGGACTTTGCGGGCGACGCTCGCGAGAAACCAGGAATTCTACTCAAAATGCCCCTGCACCGCGCCACCCGTCTCCAAACCGCCGCCTGGCTCGGGGTCGCTCTCGCCCTGGTCGTGCTCATTTGGCTGCTCTCTCCCATCCTTGCGCCCTTTGCGATTGCCGCCGTGTTCGCCTATCTCTGCGATCCTGCGGTGAACTGGCTGGTCGGTCGCCGCTGGCCGCGTCCGCTGGCGGTCATGCTGGCGGTCGTCATTCTTTGCCTCGTCCTCATCGCCCTCGTGCTGGTGCTGCTGCCGCTGCTCTGGCGCGAGGCGGTCACCTTGGTGCAGCGCCTGCCGGGGCTGATCGAGCTGTTCAACCAACGTGTCAGTCCCTTGCTCGCCACCCAACTCGACATCGAAATCCGCCTGGACGCCGCCCAGTTCCAAAGCTGGCTCGCGCAAAACAAAGACAGCGCGCAGGAACTGCTGCCCATCCTGCTTGGCCGCTTGGGTCAAGGCGGCATGGCGCTGGTCGGCCTGGCCGCCAACCTTTTCCTGGTGCCGGTGGTGATGTTCTATCTGCTTCTGGAATGGCCGCGCCTGATTGCCGGGCTGACCCGCGCCATGCCCCGACCCTGGCTGCCGGGCACGACCTGCTTTTTCAACGAGATCGACGGCGTGCTGGCGCAGTTTTGCCGGGGCCAGTTGTCGGTGATGCTGCTGCTGGCGGTCTATTACACCATCGGCCTGTGGCTCGCCGGACTCAATTTCGCCCTGCCGGTCGGCGTGCTCACCGGGCTGCTGGTCTTCATTCCCTATGCCGGTTTCGCGGGCGGATTGCTGCTCGCCACACTCACCGCGCTGTTGCAGGGCGGCGACCCGTTGATCGGCGTCGCGGTGGTTTTCGGCATCGGCCAATTGCTGGAGAGTTTCGTATTCACCCCCTATCTTGTCGGCGAGCGCATCGGCCTGCATCCGCTGGCGGTGATCTTCGCGCTGATGGCGTTCGGCCAGCTTTTTGGCTTCGTCGGCATCCTCGTCGCGCTGCCCGTCAGTGCCGCGCTGCTCGTCGGCCTGCGCGAACTCAAGGCCGCCTGGCTCGCCAGCCCGATCTATCTTGGCAGTGATGATGACGGCAACAATGGCAACAACGGCGGCAACAACGGCGACGCCACCGAAAACACGGCATGAAGCAACTCCTGCTCGACCTCCATGCCAACCAGCCGCCAACGCTGGAAAATTTCGTCCGTGGCGACAATGCCGAATTGCTCGCCCATCTGGCGGCGCTCGCCAGCGTCCCCCATCACCTCTACCTCTGGGGAAAAAACGGCAGCGGCCGCAGCCATCTGCTCCATGCCACCGCCGCCCGTTTCCGTGAACAAGGCCGGACCGCGTTCGTCATCCAGGCCGAAGCGGTGACATCGCTGCCGGAAGACCATGGCGCGCTCCTTGCGATCGACGATATCGAGCGCCTGGACCCCTCGGCCCAGATCGCGCTCTTCAATGCCTTCAACCGCGCCTGCATGCACCAGCAATGCCTGCTGCTCGCCGGGCCGTGCGCCCCCCAACGGCTCGAACTGCGTGAAGACTTGCGAACCCGCATCGGCCAGTGCCTCATCTTCGAAGCCCGTCCGCTCGATGACGCCGCGCGCGCGGCCATCCTGCGTTCGCTCGCCACGCGGCGCGGCGTGCATCTGGCCGACGAAGTGATCGACTTCATGCTCAACCATGGCCGCCGTGACCTGCCATCCATGTTGTCAGCATTCAACGCGCTCGATGCCACTTCGCTCGAACAACACCGCCCCATCACCTTGCCCTTGCTGCGCACCCTGATGCGGCAAGGATTGAGCCTCTGAATTTTCCGCAGCTTTCCAACCGAATCGATTTCAAATGAATCTTGCGCTTTTCGATCTTGACAACACCCTGCTCTCCGGGGATTCCGACTATGCCTGGAGCCAGTTCCTGGCGGCAAAAGGCGTGGTCGACGAACAGGTCCAGCAACGGCGGAACACCGAATTCTTCGAAGCCTACCTGGCCGGAACCCTGGACATCGACGCTTTTCTCGATTTCCAGCTCGCCCCGCTCGCCCGTCATGCGCGCGCCCAGCTCGACGCCTGGCATGCCGAATTCATGGCGCGGATCATCCTGCCGATGATCACCCCGGCTGCCCGCGCCAAGGTCGACGAACATATCGGGCGTGGCGACCAGGTTGCGCTCGTCACCGCCACCAACAGTTTCGTCACCGCGCCCATCGCCCGCGAATTCGGCATCCACCACCTCATCGCCACCATCCCCGCGCAGGAAAACGGCGTATTTACCGGCAAGGCGCGCGGCGTGCCCTCGTTCCAGCGCGGCAAGATCACCCGCACCGAAGCCTGGCTGGAAAGTCTGGGGCAAAACTTCGCCTGCTTCGAGCAAAGCGGGTTCTACAGCGACTCCCACAACGACCTGCCGTTGCTGGAGCGGGTCAGCCACCCGGTCGCGGTCGATCCCGACGACATCTTGCGCGCGCGCGCGCTCGAACAAGGCTGGCCGATCATCTCGTTGCGGACGTAAGCTTGTTTTCTCCCGCACCAAAGATGTGCGGAAATGGACGTGAGCGAGCGAAATCATCTGCCGCGCCCTAAAGTTCGACACATATTGGCCGTTGGTCAGGATAACCAACTGTCTCTGGAGTCCCGCCATGAAAATCGAAAATCTGGGCAAGCCAGTCATCCCCACGACCGAAGCCAAGCCGCGAACGCCCGTCGCGCCCAAGCCGGGCGGCAGCGAAAACGTGCAATTCTCGACACTCTCCTCCGCCCTGCAAAAAGCCGAATCCGCGCTGGCCGAAACCCCCGTGGTCGATCGCGCGCGCATCGAGGAAATCAAGGAAGCCATCCGCGGCGGCCACTTCAGGGTTGATGCCAACCGCATCGCCGACGGCCTGATCGACAGCGTGCGCCAGTTACTCGCGCCCCGGAAGGATGAAGGCTGAGGCAGGGGACGGTCATCTATGTGGGCGCTTCGCGCCTGGTGGAATTCTGTCCCCTGAAATGTCAGGCTTCGACTCTCCACGCATGGATATCTGCTATCCGCGCGACATTCATCGACACGCCGGATAAGTCTTGTGAGTGCGAAAAATGAAGATTTGGTTTTTTTGCAAGTGTATAGCTACACACTGTGTACTATTGGGGTGGCTTTGGGTTTTCGGTGGATTCAGCGGATTTGATAGTCTAACCCCTTCATGGGGGAGCTATGTATGGAGTGGTATTTTTTATTTAGGAATAGGGATTTTGAGTTTTTATATAGACCTTCTTACATTTTATAATCCTGCCAGAAATTCTAATTACCCAGATGATGATGTAATGTGCGCGGTTTCTTTTTATGTAAAAGTCTTTTGTTTTCACGCTATTTTTTGGAGTTTATTCTCGATAAGTGGTGTGGTACTTGTCAAAAAATATCCTTTTTTTGTGAAAGATTATTTCATTCTTATGTTCTTTTTTGTATTGATGCAATATGGCGATTACGTTTTCCCTTCTTATGCTAGATACCTGCGGCTTGTTCGTGAAGGGAAATGGATGCGACAACGAGGGTTGATAGGGCCACAGTAATGGAGGCTGTTCGCGTCTGTCAAACCAACTGTGTAACTGCCGTGACTCATTGCAATGCCCAATTGTCTCATCAGATGCGAACCACCGCCCGATACTTTTCGCCCTGCCGCCGCCTCCGCCGTAGCCCAGATGCACGTCCATCTCCGTTTCCAAGCTGCGATTGATCATGCGCTGCAAAGCTGTGCGAATGCAGCGATTCTACGTCTTGGGGGTCTTGCAGTCCTTCAATCAATTCCAGTATCTCGAGCTTCGGGCCACCTTGCAAATTCCCCTCTCTCGCCGGATAATCCCCCCGATCCCTCACTCATGTTCCCCCATGCATTCCACTCCGGCATTTTCCTCCCCGAAGCAAGCCACCATCTGGCGTATTCTCCGGAATCGGTTGATCGCGGTCACCGACGCGCGCGGCCACCGGCTGATCGAAGGCGAAGACGGTCGAAAAACCCAATTGAATTACGCCCCCTTTCTGAGAGTCACGCAAGAAATCGACGGACTGGGGAACCGCACGGACTTGAATCTGGAAAGTCTCAAGGTTCAGCACACCCTGAATCTCGTCAACACCTACGGCAAGGAACAGGAACTCACCCGCCGCAGCCGAACGGAAACGGTCAGCGGCACGAGCAACAGCAAGACCGAGACCTTCGCCTACGATGATGAATTGAGACTGACGAAAGCCGAGACGCAGGGAATACTGTGGAATGACCAGGAAACCTTTACGCTGGACGGCGTGGGCAACCGGATACCCTGGAAGTATGACGAGAATAACCGGCTGATCCAGATTGGAGAAGGCAGTTGCGGCAGCGCCAATACGATTTGCTACGAATACGACGCTTCGGGGAACCGGATCAAGAAGATGGCAGAGAACCGGCAAACCCATTACCGCTACGACGCCCAGAATCGGCTGGTCGAAGTCGCCCAGACAACAAACGGCAATGAACAACTGATTGCCCGCTACGCTTATGATCTGTTCAATC
>JAITCV010000080.1 GCA_031282905.1 Azoarcus sp. | reverse complement strand
CCCTATATTTCCGCCTATCTGCGCGATACCGCCCCGGTACTGGAAGTGCGCCGCCTGATGGAGACGCTGAAGGAATCCACCCTGCGCGATCCCCTGACCGGTCTCAACAATCGCCGTTTCCTGGAAGAATACATCGATACCCTGACTGCCAATGTGCGCCGCAAGCAGGTGACCATATCCATCCTGATGCTGGATCTGGATCACTTCAAGATGATCAACGATACCTACGGTCACGATGCCGGCGACGCCATGCTGAAAGCTCTTTCCAACGTCATCAAACTTTCGGTGCGCGTCTCGGATATCGTCATCCGTTATGGCGGCGAGGAATTCATGGTCGTGCTCCAGGAAACCTCCGGTCAGGAAGCCGAAACAGTCGCGGAAAAAATCCGTACCGCCGTGGAGGCGATGCAGATCAACCATAATGGCGTCGTATTGCAGAAAACCATTTCCATTGGCATGGCCGATTTTCCCAGCGACAGCAATACTTTTTGGCAGGCGGTCAAATTCGCCGATGTGGCGCTCTACCACGCCAAGGAATCGGGGCGAAATCGCGTCATCCGTTTCAATTCCAACATGTGGTCCGACTCGAAAGAATATTGAAACTCCACGGGTCAGTTTCTTGTTTTTGGCCTTTTATTCCCGGCTTTCTCTATTCCGTCGAAATCGACGCAACGGAAAACCAGCGCAAAACAAACGAAAACGAGCACGGGCCGAAAACGAAACACGGGCGAACGGCCTGTCGGCGCTTCGCCCGTGCTTCCGATGCCCGTTACTTCATCGCCGCTCAGAACGTGCGGTCATCCATCACGAATGGGGTTCCCTCCTGGGGAAATGTCAGACTCGAGGTTTCGGGTATGCGATCTTCATCAATTGCGGCGAGACGCTCGGACTCGGTCTCCAGGCGCACATTCTTGGCCACGATGCCTTTTTCGCCACGTGCGGTGACGAAGCGGACATGATCGTCGTAGCGCAACTCGTCGATCAACACGCCGACCAGGTCGCTGGCGTGGAAGAAATAGTTGTCGCTGCCCATCTTTGGCTTGATGAAGCCGTATCCTTTCCCGGCAATGAGGTTGACGATGTTGCCCGCCAGTTCGGCGCCTTCGACGAAGTCCGCCGGCAGCGGGCGATTGTTGTCCTGGCGATGGCTTTCCCAGTCCGAATTTTCGCTGGCGCGCGGCATGAACAGGTTGTCGACGATGGGGTCATGGCGACGCACGCGGTCGTCAATCAGGGGCTTCATCATTACCGCATAATTCACCCGATCGATCAGCCCTGTCGACACCTGGGTGCGCATCACCCGCCCGTCCCCCCGCTCATATTCGAATTCCCAGCCCAGAAGCATCACCCGCGCCCCCAGGGTGTTGAGTTTCCGTACCAGGGGCACGAAATCGCCGTCACCGGTAATGAGCACGCAGACGTCGTATTCTTTCAGGCTGGTCATCTCATAGGCTTCCAGCGCCAGCCAGACATCGATGCGTTTTTCCTCGAAACTGCCATCGGGCCTCGTCTGCAAATGCTGCTGGAAAAGCGCGATATCGGCGCGGGTCAGCGCGTCCTCGAATACACGGTCGGAGAACAGGCGTTCCTGCTCCGATGCCTGCTGCGCGGTCAGGCGGCCCTGGAAATAACTCGCGTCGACGATCTGACAGCGGCTGGGGGAAATCCCTTCGCGCTGCGCGACCTCGGTGACGATGAAATCGTGCACCCCCCGGAACGATAGACGTGCCCGGCGCTCGTGTTGATACAAATAATAGCTGCTGACTTTGAAGAAGTAAGCGCCATCGTAGAACACAGCAATACGACAAATGTCTTTTTCTTTCATTTTGCCCATCCAAAAATATCAAACACCACTGAATCGGAACGCATGTCCGTTGCGCCGTCATCAGTCACGACAACCCGGCCCTTGGAGCCGGGACACTTTTTTACCGTAGCACAAGAACGCTTTCCCGTACCAACGGATTTCCACAGATACGGCACATCCGGACATACGGTATGATCAAGCGCGCCGCCAACCCGTGCCTTGCGGTCCATCTTCAAGGACAACGCCCGCAGCAAGTAGTTCCGCGCGCAGGCGGTCGGCCTCGGCGAAATCCCGCGCTTTCTTGGCCTTCGCGCGAGCGGCAATCCTGATTTCGATTTCGCTCGCGTCAAGTGTTCCATCTTCTCTCGCCTGGAGAAAATCCCGCGCCTCGCGTCCCAGCAGGCCCAATATCCCGGCCAGCGCGCGAAGTTGGCCGACGAGATCGGGCGAGCCCGCGCGGTTGGCCTCGTTGACCAGATCGAACAACACCGCCAATGCCTCGACAGTATTGAAATCGTCATTCATCGCCGCCCTGAAACGTTCACCCCAAGGCGTCGTCCAATCGACGGCGGGCGTCGCCGTGGGCGGCAGCGTCTTGACCGCCGTATAAAGCCGAGTGAGCGCCTGGCGGGCATCGTCGAGATGGCTTTCCGAATAGTTGAGCGGGCTGCGATAATGCGCGCGCAATATAAAGAAACGAACGACTTCCGCGTCGTATTTTTCCAACACTTCGCGGATGGTAAAAAAGTTGCCCAGTGATTTCGACATCTTTTCGTCGTCGATGCGAATAAAGCCATTGTGCATCCAGTAATTGACGAAGCCATGTCCATGCGCGCCTTCGGACTGCGCAATCTCGTTTTCGTGATGGGGAAACTGCAAATCCTGTCCGCCGCCGTGGATATCGAAATGATCGCCCAGCAATTCCGAACTCATCGCCGAGCATTCGATATGCCAGCCCGGCCGCCCGCGTCCCCAGGGCGAATCCCATTGCGCCTCGAGCGGCTCCCCGGCCTTGGCCTGCTTCCACAATACGAAATCGAATGGATCTTCCTTGCCATCGACGACGCTCACCCGCTCACCCGCGCGCAAATCGTCGAGCGCCTTGCCCGAGAGTTTTCCATAACCAGGAAAACGCCGCACCGCATAACACACATCACCGTTGGCGGCGACATAGGCCAAACCCTTTTCCTCGAGCAGCCGAATCAGTCCTTGCATACTATCGACATAGTTGGTCGCGCGCGGCTCGACATCCGGACGCTGTACGCCAAGGGCATCACCATCCTCATGCATGGCATCGATGAAGCGCGCGGTGAGATCATGGATGGATTCGCCATTTTCCGCGGCGCGTTTGATGATTTTGTCATCGATATCGGTAATGTTTCGGACATAGAGCACATCGAACCCGCTCGCCCGCAGCCAGCGCGCCACCATGTCGAACACCACCATCACCCGGGCATGACCCAAATGACAATAATCGTACACTGTCATTCCGCAGACATAGATTCGGACGCGGCCCGGTTCAATGGGCTGGAAGATTTCCTTGCTGCGCGAAAGGGTGTTGTAGATCGTAAGCATTCCGGCGATCGGGAGTTGTTGCTAGAATCCGGCAGTTTTATCGGCACGGTCTTGAAAGACCGGAAAGTATAGCAGCCCGCGCTGTTCTTCCCGCCTTCATCTTTTCCACCACTCCCACGGAGCCTGTATGATCCGCCATCTCGTTGCCCCTCTCGTCCTTGGCCTTGCCACCACGCTCAGCGCCGCCAGTCCGCAAGTCGAACTCCAGACCACGCTGGGCAACATCGTCATCGAAGTCGACGACGACAAGGCTCCCAAATCGGCGGCAAACTTTCTCCAGTACGTAAAGGATGGCCATTATGACGGTACTGTGTTCCACCGCGTCATTCCCGGCTTCATGGTCCAGGGCGGCGGCTTCGATGCCAGCCTGACCCAGAAACCGACCCGTCCCCCGATCGAGAACGAAGCCCGCAACGGCCTCAAGAACCTGCCCGGCACCGTCGCGATGGCGCGCACCAACGCGCCGCACTCGGCGACCTCCCAATTCTTCATCAACCTCGTCGCCAACAGCTTCCTCGACGATCCGTCGTCGCGCGATCCGTCGCGCGACCAATGGGGTTACGCCGTGTTCGGCAAGGTGGTCAAGGGCATGGACATCGTGGAAAAGATCGCCAGCCAGCCCACCCATACCACCGGTTTCCACCAGAACGTGCCGGTCACCGCGATCGTCATCCAGTCCGCCCGCATCCTCGAAGAAACGCCCGCCCCGGCCGAGAGCCAGGGCAAATAATTCCATTTCCAGGTCGTTCATGGGGCGAAGACGAGCCAGTGCAATGGCAAGGCGAAGTCGATAAGTCTCCGATCTGGAAATGACATAACCCACGGAGCATTGCCATGACAGTAAAACTGCATACCAGCCACGGCGTCATCACCCTCGAACTCGATGCCGACAAGGCCCCGGTCACGGTCGAGAATTTTCTCGCCTACGTCACCGCCGGCCACTATGACAATACGATTTTTCACCGCGTGATCAAGGACTTCATGATCCAGGGCGGCGGCTTCGAGCCGGGCATGAAGCAAAAAGCCACCCAGGAAGCGATCAGGAATGAAGCCGACAACGGCCTGAAAAACACGCGGGGCACCATCGCCAT
Organism: Azoarcus sp.; assembly: GCA_031282905.1. Taxonomy (GTDB): domain Bacteria; phylum Pseudomonadota; class Gammaproteobacteria; order Burkholderiales; family Rhodocyclaceae; genus WRNU01. The sequence continues at coordinate 6,280 of JAITCV010000080.1, read as the reverse complement.
GGCCCGCACCAGCGAGCCGCACTCGGCCACCGCGCAATTCTTCATCAATGTCACCGACAACAAGGCGCTCGACTTCCGCGCCCCCGACCCGCAAGGTTGGGGCTACTGCGTATTCGGCCATGTCACCGACGGCCTCGATGTGGTAGACAAAATCCGTCAGGTCACGACCGGCTCGAAAGGCTTCCACCAGGACGTGCCCCGCGAAGACGTGATCATCGAGCGCGCCGAAATCGTCTGAACCCGACCAGTTCGATCCGCTCATTTCATTTACGATGGCTTCATGCGCCGGTCCGGCAAGCGCCTTGCCGGCCTTTTTCATTGCCGACCTGCACCTCGCCGCCGGTTCCCCGGAGACCGCCGCCGCGTTTGACGCTTTTCTCCATGGCCCGGCGCGCGCGGCGGGCCATCTCTACATTCTTGGCGACCTGTTCGAATCCTGGGCGGGCGACGACGATGCCGCCGACCCGTTCAACCAGCAAATCTGCGCCTGGCTGCGCGAGCTTTCCGCCGTCACCACGATCTTTTTCGTCCCAGGCAACCGCGACGTCCTTGTCGGCACGGAGTTCGCCCGCCGCGCCGGGCTCACCCTGTTACCCGATCAGGCCCTGCTTTCCCTTGGCGGCCTGCGCATCCTCGTCACCCATGGCGACGAATTCTGTACCGACGATCTGGCCTATCAGGACTTTCGTCAACAAGTGCACTCCCCGGACTGGCAAGCGATGTTTCTTGCCCAACCCCTCGCCACGCGCAAACAGCTCATCGCCCGCCTGCGCGCGCAAAGCGAAGCCGCCAAACGGGAAAAACCCCTGGAGATCATGGACGTCAACGCCGACGCCATCGCCCGTTGCCTGCGCGCGCACGCCTACCCCATCCTGATTCACGGCCACACCCATCGCCCAGCCCGCCACAGCCATCTCGTCGACGGCCATGTCTGCGCGCGTCATGTACTCGCCGACTGGCGCGACCATCCAACCTGGCTGGCGTTCGATGGCGCGGCATTTACCGAATATGCTTGTCTGGAATGAACGGGCTTGTCTGGACGAATAGGTCTCGTCATATGATCGGGAAAACCATGACGCCCCACTGACATGCGGGTCGCCCGTTTTTCCTCGTTTTTCTCCGGTTTTCCGTCCTGTTTCGCGCTACTGCGCGGTACTGCCGCTGCGCAGACATCTGTTTCCCGTCCCTGTTAGAATCGCGGCCTTTTCATTGCCGCTCTTTCCGCGATTCTGCCCCCGCATGTCTTCCTTCCTTTCCGCGCGTGACCCGATGAGCCCCGCCGAACGCCGCGCGGGGGTGAGTCTTGCGCTCATCTTTGCCTTGCGCATGTTCGGTTTGTTCCTGATCCTGCCGGTGTTCGCCGTGCATGCGCGTTCGTTGCCGGGCGGAGACGACGCCACCTTGGTCGGGTTGGCGATCGGGGCGTATGGGCTGACCCAGGCGCTGTTGCAGATCGCCTTCGGCGCGGCCTCCGATCGTTTCGGCAGGAAACCGGTCATTCTTTTTGGATTGCTGCTTTTCGTGATTGGCAGCGCGGTCGCGGCGTTGGCTGGGGATATCCACACGATCATCGCCGGACGGATCATCCAGGGCGCGGGAGCGATTTCGGCGGCGGTCACCGCGCTCGCCGCCGATCTCACCCGCGAGCGACATCGCGGCAAGGTGATGGCGATGATCGGCTCGAGCATCGGCCTGGTGTTCGCGTTGTCGATGGTGGCCGCGCCGCCGCTTTATGCCATGATCGGCATGGCGGGCATGTTCTGGCTGATTGCCGCGCTCGCCGTCGGTGCGATGGCGTTGGTGGTCTGGGTGGTGCCGGTCGCGCCGCCGCTGCCGCGCGCGAGTGGCGGCGCGCTTGCCGATATCCTCGCCAATGGCGCGTTGATGCGGCTCAACTTCGGCGTGTTCGTCCTCCATCTCATCCAGATCATGATGTGGATCACGGTGCCTGCGGCGCTGGTTGCCGGCGGACTGGCGCTCGCCAATCACTGGAAGGTTTACCTGTCGGCGGTGCTGCTCTCGTTCGTGGTCATGGTGCCCGCGGTCATTGCCGCCGAACGTCATGGACGTTTCAAGCAGGTGTTCATCGCCGCGATCGCCCTGCTCGCCCTGGTGCAACTCGGGCTGTATGCCTGGGCGGACAGTGTGGGCTGGATCGGCTGGTGGCTCGCGCTCTTTTTCGTGGCCTTCAACATCCTGGAAGCAACCCAGCCGTCGTGGATTTCGCGCATCGTCTCCCCCGCCATCAAGGGAACGGCGCTCGGGGTCTACAGCACCTTGCAATCGGTCGGGCTGTTTCTCGGCGGCGCGGCGGGCGGCTGGCTTGCCCAGCATTTTGGGCAGCGCGGGGTGAGCCTGGCCTGTGGCATGCTGGCGCTCTTCTGGCTGGCGCTGGCCGTGACGATGCGGCCTCCGCTGGCGCGCACGCCACCAGGCGGCAAATCATGATAATGTAATGGAATCAATCACCAAGGAGAAACAGAAATGGCCTCTCTGAACAAAGTCCTGCTGATCGGCAATCTGGGGCGCGATCCGGAAACGCGCTACATGCCCAGTGGCGATGCGGTCACCAACATCACCCTTGCCACCACCGAGACCTGGAAAGACAAGACCACCGGCGAGCGCCGCGACGCGACCGAATGGCACCGCGTGGTGTTTTTCAGCCGTCTGGCCGAAATTGCCGCGCAATACCTGAAAAAAGGCAGCCAGGTCTACGTCGAGGGCCGTCTGCAAACACGCAAGTGGACGGACAAGGAAGGCGTTGAACGCTACAGCACCGAAATCCGTGCCGATGAAATGAAGATGCTGGGCCGCCGTGAAGGCGGTGGCGAACCGCCGGGCGGCGGCGATTGGGGCGAACGGCCCGCGCCCGCGCCTTCCCGGCCTGCCGCGCCGTCCGCCGCGCCTCCAGCGCCTCCATCTTCCCCGCAGCCGCCCGCGTCGGATGGTTTCGGCAATTTCGACGACGATATCCCGTTCTGAACGAGATGGCGGCCATTGGCCGCCATTTTCATGTTTTCAAATGGTGTTCTCGATGGAAAAGAAAATCATGCCACATCCTATCATCATAATTTTCGGGGCTGTCCTTGCGCTGCTGGCCCCGCTTCCCGCTTCGGCCTTGTCATGCGGCGGTGCGCCCGCCAGTCTCACTGTGTTGGCGCTCCCCAGAACGGCAAATGAAACACAAAAGATTCAAGAATCAACCGCGTTCACCTGTACATTTGCGCCGGGCGATAGCGCGATTCATCTGCTTGGCACCCTGAAATCGGAACTCAACCGCGCGCGCGGGTTTGTCGTGGCGCGGTTTCTCAACGGCAGCGGCGGGCAATTGTTGGTCAAGGAATATGGGCCGTGGCTCGGCGAATATTCCGGCCTCGCCTTCAATGAAGCCATTGCCGTGCCGAACGGCGCCGCGAAAGTCGAAATCCGGGTGCGGGCCGTGAGCACCAGAACCTCTGCGGATAACGTTCGCGGAACATGGCAAATAAATGGTCTCACGGTATCCCCCGGCGTGGCGGTGATGGTCGAAGAGGTGAACACGGTGATCACGGAGGTGGAAGATGCCCGTTGGCGTTTTTCCACCGTGCCGGCAAATGCCGTGGGGACATTCAAGATGCAATTGCGCGATCTCGATGGGAATCTTGTCAATTCTCCCATCATTACGAAAAGTAATACCCAGGACGTAACCACCATCGATTTCGGCAAGCAGCCCATCGGCCATTACACGGCGAGCGTGCAATTCATTCAGTCGAATGTGGTGGCGGGAGGCTGGAAGAGTACGCTGGCCGTACTGCCCAATGACCCGCCGCCCAACGACGTGCGCTTCGGCCTGGATACCGGGGTGAGCTGGGGAATAGGCGCAAAGAGTGAAAACCAGGTCGTGCCTTTTCTGGAAATATTGCGCAAGGCCGGGGTTGGAACGCTGCGTGATCGGCTGACGTGGGCTGATGATGGAAATTGCCTGCCCACGAATTGGGGATTGGCGCCCGGCAGCGGTGCGCGTTACGACTGGGTGGCCAAGGCCATCAAGGCCGCCCGCATGGAATCGGTACAGGTGTTCCACAATGCACCCGCGTGCGCGGGAGCGACGGGAATACCGCTCGATTACAACGCCATCTACAATTTCGGGCGGGCATACGCGGAGAATCTTGGCAAAACGGTGCGCAACATCGAATACTGGAATGAACAACAGGCGGTAGACTTCTTCAAGGGCTATCCGTTCCAATACGCCAGCGGACTGAAGGCGTTCTATGCTGGAGTCAAATCCGTCGATCCGGCCATCAACGTCCTCATCGGCTCTGCTTCCCGGGGCGGGGGGCGTTTCTTCGAGGAAACCTATCTCAATGGCGGCGCCGCTTTCTTCGATACGCGCAATCAGCATCACCACGGCAGAGATGTCGACAACAACACCTTCATCCTGAGCAATTATCTGGATAATTTCTTCGACGCATCGGTCAAGGAGCAGGAAAGCAATTACGGCGTCGCCGGAAAATCCGGCTGGTTTACCGAGCGCGGCTATTCATTGCAGCCGCAAGATCGCGGCGCGGATGGCGATTGGCAAGCAGCCGAATTGGCGCAGGCGGAATTCCTGGTCAGAACCTATGCGAGCGGCTTCGCCACCGGCTACGAGCGCGTGTTCTATTTCATCGGCGGCGAATACTTCGAAGGCGAATACCACATCTGGGGCATCGTGCGCGACGATTTCTCCACGAAACCCGCCTATGTCGCCCTCGCCGTGCTCACTCGCCATCTGGCGGATGCCAAGGTGGTGGCTTCCGAATGTCACGGCGCATGCGCCACCTCGCCGGGACGCACCGTCTATTTCAAAAAAGGAGATGAGTACGTCGCGGTCACCTGGGGCGGCGGCAATGCGGCGGCGCTGCGCAACGCCACGAAAATCAAGGACATTTTCGGACGGACACTCGCCAATCCGCAAAACACGATCAAACCGCTGCTATTGTCCGGAATCAATAATGTACCCGCGACAGCCCGGATGGTGACCGCGCCCACGCCGAAGGTCTCCGGATTGCCGCCTCTCATGGTCACGGGCGCCTTGCTGATCGATGGCGAGGAACATACCTCCCCTCGCCGCAGCAGCGGCGCCAGCGACATCGATGTGAGCGTCGCCGAAGGGAGCACGGTGGAGATCGCCGCGCGTGCATATACATTTGGGAATAGCGCGGGAAACTTGCAGGTCGAATGCGCCGCCGGGCCGGGCCTCGTCCAGATGGCTCCGCCACAGATCGCGGGCGATAAACTGACTTGCCGTTTCCAGGCCAACGGGTTCGTGGACAAGAAAAGTCACGTCACGTTGCGGGCGACAAAAGGCGCGCACAGCGATGCCGTGTGGATCACGTTGAAACCCGATATCGCCACTGTCATTGCCACGCTGCCTGCCGACCCGCTGCTGGCAGACGGAAGATGCCTGAAGTGGATAGGCAGCGCGGGCGCCAACATCGTCTCGTTGAACGTCGATGAAATTGCTTCAGCCGCGGGCGCTTCCTGCCCGAGTGTCAGCGTGGCGGGCTCCATCAAGGACAGCAACAAGGACTCATGGATTTTCCCATATGCCGCCATCCCGCAGGGAACACTCGCCGGCACGGCTGGCCTGCGCATGCGGGTGGCAAATATTCCCAGCGCCAATCCCCCGCCCACGTCCCTGATGATGCAATTGTATGAACCGAATGGCGAGGTATGGCTGCTCAACACTTACTTGTTCAGGGAAAGCGAAGGGGTTTATTCCGGCCTGTTCAGCTTCGCCGAACAAGGTGCCTGGGGCGCGCAAGGCAACGGCGTGTTGGACATCGGCGATGTGTATCGGATCCTGCTTGGATGGGGCGGATACAGCACTGGCCAAGCCGGCGACAGACACGGCTACATGATCGAACAGATCGAAGTGCTTTCTTTCAATCCAGCCACGCCGGGCGGCGGCACTGGCACCGGCGGCGGCACGCCGGGTACGCCAGGTGCCGGTACGCCAGGAAGCGGCACGGACGCCGATATGGCGCTGCGCGACGCGATCTATCTCTACCATCAGCCAATATCGGGCATCGCCAGCAAGGTCAAGACACTGGCTGGCTACAACTGCGACGTGTTCCAGATGCTGCTCGATGTCGAATCCGGCCATACCGACATAGCCTTACTGGAGAGCGAAGCGGCGAGCAATACCGCCAGCGTCTATCGTGACCGCATTCACGCCACCTCGCCGATGTTCTCGTACACGCTCTATGCGCCGCAGCCGGTCAAGACGTTTACGCTGGGGCGTTTCCTCGACAACGCG